>JBDSMU010000058.1:0-59233 GCA_039915685.1 Gemmatimonadales bacterium | reverse complement strand
CGGGCAGGCCGGCGAGTGGTGGGCCCATGTCCCCGGACGCTGACACGATACGCATTCGTCCCGGACGCTCGGTGACGAGCAGCGAGCCATCCGGCAACGGCTCCACCGCCCACGGGTGTTCGAGCCCGGTGGCCACCACCGTGACCGTAAAATTCGTGGAGGAGGGCGCTGCGCAGGCGCGGGTCTGGCCACGAAACGCGGGCTGCTGCCCCGCAGCATTCGGCGAGCGGGTATCAATGGGGGTGCACTCGCCGGGAGCGTTCGAGATCGGGGCACCGCGATCCGCAGCGGGCGCCGAGCACGCAGCGAGAACGGTGCACGCGGCGATGGTACAGACGGTTAGGTGTTTCCTGCCATGCATGTGGTCCTCATTCGACTGGGTACTCCTGCAACCTACAAGGGGAGTCCCACCCGGGAACCGCACCGTCCCATTCCCAGTTTCCCCTTCGTCCTTATCATTGACACGCGCCGACCGCGGGCCCGCTGTCGTCGGTCGCCACCTTACGAGCCCGTTCGGAGCCCCAGTGATTCGCTTCAACCAGCGCCTTATCGCGACCGTCCTCCTCGTCTCTGCAGTGGGCTGCGGCACCAGCACAATCGACCCGGTCATTCCTCCCCCAGCGCCACCACCACCGCCACCGCCCTCGGGCGGCGTGGTGACGGTCGAGGCCTCACCGGGTACGCTCAGCTTCGCGTCTCTCGGCACAGCGCAACAATTGGCGGTCACACCGCGAGACGCCGCGGGCGGATCGGTGGCGGCTACGGTGGCGTACACGACTCGTCGGACGGGAATCATTCAGGTGAGCACGACGGGACTCGTCACGTCGGTCGGCAACGGCTCCGACACCGTGGTGGCCTCGGCGGGGGGCAAGACGGCTCTGATTCCGGTCAATGTCACCCAAGTCGCCACCACCGTCCAGGTGTCCGCCCCTGCCACGCCGCTCGACCTTGCGGGAGTGACCGCGACGGTGGTCGCGCTGGCACGCGACGCGAACAACCGGAACATTACGGGTGCACCGTTCACATTCACCTCATCAAACCCCGGTGCACTGCCGGTTGACGCTGCAGGCATCGTCACGGTCGCACGGGCCGGCACGGCGCGGATCACGGCCTCGCTCGGTACGCAAAGCACGTTCGTGGATCTTACGGCGACCTTTACGGGTCCCCTGGGTCCGTCGATCACCGGCGCGCTCACTGTGTGCACCGGCGGCATGGCCGGACCCTTCCCTTGCCAGAATGTCGATCTCGTGGCGTACCTCCCACGCTCGGCGATCGGCACCCCATCGACCGCCACATTGAATGACATCTGGGGATGGACCGACCCGCTCGACGGGAAGGAGTACGCGATCGTGCTGCGGCGGGACGGCACGTCGTTCATCGATGTTTCGGTGCCGTCGGATCCTCGCTTCGTCGGCTACCTCCCGATCACGGTCGGTGCGACCGCCAATGTCTGGCATGACGTCAAGGTGTACCAGAACCGCGCCTACATCGTGGCCGACGGCGCCGGTGCCCACGGCATGCAGGTGTTTGACCTGACGCAGCTCCGGGGCGTGACAAGTCCGCGCGTGTTCGCGCCGAATTCCGTGTACCGCAACATCAACAGCGCGCACAACATCGCGATCAACACCGCGACGGGATTCGGCTACATCGTGGGCGCGAGCGGCGGGGGGACCACCTGCGGAGGCGGGTTGCACATCGTCGACCTTCGCAATGCGGGGAATCCGGTCTTTGCCGGCTGTTTCGCCGACACCCAGACCGGCCGCACCGGGACTGGCTACACCCACGACGTGCAGTGCGTGAACTACATCGGACCTGACGCGCAGTACACAGGTCGGGAGATCTGCTTCGGCGCGAACGAGACTGCGATCAGCATTGCCGACGTCACCGTCAAGACGGCACCGATCGCCCTTTCCCGGGCGGGATATCCTGGCGTTGCCTACACCCACCAG
This sequence comes from Gemmatimonadales bacterium, assembly GCA_039915685.1. Classification (GTDB taxonomy): domain Bacteria; phylum Gemmatimonadota; class Gemmatimonadetes; order Gemmatimonadales; family GWC2-71-9; genus Palsa-1233. The sequence continues at coordinate 57,284 of JBDSMU010000058.1, read as the reverse complement.
GGATGGCTGACCGAGGATCACCGCTACTTCCTGGTCAACGACGAACTTGACGAAGGGCAGGGAACGGCGAATACCCGGACGCTGGTGTGGGATGTGACCGACCTCGACGATCCCATCCTGGTTACCCAGTACTTCGGACCCACGCGCGCCACCGATCACAACCATTACATTCGCGGAACGCAGATGTTCATGTCGAACTATCAGTTCGGCCTGCGCGTCGTGGATGTAAGCGTGCCTTCCGCGCCGGTCCAGCTGGGCTTCTTTGACACCGCACCGGCGCTTTCCAACCTTCCCGGGTACGGCGGTTCGTGGAGCAATTATCCGTTCTTCGCGAGCGGGATCATCGTGATGAGCAGCAGTACCGAGGGATTCTTCGTGCTCCGCGCGCGTTGACGGCAGCAACCCGGGATCAACGAGGCACCGCTAGGATTTCCCGGTCCCGCCAGCAGCCAGGCGCATAGCGAGGCCTCGGCGCAACGTTGCGTCCTCCCCGGCGCGATCGAACCAGGCTTGTGGCCAGCTGCCGGTGCCGTCACGCGCGCCGATCAGCGCGCCGAGCACCGAACCGATCGACACCGGCACGCCCCCCGTCAACACCATCGCTTCCAGCGTGCGGGCACCGCGAGGTCGGTGGTGGACACTCCACAGGATCCATGAAATGGCCGCGATCGGCGTGGCTTCCTGATCCGGTTTCGGCGGCGGATCCCGCGGGTCGCGCGGGATCCGCGCAATCGCCTCGACCACATTGGATGGGGCATCGTTGGCACGCAAGACGGCGAGCGCGTCGGGGATAAAATCCCGGTGCCCGGCCAGGAGTCTCGATGCGCAGACAACCGCCACCACAGCCGCCAGCGCAGTCGCCTCGTCCGGATCGAGAAGGCGGGCGACATGGAAGGCGCCGCCAATCATGGTCTGGGGAACCGTGGCCGTGAGCGCGGCAGGCAACGCAGCGGCCATCGCGGCCTTGCAGGGCGCTCCGCCGGCCGGCCGGGGCGCATCGAACGATCTGATATGCTGCAGCGCCTCGACGAGGGCCGGGTCGGCGTCGAGGCCGTCGGCGTCGTGCCAGGCGACCCACCGCTGTGCCAGGCGCCGTAGGTCGACTCCACCGGAGACCAGCTCCTCGATGAGCGCATCGCCCAGCGCCACCGGTGCCCGACGTCGCCCAGCGGGTGGCTCCGTTGGACGTAGCCCGTCCGGACCGACGAGCGCCCGCACGTCCTCAGCGCTGGTTGCGTTCACCGTGACAGCGGCGAGCGATGCGCCGATCACTGCCCCAACGAGGAAGCCTTCGAGTCGATCTGGCGCAGAAACCCGGGAAAGCGTCGATTCCATTGCCCCAAGAAACCGCGATCGCGGCGCGGCGCAAGGCATCGGGAGCGGCGTTATCTTCCGGGAACGCAAGTTCGCGTCTTCCGCACACTTCGATCCCGAGGCGAACCACGGTGGCGAGCGATACCCTGACGATCACCGACAATCGCACCGGAACCTCCTATGAGGCACCGGTCACCGATGGCACCATCCGCGCGATGGACCTGCGCGCGGTCAAGACATCGGCCGAGGATTTCGGCCTGATGACTTACGACCCGGCCTTTCTGAACACGGCCGCGTGTCGCAGCGCCATCACGTTCATCGACGGTGACCAGGGGATCCTGCGATACCGCGGGTACCCGATCGAACAGGTCGCCGAGCACTCGTCGTTCCTCGAGGTGGCGTGGCTCCTCAACGAGGGGGAGCTGCCCAACGCGGCGCAACTCGAGTCCTGGACCGAGGACATCCGCTATCACACGTATGTCCATACGAACGTGCTCAAGTTCCTCGATGCCTTCCGCTACGATGCGCACCCGATGGGAATGCTGCTCGGCGTGGTCGGGGCACTGTCGACCTTCTATCCCGACGCGAAGGACATCGACGACCCGCAGAACCGCTATATCCAGCGGGTTCGCCTGATGGCCAAGCTGCCCACCATCGCGGCGTTCTGCTTTCGGCATTCCCGGGGCCTGCCGTACGAGTTCCCCCGCAACGACCTCGACTATATCGGCAACTTCGTGAACATGACGTTCAGCATCGGCGGGAAGCACGAGCCGAACCCCGTGCTGCAGCGTGCGCTGGAGATCCTCTTCATCCTGCACGCCGACCATGAGCAGAATTGTTCGACTAGCGCAGTACGCGCCGTCGGTTCATCGGGTGTCGACCCGTTTTCGGCGGTGTCGGCGGGAATCGCCGCGCTCTACGGGCCGCTGCACGGCGGCGCCAATGAGGCGGTGCTGCGGATGCTCGACGAGATCGGCACGAAGGACCGCATCCCAAAGTTCATCGAGGACGTGAAGAGCGGTGGTGACCGCCTCATGGGCTTCGGGCACCGGGTCTACAAGTCGTACGATCCGCGTGCCAAGCTGATCAAGAAGGTTGCCAACGACGTGTTCGCGCAGACCGGCCTCAACCCGAAGCTGGAGATCGCGCTAGAGTTGGAGCGGATCGCGCTGCAGGACGAGTACTTCATCAAGCGGAAGTTGTATCCCAACGTCGACTTTTACTCGGGACTCATCTACCAGGCGATGGGGTATCCCACCGACTTCTTCACCGTGCTCTTCGCGCTCGGACGCCTGCCGGGTTGGCTGGCACAGTGGGAGGAGATGAATGGCGACAAGGAACAGAAAATCGCCCGGCCGCGTCAGATCTACACCGGCCCCGATGAGCGGGATTTCGTGCATATGGTCAAGCGCTGAACGAAACTTCAGTCGTCAGTTGTCAGCTACCCACGCAGAAGGCCGGCATCCCTGAGGGCTGCCGGCCTTCATGCTGCGCAGACGCAGCGAACGACTGACGACCTTCCTACTCTGGCAGATCTCCCTCAAGATACGTATACCCTTCCAGGCCTGCCACATAATCGGCGATGAAGCCATTCGCATTCTGGCGCGAAATGCTTCCGGCGCGCGCGGCGACTTTTCGCCTGAAGGTGGCGAGCAAATCGGAGGCGTGGAACTGCACATAGGTCAGTACCTCGGTTACGGTGTCGCCGTGAACGAGGTCCGTGATCTCGTACCCCCCCTCCTTCAGGCGTACATGCACCGCATTGGTGTCGCCGAAGAGGTTGTGCAGGTCGCCGAGAATCTCCTGGTACGCACCCGTGAGGAAGATTCCGAGGATATAGGGCTCGTCTTCCTTCCATCGATGCAGTTCGAGTGACGGCTTCCCCCTCCGGCTTCCCGCGAAACGATCGATCTTCCCATCCGAATCGCAGGTCACGTCCTGGATGGTGCCGCGCCGACCGGGCATCTCGTCCAAACGATGGATCGGCATGATCGGGAAGATCTGGTCGATCGCCCAATTGTCCGGGAGCGACTGAAAGAGCGAGAAATTGCAGAAGTAGCGGTCGACCAGCGTCGTCTCGAGATGGGCGACCAGTTCGGGATGGGCAGCCCGCTCGTCACCGATCTGCTGCGCCAATGCATTGAGCGTGGTCAGGTAGAGCTGCTCGGCGTTGGCCTTGTCACGCAGCGTGTATACGCCACTCGCGAAGTATTCCTGCGCACGCTCCTTGGCGAAGAGCGCGTCGTGGAACGCCTCCTCGACACGGTCGAGGGACAGCGTCTCAAGATTCTCATGCATTTCGAGGAGTGCCGGGTGGGCATCGTGCGCGAGCGTGACGCGCTGCGGTTCGTACTGTGACTCGCAGTCGATCACGTTGACCAGCAATAACGCATGATGCGCCGTGATCGCCCTGCCGGATTCGGAGATCAGGTGAGGCATCGGGACCGATTCATTGCGGCAAATGCCGCCGACGGTATAGACGACGTCGTTCGCGTACTCGCGCATGGTGTAATTCACCGACGCCGGCCGCGTGGAACGCGACCCGTCATAGTCGACTCCCAGACCGCCGCCCACGTCAACATGGGTAATGTCGAATCCCATCTTTCGGAGCTCGACGTAATATCGCCCGACCTCCTCCAGCCCCTTCTTCAGATGTCGGATGTCGGTGATCTGCGAGCCCAGATGGAAATGGACCAGCTTGAGGATGTGCCCCTTCCCTTCGCGTTCGAGCGTGTCGAGCAGCCGCACCAGTTCGACGGCCGACAGGCCGAACTTGGAGCGCTCGCCGCCGCTCTTGGCCCACCGCCCCGACCCCTCCGTCGCCAGCTTGATCCGCACGCCCACGGTGGGCTCGACCCCCATCTCGGCCGCCACCTTGAGCAACACGTCGAGTTCACTGACCTGCTCCAGCACGATCATCACCTGATGGCCAAGCTCCTGGCCGATCAGCGCGAGCCGCATGAACTCCTCGTCCTTGTAGCCATTGCAGACGATGATGTGCCGGGTGGCTTCGTTGAGACCAAGCACGGCCATGAGCTCGGGCTTCGAGCCGCATTCGAGCCCCACACCGTGGGGCGTGCCGAACTCGACAATCTCCTGCACGACGTGACGCTGCTGGTTCACCTTGATCGGATACACCGTGGTGTACTCACCCTCGTACCCAAAGTCGCGGATCGCGTCGCTGAACCGTGCCGCCAATTCGCTGATGCGGGAACGGAGGACGTCGGAGAAACGGAGCAGCAACGGCATCCCTACGCCCTGAGCACTCAGGTCCATGGCAATATGGTAGAGGTCAACACCCGGTCCGGTGCCATCCGCCTCGCCCCGTGGATGAACCTCCACATGACCCTCGTCGTTGACCCGGAAGTACCCGAGACCCCACCCATTCACATTGTAGAGCTTCTCAGCGTCGCGCACGGTCCAACGCGCCGCATCAGCGGCGGGTGGCAGGACGGACGGGGCGGTAGTGGTTGGCATCGGCCTCGGCTCCTCGGGGACATTGCCCGGTCGGGAAGGGATCAACAATAACGGTCGCTCCCGGCAGGGGACAGCCGGACCCGACCGCCAGATGATTATTCTGCATGCATCACCGTGGTATTGCGTCAGGGGACGTGGAACGGTTCAGCGGGAGCACTGGAGCGAAGAATGGCGAATCAGCGGGGATGGGCGGTCCGCGTCGGATCGGTCGGCGAGACCCAGGTGCGCGTGCATGTGACGATGTTGCTCCTGATCGGCTGGTATGCGTGGATGGGCTGGCAACACGCGGGAACCGCGGGCGCGCTCGACGAAGTGGTCTTCGTTGTCCTGCTGTTCGCATCGGTCCTGCTCCACGAGTTCGGGCACATCTTCGCGGCCCGACACTACGGCATCGGCACCCCCGATGTACTGCTGACGCCCATTGGCGGCATCGCGCGCATCGCCTCACTGCCGAGGCGCCCCGCGCACGAACTGGTGATCGCGCTTGCAGGACCGCTCGTCACGCTGGCTATCGTGATCGCCCTCGCCGGCACCTTCGTCGTGGGAGGCGCGCGAAGTTTCAATCTGGGCGCCGGATTCCTCAACCTGCCCCTGTGGAGCGCCCTGCTCTACACGAACGTGGTGTTGCTCCTCTTCAACCTCATCCCTGCGTTTCCAATGGATGGCGGACGGGTGTTCCGCGCGCTGCTCGCGATGCGGCTCGGACTCGTTCGCGGGACTCGTATCGCCGCCCGAGTGGGGCAGGCCATCGCCGCCGGGTTCGCCCTGTTCGGGATAACGCGCAGCCCCATCCTCCTCCTCATCGCGGGATTTGTCTTCCTCGGCGCGCAGGCCGAGCTCGAGGCGGTACAGGCCAGCGAACTCGCGGGCGGTCTCGATGCCGGCCGTTTGATGTTGCCCAGCCTGGTCTTGCTCCCGCAGGACACCACGCTCGACGCCGCCATGCGCATCGCCGTGCAGTCGGAGCAGACGGCGTTCCCCGTCACCGACCCGGAACACCGTCTGCACGGAGTGCTCACCCGTGACGACCTGTTGCGGGGTATTGCTGATGCCGGCCTTGACGCGCCGCTCTCCACCGTGGTGCAACCAAACAAAGACCTCGACGCAATTGCCGTCGACACCCCGTTCGACCAAGTAATCCAGCGCCTGGAGGCATCTGGTCGCGACCTGGTGGCGGTGGTCGACGCCGCGGGTCGGTTCGCTGGCCTGATCACCGGTCATCATGTCGCGGCGTTGCTCTCCAGCGAGCGGGCGCGGCGCGGGATGCCGGGACGATGATGCGTGTCGCGATCACCGGAGCGACGGGGCTGGTGGGCACGGCGCTGGGCGCGTTCCTGCGAAAGGCCGGCCACGTCGTTATCCCTATCTCGCGGCACCGGATGCGGGATGGGGTGCAGTGGGATCCGGCCTCTGGAACGCTCGACGCTGCGGCACTCACGGAAATCGATGCGATGGTGCATCTCGCCGGCGAGAACATCGCCGCAAAGCGATGGACGGAAGAGCGCAAACAGCAACTGCTCGACAGTCGTGTCGGGCCGACGGACCTGCTCGCACGCACCCTCGCAGGAATGAAACATCCGCCGACTGTGCTGGTGAGCGCATCAGCGGTCGGGATCTACGGAGATTGCGGTGATGCCGTTGTTGACGAGACTACACCGCCGGCCGACGACTTTCTCGGTCAGCTCGCCACCAGGTGGGAAGGAGCCGCCGATCCGGCTCGCGACGCGGGAATCCGGGTGGCGCATCCCCGCTTCGCCCCGATCCTTTCCAAGGACGGCGGCGCCCTCGCGCGGATGCTTCCTCCGTTCAGGCTTGGCCTCGGTGGACCACTTGCCGGCGGAGATCACTGGATGCCTTGGGTGTCGATTCAGGATGCGGTGCGGGCCGTCGTATTTCTGATCGACCACTCATCACTCAATGGGCCGTTTAACGTCTCGGCGCCTGGCGTAGTGCGGAACGCTGCATTCACTCAGGCACTCGCTGACGCCGTGCACCGACCCGCCATCGTGCCGGTCCCGCGGCTTGCACTTCGCCTCCTGTTCGGCGAGCTCGCCGACGCTGCGCTGCTGACGAGTACGCGGGCAGTGCCTGCCAAGCTTGGCGCGGCGGGATTTCGCTTCGAACTGCCGGACATCGAGGCCGCTCTCGCGGTGTTGGCCTGATCACGACGATGACGGCTCGCCATGGCCAACACTCGGGAGGGGAGCACCGGTGACCGGCGCCGGTGAGGCGATGACCATCTGGATCGATGCCGATGCCACGCCGCGAGATGTGAAGGAGGTGGTGTTCCGCGCTGCCAAACGCCTCCAACTTGTCACCATTCTCGTCGCGAACCAGCGCGTCGAGACTCCACCAGGAAACGTTCTCGTATCGGCGGTGCGGGTCGACGGCGGGCCTGATGTCGCCGATCAGTACATCGTCGATCACGCCGTCGCGGGGGACCTCGTCATCACGCAGGACATCCCGCTCGCCGCGCTTCTCGTTCCCCAGCGCATCGTGGTACTCGACCCTCGGGGCGAGGAACACACCGAGGAAACGATCGGCGAGCGACTGTCGATTCGACACCTCATGGAGTCTTGCCGTGCCGCGGGCGTCAACACTGGGGGGCCGGCGCCCTGGGACGGCCGCCATAAACACGCCTTCGCCGCAGCGCTCGACCGCGCGCTGACGAGGATGCTGCGGAAGTCATGAGCGGCTTGCCGCGCGGTCTTCGCTTGCGATACGAGCCGCCGCGATCGCCGGATTGATCGCCGGCGCGATCCCGCGGTCGTCGAGATCCAGCGCAGCCAGGGCTCGCGCCACGATCGCGTCACCACCTTCGACCTCCCGACCAAAATCGATCTCGGCTTGCCGGCAGAAACGCTCTTGGCGCGGGCCGTCATTGATGGCAATGCCGCGGGCGTGAAGGCGTGCGTGCATCGCCTCATGGAGAATCGTCGCCGCAACTTGGGCCGGCGTGAACGTCCGATTGACGACAAACGTCAGTTCGACCAGGCAAGTGCGGGTCTGCGGAAGATACGCGCCGCGATAGGCACGACGCTCGACCAGGAACCCGGAAAAGTCGCGGCGCATCCGCCGCACGTGATGGGGCACATGCCGCCTGAGTAGCTCGAGGGCGGCGTCGAGTCGGGCGAGGACATCGGGGGTCCGGATATCAGGCCGCGTGTTGACGACGGTCACCCCGAATCCGGCCACCATGGACCTTTCTACCAACTTTCAACCCCTTCTCAGATGGTCCAACCCGACCGCCGCGGCGGCGAACCCGTCGGGCCCGACCTCTAACGATCTCGATAGAGTGCCGGAAACTGCTTCTTCAGCGCTTCCACCTTGGGCTTGTCGTTGTAGACGATGTACGGCTGCGAAGGATGGAGGTCGTAATACCCCTGATGGTACGCCTCGGCCTCGAAAAACTGCCCCCATGGTGCGACTTCAGTGACGATCGGCGCGGAGAAAGTCTTCGCCTTGGTCAGTTGAGCGATATACTGATCGGTCATGGCACGCTGCGCCGGTGAGGCGTAATAGACGGCCGAACGGTACTGCGTGCCGTGATCGGGGCCCTGGCGATTGAGCTGCGTCGGGTCGTGCACGACCGAGAAAAACACCTTCATCAAGTCGGCATAGCTCACCACCGAGGGATCAAAGACAACCTTGACGACCTCAGCGTGGCCGGTACTCCCCGAACTGACGCGCTCGTAGGTTGGGTTTCGCGTTGTGCCCCCCGCGTAGCCCGATACGACCTCGGTCACACCATTGACCCGCTCGAACACCGCCTCCAAGCCCCAGAAACATCCACCCGCCAGCAAGACGGAATCACGACCGGCCATCGCAGCGAGGGGTGGCGCATTGGCGACATCCGGCAATGGCGTGGCGTCATCCGCTCTCGCCCCCTGGCATCCTGCTACGAACACGACGGCGCCAAGGGCAAAGGTGATACGGGCAGATCGGGAAAACATGCATCCTCCAGAGGTATCGGTGTCGATGCGCTTGCTCCATTACAACGATGGAGGTGGTGGATCGGTTCTCTCGTCCGGGCCAACGTCGATTGGCGGTGCGACGGCGAGCTCCTCAGCCACGGCGCTTCGCGGTAGTGCCTCGACGGGATTGAGTGATTCGATGGCACCACCATTTGCCGCGCCGAGATCCCGTAGGCGCCTCGCGGTCGGCAGCACTCGGGACTCAAGAGATCCGATCGCGCCGTTGTAGGCGGTGACCGCGTGCTCGAGCCCACGACGGACCCGCTCCAGGTGCTCGCCGACCGTGCGCATGCGATCGTGCAGTGCAATGGCCTCGTCGCGAATCAACGCCGAGTTGCGCGCGACCCGTTCCTGCTGCCACCCGTATGAGACCGCCTTGAGCACGGTGATGAGCGTGGTCGGCGAGGCCGGTATCACGCCACGTGAAATCGCGTAGTCGATGAGTCCCGCGTCACGTAGGCACGCAGCGCTGAAAAACGCCTCGCCTGGGAGGAAGAGCACCACGAAGTCCGGCGCCTCGGCAAACTGGCTTGCGTATTCCTTGCGTGATAGGGCCGTGACGTGATCACGAACTTGCCTGGCGTGCTGGTCGAGCAACGCACCGCGGGCAGTCTCATCGCTGGCATCGAGGGCGTCGAGGTACGCAGATAAGGGCGCCTTGGCGTCGACGATCACGCTCTTGTCTCCGGGAAGGTGGACCACGAGGTCGGGGCGCAGGCGGGCCCCTTCCGAGCCAACGGTCACCTGCACGGAAAAGTCACAGTGCTCCTGCATTCCGGCCAGTTCGACAACGCGCCGAAGCTGCAGCTCGCCCCACTGGCCCCGGCCCTGCGGCGCCCGCAACGCGCGGACGAGCTGCTGAGTCTCGGCGGTGAGTTGCTGCTGCGTCACCGCCATCGATCGGAGATGCTCCTGCAGCGAGGCCGCGCTGGCGACCCGGTCGCGGTCGAAGGCGAGCAGCCGGGCGTCCACCCGGGCGAGTCCCTCATGCATTGGTCGAAGGAGATGATCGATCGCTTGTGCCCGTGCGTTCAGGTCGGAGCGCGCACCCTGCTGAAATTCGCCCATCGACGCGCGTGCCACGGCCAGAAACTGGTCGTTGTTGGCACGCAACGCGTCGGCGGCGATCGCGGTGAACGACTCGCGCAGTGCCTGGCCCGCGCGGCCGGCGTGACGAGAACCAAGAATCCAGCCGAGCACTACGCCACTGATGACCGCGACCGCGACTGCCAACATACCGATCGGAGTGGTCAATGACGACCTCGCCCCGAACGCCGGTGCGGCATCATGGATCGGTCGCGGCCGCTGCTTCGCGTGCCCGACGGGCCGCCGCCGAATCGGCGAGCCGATTGGCGCTGTTGACGCCGGAAGCACCCGGGAGCTTGGAGGCACCGATCAGGCTGTCTCGCTGCCGCGCCGTCAGCGTGTCCCCGCGCGAGGCGGAGCGATCGCCCGACGAGCAACCGAGGAGACCAATCGCGCATCCCAGCGCCGTCAACATCAAGGGCCGCGCTGTCGGAAAGGCGCGCCATTGCGCCTTTCGCACGGCAGCCACTACCGGAACGCGTCAAGCAGCAGGTCGACCACAACTCCTGCCGGATTGAGCACCACGACATCGTGCCCGACGCGAGCGTAACTGTACCCCCGTTCGAGGCGCGGCGCGATCGCGATCAGCCCCGGCGCGAGTTGTTTCTTGGCAATGCCGGGAGGCAACGGCTTGCCGCGGGCAACCTGCTTGCGAATGCCAGGCGGAAGCTCGGTCACCGCGACGGGGTGGTCGCGGTGGTAGCGACGGATCGCAGTGCGATCTGAGTCGTGGAAGATCAACACGGAGGGCTGCTGTGCGTGGGGCGTTGCGTGGGGCGACGCCACGACCGCCGTGCGCGAAGGGGTCGCGGGCTGCGCCGGCTTACCCTTTTCCTTTTCCTTCGTCTTGCCCCGAGACTGACCGATCAGGGGTGAGGTGAACACGGCCGCCATCAATGCAAGCGCCACTACGGATTTCCGGGACATGGCAAAACCTCCTTGAGACACGAAACCTGTTCCTGACGAATCAATTCCCTAGCCAGCGGTCACGTCCTCGTCATCGCTGGAATCCCTGTCGGGGCCGGTCGGGATCTCGACGTCCTCGTCCCGGTTGCTGCCACCCTTGAAGCCGTCCTCGATATGATCCGCTCCATCGTTGGCAAACAGCGTCGTGAGGTCCTCGGCGGTCTTGCTTGCCCTGCCGGTCAGCTCCTCGGGCATCGGCGGTCCGCCCTCCAACTCTGGCGTGGAAGGTCTGCTGGTCAACTCGGCACGTCTCGGGCTGGGGGTGTCCCCCTCGTCGCTCTTCGTCATCGTGGTCCGTCCCGTGAAGTGAACCCCGCCGGCAGTGCCAGCAGGTGAGAAGGGAGACGGTCCACCCTCGGCCAACAACACCGGGGAGCCCGCGATGCGGACATGGTCCTTCCCCGACTATCCCTTACTTTGCCACCATGTCCGACCGCCGTCCCGCCATCGTCCTCCTGTCGGGGGGGATGGATTCCGCCACCTGCCTGGCCATCGCCCGCGAAGCCGGGTTTGCCTGTCATGCGCTTTCGTTCCGCTACGGCCAGCGGCATGCCTCAGAGCTGAAGGCCGCGGCGGCCGTTGCTGGTGCCGTCGGCGCCGCGAGTCATCGCATCATCGATATCGATCTTGCCAGCGTAGGGGGCTCTGCCCTCACTGACGTGATTGCCGTGCCGAAGGGGCGGTCAGCGGAGACTATCGCCGAGAGCGTCCCGGTGACGTACGTGCCCGCACGAAACATCATCTTCCTTTCGTACGCCCTCGCTTGGGCCGAGGTGCTGGGAGCCCGCGACATCTACATCGGGGTCAACGCCGTCGATTACTCTGGATACCCCGATTGCCGCCCTGAATTCATCGCCGCCTTTCAGGCGGCCGCTCGCCTGGGCACTCAGCTCGAGGGGCTGACCATCCGCGCTCCGCTGCAGCACCTCGACAAGGCCGAGATCATCACCCGGGGGATGGCATTGGGCATCAACTTCGCGATGACGCACTCGTGCTACGACCCTGACGCAACGGGCGCGGCATGCGGACTCTGCGATGCATGCGTCCTGCGACTTCGTGGGTTTACGCAACTGGGACTGGTCGATCCGGTGTTGTCGGCGAGCAGCCCATGACCTACGCCGTCAAGGAAATCTTTTACACGCTGCAGGGTGAGGGCCGACATGCCGGCCGCCCCGCCGTATTTTGTCGGTTCGCGGGGTGCAACCTCTGGACCGGACGGGAAGCCGACCGCCACCGGGCGACGTGCCAGTTCTGTGACACCGATTTTGTAGGCATCGATGGGCCCGGCGGCGGTCGGTACGCCTCCGCTGCCGCGTTGGCCGAGGCGGTGGCCGACACATGGCCTTCGGGCGACGACCCCCTCGCCCGACGCTATGTCGTGTGCACGGGCGGTGAACCCACGCTGCAGATGGACGTCTCCCTCATTGATTCGTTGCATCAGCACGGCTTCGAGATCGCGATCGAGACCAACGGCACGCTGACCGTGCCGTCCGGGATCGACTGGATTTGCGTGTCACCAAAGGCGGGCGCTCCGCTTGTCCAGCGTCACGGCGACGAACTGAAGCTCGTGTTCCCACAGCCGGCCGCGATGCCGGAATGCTTCCACGACTTGGAGTTCGCGCACTACCTGCTGCAACCAATGGATGGCCCGAACCGCGACGCGAACACCCATGCGGCACTGGCGTACTGCTTGACGCATCCCCGGTGGCAGCTCTCACTGCAGACCCACAAGTTTCTCGGGATACCCTGATGGACATGGCATGAACGGCTACAGCGACCGCGTAAGCCACGCCCTCGCGTTTGCAGCGAAGCATCATAGCGTGCACGCCCCCATGCTTGGCCGATTGACGTTCATCTCCCGACCAGCCAACGTAGCGATCATCCTCGCGCGTCACGGTGCCGATGAGATCACCTTGGTCGCCGGCGTGGTGCACCACGCGCTTGAGGTCATTCCCGAGGGTGATCGCCATCCGGTCGAGCGGAAGATCAACGACAAATTCGGTCCTGCGGTCCTGGCGGTGGCGCGGGACGCCGCAGAATGCTGCGTGGAATATGACGGATCGCCGGTCCCATGGGTGCAGCGGAAGCGTGCAATGCTCGCGCGCCTGCGCGCTATGGAACCGCGTGCGCTCGACATCTGCTGTGCCGACGAGATTCATGAATGCGGCTCTGCCATCGCGCTCGCTCAGCGACTTGGCCCCGAGTACCTGGAGGCGCATGACCTTGGGTCAGGAACGCACGCCCTCGGCTGGTATCGTGACCTCATCGAGTCACTTGTGCGCCGCGTGGACTGGACGTCCCGCGGCATGTGTCACGAATTGCGCTACCTGCTGGAACGCCTGGCCCCGACGCTCGGTGAGGGACGGTGACCCGCCCTGGGCTGACCGGCTGATATCTTTGGACAATGGCCATTCCTGAGGACGTGCTTGCACGCATCGACGCCGCGCTCGGGTCGCGATTTCGCATCGATCGAACCGTTGCCGAGTCTGCCGAGCGCATCCTCTTCAGGGCGCAAGACCTCGTCCTTCAGCGCGATGTGTCCTTGCGCGTCAATCTGTTTTCAAGCGACGCCCTGCGACGGTGGTTCATCAAGGAGGCTGAGGCGCTCGCGCGGCTTGACCACCCGGCGATTCGACATATTTACGAGGCGGGCGTCGCCGACGACATCGCCTTCCGGGTCGGTAACTGGATCGAAGGTGAAAGCCTCGCCGAGGCAGTCGACCGCGGGGCGCGACCCGTCCCGACCGTGCACGTCCTCGCGCGCGACCTGCTGAGCGCACTCGAACATGCGCACGCGCACGGAATCGTCGTCCGTCGCATCGTCCCGGCGTCGCTGTTGCTTGGCCTGAGCGGCCGCGGCACCGTCACTGACCTCCGGTTCTGCAATCTCACGCTCCCCGAGATCCCGCCGGTCGAGGTACCAACGGGTCTGCCGTTCCTCGCGCCCGAAGTGCGTGACGGCTCGATTGGCGATCCCACCAGCGACATCTACACCGCAGGCGCAATCCTGTACTACGCGGTCACCGGCGCAACGCCCCCTCTCGATCCGGCCGACATCGTGCCGGCACGGCGGGTGCGCTCAGTAATCCCGGTCGCGCTGGAGCGGGTGATTCACCGCGCGCTGCATCCCGATCCCGACCGCCGCTACCTCACGGCGTCGGAAATGCTGGAGGATTTCGCGAGCGACGCCGGCGAGTTCGAGATGCCCGCGGTGGCACTGCCGAGCCTGACGGGCGACCTCGCCGACGGTCCACATTGGGAAGCCCGTTTGCGGCGGGCGCTGGGTGACGACTACGAACTGCTCGATTCGCTCGGGCGTGGCGGCTTCGGTCGGGTGTACCGCGTCCGCGACCTCCACCTCGAGCGCGAGGTGGCTCTGAAGGTCTTGCATCCGCACTTCACCCAGGACGCAGCGGTGGTCGAGCGCTTCCGTCGGGAGGCACAGCTCGCTGCGCGCCTGAACCACGCCAACATCGTCGACATCTACGACATCGCCGGCCGCTCTGGGCTCCTCTGGTACACGATGGAGCTGGTGCACGGGCCGAACCTCGCCCAGTTCGTGGAGCGCGATGGCCCGATGCCGGTTGACCGCGTGCTCCGTCTGCTCCGCGAGGCGCTATCGGCGCTTGGCCACGCGCACGCAATGGGCCTCGTCCACCGCGACATCAAGCCCGAGAACATGCTGGTGGAACGTGGCGGCTCGATCCGCATCACTGACTTCGGCTTGGCACTGGCCCTCCGTGGTCACGGACGGTTCGGCGGCGCCACGTCGCAGAGCGGTACGCCACAATTCGCCTCTCCCGAACAGCTGCTCGGTGAGCGGGTCGACCAGCGGACCGACCTCTACTCCGTCGCTGCGGTCGCGACGTATGCACTCACCGGGCGTGCCCCATTCCCAGGGAGCTCGGTGGAACAGATCCTCGCAAAACAGACCAACGACGTTCTGCCTGACATCGCGACCGAGCGCCCGGATGTGAGCATGGCCCTCGCAGCCGTTCTCGCCAAGGCCCTGCGCAACGACGTGGAGGCACGGTGGGCGTCGGCCGGCGAGTTCCGCAGCGCAATCGAGGAGGCGGTGACGGAGGGAGGTCGTCGGAGGGGCGGCGACCTGGCCCGTCTCGCGGCGAAACTGCTCGGAAGCTGACCGACCGTTCACGAACACGAAAAAGGCCGACATCGAGTTGAATGTCGGCCGCTGCGTGCAGGCGCGGTGCTGATCCATGCCGACTGCCTACTTGTGCCGGTAAACCACCCTGCCGCGAGTGAGGTCGTACGGCGAGAGCACCACGCTCACGCGATCACCCTCGAGAACCCGGATCTTGAACTTCGACATCTTGCCAGCGGCGTACGCGAGGATGGTGTGGCCGTTCTCCAGGAGAACCCGGTAGTTTCTGTCGGGAAGGACCTCCTGCACTACGCCTTCCATTTCAATACCATCTTCCTTCGCCATCCACACTCCAAGACCAGGGTACAATCACTTCCAACTGTTCAATCTGCCAGACCGGCCAGCGGGGCGCAATGGAAGGCGATGGTCACCTGTACGGGCAACTGCCGTTCCCGAAGGGGCGGGCGGCGTCAGCTCAGCGCCCCAAGAGCGTCTCCGAGCACCCCCATTTCCTCCTCGATCATGGCGACGAGGTCCCTCAACATCGTCACATCGAACGACAGGGTCGCCCCGGCGGCAGCGTACAGCTCGGGCAGTGAGCGGGTCGCACCCAGCGCCATGAAGCGGCGGTAGGATGCGACCGCGGCCTCCGGGTCGTGGCGGGAATTACGCCACACCTGGAGCGCCCCGATCTGGGCGATGCCGTACTCGATGTAGTAGAACGGATACAGGAAGATATGGAGCTGTCGGTACCAGCGCGCGATTCGTTCCGCCTCAAGTCCTGTCCAGTCCACGCCGGGTTCGAACCGTTCGCGAAGAGCCAACCACCCGCGATCGCGGGCCACGGCGTCCCGACCCTCGTCGTGCGTGTAGACCCACGACTGGAACGCGTCGACCGAAGCAATGTGCGCCAGCGACATCAGGATGTCCTCGAGGTGCTCGAGCCGCGCCGAGAGTGCATCATGCTCACCGTAGTAGCCGGTAGGTCGCGCAAGATGCGGGCTTGCCAGGAGCTCCATCGACATCGAGGCAAGTTCCGCGGATTCTGCGCCGGGGTGCCGCTGCCAGATCAGGGGTCGTGGATGCGCCGCAAACGCGTGGAAGCAGTGCCCGGCCTCGTGCAGCAGCGTGGTGACGTCCTCCGGCACTCCCGCTGCGTTCATGAACACGAATGGCACGCCACGAGCGTGCAGCGTGTCGCAGTAGCCGCCTGGCGCCTTCCCCGGTCGTGACTCAAGATCGAGCAGTTCCTCCTTTACCATCTTCCGGAATTCGGCTCCGAGTTCCGGATCAACCGTCATGAAGATCCGGGCTGCGGTGTCCTGGAGCTCGGCGATGCTTTCGTACGGCACCGGTGCCGCCTCGCGCCTTGGATCGACGGCGAGGTCCCACGGGCGGACCGTCGCCAAGTCGAGTCTCCGACGTCGGGTCTCCAGAGCCCGCACGATCGCCGGTCCGACAGCCTCCTCGATCGCGTCGTGCAACCGCTCGCAATCCGCCGGTGTGTAATCGAACCGACACTTGGCCGCGAACGTGTAGTCGCGGTAATCGGCAAACCCTGCATTGCGGGCCATGCGGTGACGCAGGTCGACCATGCGGTCGAACACCGCGGCGAGTGGGTCGCGCGCCTCCACGTACGGCGCCGTGGAAGCGCGCCAGGCTGCTTCGCGTTCAGCACGATCTCGGGACTTGAGGAACGGCGAAAGGCGCGGAAGCGGGATGTCCTCGCCCCGCCAACTGGCCGTCATGCCGCCGGTGATCTGCTGGTACTTGGCGGCGAGCCCCTCCGCCTCCGAGACCAGCGGGACGCTTTCCTCGCGAAAGATTTCGATACCGGCACGGAACCGCCGCAGCGTGGTCGCAAGATCCGGGTCCTTGCTGCCGATCGCGACGAACCGCCGTGCCAACACGACTTCCACTTCCTCAAGCTGGGGCATGACCTCGGTCGAGAACCGAAGGTGCGCTGCCTGCTTCTCGCCGTCGGCGGTGTCGCAGGTGTAGGCAATCATCGCGAGGGATGCGGCTTCCGTCACCAGCTCGTCCAGACGGGACCAGTGCGCCAACCAACCGTCGACGGTCGTGGCGTCGAGCGGAGCCTCAGCCAGAGCGTGGTAGTGGCCCGCGATCTCGCTCCACGACGCGGTCGCGAACGTGTCGGAGCTGTCAGGTAGAGGGGGGAGGGTCATGCGGACATCATAATCGGTGCGATCACCCTACCGGCACGGGTTCGCGCGGGCGGAGATAGCGGAATGCCGTCCATCCGACAAGAAGCATGGTGGCGCCGCCCAATAGGAACGGCGAGTCGACACCGAGCCGCTGGAATGCGATTGTGCCCGCAATAGGCGCGATGACCCGGGCGATCCCCGCAAAGGTCTGCGCCACCCCCATCATCGTGCCCAGTTCCTCGGGATCGGTGACCTTAGACAGGAGCGACGTTGCCGCGGGAAAGAGCAGCGCCGTGCCGATCGGTACCAAGGGAATGATGAGGACCAACGCCCAGATCGACTGCGCGAGGGGATAGATGAGCAAACCCGCCGCGAGCGTGAACGCACCGATGCGGACTGCCCAGGCCTCTCCCACCCGGTCGACGACCGGCCCGAGCAGGAGCGATCGCATCACCAGCGAAAGGAGCCCGCTGTAGACGAAGAAATAGCCGATGTTGGCCTCGGTCACACCGAAGCGCGCATCAAGCCAGAGGGCGAGGATGCTGGTGAGCAGCGAGAACGCAAGCATGCCCGCGCCGTACATCCAGATGAGTCGTGCGGCGGCGCCAGAGGGGTGCCGAAGGGCAATCCACGCCCCGTGCCAGACCGGCTTGCGCTTGGGCTGCACACCGCTCCGCGGTCGACGCGACTCCGGGAGCCAGCGCCACGCCGCGAGGACGTTGAGGAAACAGAGCCCTGCGGCGAGGAATCCCGGCACGGCCGGCCCGAAACGCGTGGCTACCGACCCGATCGCGGGCCCAATCATCACCCCTGCTGCCGTCGCTGCCGAAAGCCAGCCGAGCGCCCTCGCGCGATCAGCTGGCGCAACTGTATCGGACACGTACGCCTGTGCCACGCCAGTGGTGCCTCCTCCAGCACCCTGCACGACCCGCGAGACAAACAGCAACAACAGCGAGTCTGCGAGTCCGAACACCAGAAATGCGAGGGCCGATGCCGTGAGGCCCACCATCAGCGCCGGGCGCCGACCATACTTGTCCGACACGCGTCCCCAGAGCGGTGCCGCGATCAATTGCGAGATGGAAAATGCTGCGATCAGCCATCCCACCATCTCCGGCGTGGCATCGAGCCGGAGCGCGTAGAACGGCAGTAACGGCAGTACGATCGCGAAGCCGAGCATGTCGATGCAATTGACCGCGATGAGCACGGCGAGCTGCCGAAACTGTGCGGTCTTTGCGATTGGTGGCA
The DNA here is from genome assembly GCA_039915685.1 of Gemmatimonadales bacterium. GTDB lineage: Bacteria > Gemmatimonadota > Gemmatimonadetes > Gemmatimonadales > GWC2-71-9 > Palsa-1233. The sequence goes on along the minus strand of JBDSMU010000058.1, from coordinate 38,952 downwards.
CGGTGGTGCTCATGCGGTGCCCCGGCTTCGCTCGGCGAGCACGAACGCTGCCGTGCTCAGTAGCGTGATCACCACACCATACGCCGCTGCGATGCCAAGCTCACCCTGACGGATCGCGCCGAGAATCTCGAGCGATACGGGCCGGGTGTCGTAGGTGTAGAGGATCACGGATGTCATGAAGTCGCCAAGCCCCGTGACAAATCCGAGTGCCGTGGCGCCCGCGAGCGCCGGCAGGAGCAAAGGCAACGTGATGGTCCGAAAGGTCCGCCACCGCCCCGCACCGAGTGCGGCAGCGGCCTCGTCGTAGGAGGGGTCAAGCGCGCGGATCGCCGCGACCACGGCGCGACCGATGATCGGCAGCGCGCGCACCAGGTAGGCCAACGGCAGGAGCCACAGCGTCCCAATCAGAATGAACCGTCCCGCGGCCGGCTGTGTTACGGAAAACATCGTGGCCAGAGCGATCGCGTAGACTGTGCCCGGTACCGCCCATGGTAGGCCGAGCGCCACCTCAAGCCATCGCGACAGCCGGTACCGTGGGTCGCGGGCCGCCACCGCAACGAGCAAGGCGAGTGCAGCGGCGGCCGCCGCCGCGAGGCCCGCCATCCACAGCGACGTGCCGAAGGGTCGCCAACGTTCCGGCTCCGCGATAAGCGCTATGTAGTTGCCGGTGGTCCATGCGGTGGGCAGCGCGGTGCGGGTCCACGCACCAGGTGCCACGAACGACACACCCAGCAGGGCGATGTGCGGCAGGAGCAGCCACATCGTCACGACCGCCATGACCAACCCGGTGAGCGACCGGCGCCATCCCTTCCTTGACGCGGCCGGTGTCGCCGCGAGTCCCTTCCCCGCACCCCGCACACCTGGTCCGCCAAGTCTTGTCGCAGCGCCGAGACAGAAGAGCGCGAGCGCCACCAGCACGAGTGTCTCCACCATTGCAACGCTCACGTCGCCGTTGAGGCGTGTCGTGATGAGCTGGGTGGGCAGCACGCGAAATCCACCGCCGAACACGTACGGCGCCGAAAACGACGCGAGCGATGTCAGGGCGATCAAAAGCGCACCGTTGCCGATGGCTGGCCGGAGCAATGGCAGCACGATCGTGCGCATTGCGCGAACGCGTCCCGCGCCGAGTGCCGTCGCGGCTTCGATCAGCGAGGTGTCGAAGGTGGCGAGGGCAGCGCGAACCAGCAGGTAGGGATAGACGTACATGGTGGTGGCGTGGATCAGCAGAATCGCACCGCCTCCCTCGAATCGCCATGGTGCAACGTCAGATCCGCTGAGCGCCATGATGCTCCGCGCGAACACCCCGCTCTCCCCGTAGAGAAACAGGAACGCGACCACGCCAACGAGTGGGGGAAGCACGGCCGGCAGGGCAAGCAGCGCGGACACCACGCGCCGACCAGGAAAAGACGCAAGCCGAGTGATGAGCGCGAGCGGGACGCCGACCAGGGTGCCTGTGATCACACTGAGCGCCGCCAGCCAAGTCGAGTTCCAGGCGGCACGCCATTCGTTGGATTCAACCGCGAACGCGTGCACCGCATCGAGGGTCCACCCACCATCATTGCGAATGCTTTCGACGCCCACCAGTGCCAGCGGCTCGACGACGAGCCATGCAAGCACCAGCAGGAGGAAGAGCGGCAGCAGCCGCCGCGTCACGACGTCACGTCGCGAGGAAACGCGTGCACGCCTGTTCCGACCAGCGCCAGCGATATACGATCGCCAACAGCCGGGGAGGCAGACCGTGCCCCGACTTCCACGTCTGCACCCTGATCGAGACGAACGGTCAGGAACCACACCGCACCGGCGAATCGCCGTCGCACCACGGTGCCGACGATGGCGCCCGCCGGATCTATCCGCAGCGCTTCCGGGCGGATGACCAGGTCCACCGCCTGCCCCATCTCCGCCGCACCGACTGCTGGCCACGTGATTCCAGCAGCCGCGACGTCCAGTAACTCACCAGCTCTCCCGACAACTTCACCCGGAAGTGTCCCGCCCCGACCGATGAAGCCGGCCACAAATGTTGTGGCAGGCGTCGCGTATAGGTCCTCCGGCGTCCCGACCTGCTCAAGCCGACCCTGATGCAGCAGTGCGATTCGATCCGCAATGTCGAACGCCTCTTCCTGTTCGTGCGTCACCAGGATCGTGGTGATCCCGATCCGGCGCACCAGCTCGCGCAACTCGCGGCGGGTGCGTTCGCGCAGCGTGGGATCGAGGTTCGAAAGTGGCTCATCGAGCAGCAGCACGCGCGGCCGCGGCGCAAGCGCGCGGGCGAGCGCGACGCGCTGCTGCTGGCCACCGGAGAGGGCGGTCACGGGCCGACGCTCGTACCCCGGCAGCTCAACGAGCTCAAGCACTTCGCCGATACGCGCCGCGACGGCGTCACGATCGAGCCGTTCACTGGCGAGTCCGTATCCGACGTTGCCCGCTACATCCAGGTGGGGGAAAAGTGCGTAGTGCTGGAACACCATTCCACAACGCCGCGCTACTGGCGGTCGGCTCGTGACATCGTCGCCGCCGAGCAGGATCCGCCCAGCATCAACTTGCTCGAAGCCGGCGATCAACCGCAGCAACGTGGTCTTGCCGCTTCCGCTGGGCCCGAGGAGCGCGACGATTTCGCCATCGGCCACTTCGAGCGAGAAGTCACGCACGACGGTGACGTCACTGAACTGCTTGCGGACGCCTTCCAGGGCCACTGTGCTCACTGTCCCGCCCGTCCGGTGCCGCGCACGCGTTGATCCCAGTAGCGCATCCAACCTGCCCCTTCAGCGGCGAGCATGGTCCAGTTCATCGGGGCAGTCACCATTTCACGTTCGACGCGTGCCACCCAATTCGGCACTCGATCGACCGGAAGATCCCGCCGCGCCGGCAACCGCCAGTGGCGCTCGGCGGCAAGTCCCTGCCCCTCGATCGACCCAACGAAGTCAATGAAACGCCGTGCGGCATCGGCATGATCGGATCCGCGGACGAGTGCGATCGCGTCATCGATCACCACCGTTCCACTCGATGGAAAACGGTAGTCGAACGGCATGCCTTTCGACTGCGCGATCAGGATATCGGGCAGGTCCCAGAGGGTGATCGTGCCTTCGCCACGCGCCAGTTTCTGGTCAAGAATTGCCGGGTTCAGCGCGTACGTCCTGGTCTGGCCGTCGAGGCGGCGGAGCCACGACATGCCGAGGGCGGTATCGCCGGGCGCGGTCATCTCACGCATGATGATGAAGCCCCAGATGGCGCGCATCGTGCCGCTCGCGACCGGATCGCGGATCAACACCCGGTCGCGCCACGCCGGCTCCAGGACATCGTTCCAGTCACGGGGGGCGGAGTCGCGTGAGACTAGGTCTGTGTTGAATGCAATTACCGCCGGCGTACGATAGACCGGGTAATACATGTCGCGGCCGCCGATTCCCTGGGAGTCCACCGATGCGGCCCACGCCGGTCGGTACGGGGCGAGGATGTCCTCCCGGATCCCGCGATCGAAGATCGTCGTCGGCCCACCAAACCAGACATCGGCCACCGGGTTCGGCCGCTCGAAGCGGAGCCGATCGAGCACCTCCTGACTCCCCATGTCGAGCCACCGGACGTCGACGTCGGGATTGGCGGCCTCGAACGCCTTCTCCATGGTCACGAGCAGGGCACGATCGTGGGGCGAGTAGATGGTGAGCGGCTCGCGCCCATCACCGGAGCATGCTGCAGCAAGCACCAGCACGGCGACCAACACAACGCCCCGCTCACCGACCACGTCGCTCGCCGAGTGCCAGAAGGTTGGCGAAGAGCCGCCACGCGCCTGGAACCGCGGACGGAATCTGTCGGAAAAACGCCAATCCGGTGTAGACCACGCGTCCGCGACCCAGGTCGGTAATCAGCAGACTGCCGCGCTTCGGTGCCTCCTCGGGATCGTGCATCTCGAGCAGCGGCGTCCATGCATCTTCCCATGTCCCTGCGAAGTACAGGCCCCGCTCCTGACGCCAGTCCTTCCAGTCATCAGCGCCGATCACGTTCGGATATCGGAACACGGGGTGCGTCGGATCGAGGATCGTGACCGCCGCGGTTTCATCGGTGACCCGATCGTGCGGACGCGAGATCGTGAACGGTCGCGGTGCGTAGTCGCCGCGGATGTATTGATACTGCTGGTACTGGACGATCAGCGTACCGCCGCCCCTGACCCAGTCGATGATTCGCGGATTCGCCCGGCGCACCGCGTCGCTGGTCTCATAGGCTCGCGGCCCGATTATGAGCACATCGAGGCTGTCGAGTGCGTGCGAATCAACCGCGGCGTCGTCCATCATCCGCAACGTCACGCCGGCGTCGGCGAGCGCCTCAGGGATGAGGTCCGCGGCGCCGCGGACGTACCCGGCCCTCACTCCGCGTGCGAACGTCACCGGTGCCACCACCACCGCGGTCTCGCTCGGCGTGAACCATGTGCGCCGGTCGACATGCGGATAGTCGATGCGGTGCATGCTCTGGCGCAGCGTATCGGTGCCCACAATCGCAGCGGCACGGAACACCACTTCGCCCTGCGACGGGACGGCTGGCGCGGTCACGGTGAACTCCACCGTTGCGCGTTCGTTTTCACGTCCGAGAACTAACTGCTTCGGTGCACTGGCGGTCCACCCGGCGGGGACGCCAAGCGCGATCAGCGCCTTGGTGGTGTCGCGGGACAGGTGCTCCACATGCACCTGTATGACCTTGGAGCGCTCGCCCTTGCGCCACAGCACCCGGGATGACTGCATCTCAAGCGCGATGCGCGGCACGAAGGCGATCGGTCGACGGACTTCGCCCAGTCCCTGATCGACCGAGCGGCCGCGAATCGGCACGGTCGTCTCCCCGAGCTCGGCGCCGTGTGCGCTCACCTGAAAAGTCGCGAACGGCTCGGCTTCGTACGGTGCTCCGTACGGTGGGGGAAACTGGCTCCACATGTAAATGGTGCCGTCCGTAGATGGCGGGAGCGCGTCGTCGCGTTCCCACTGATACATGGCACCGCGCATCGTATTCTGCAGAAAGTACGGCTGCCGGACCGGGCCCGGCACCACACGGGAGAATTTGCAGTCGTACCGAGCGGAGGGGGCAACTCGAACAGTGTCGCCACAGGGCTGGTAGCCGATCCCGTCGCCGGGCCATTCATGCCGACTCAGTCGCAGCCCCACGGTGATTGTGTCGGGTGAGCCATTCACGATCAGCATCGTGATCGCCGCGCTGTCGCCGATTGCCACCTGGTCCCGTGCCGAGTACGCGTCCACCACAATGCCTGCGGCGGCAAGGCTTCCGGAACCGGCGGCATTGCGTTGCTGTAGCGAAACCGGCACCTCGGCGATACCGGCGAAGAGCGAATCACCGGGGGCCGCTTTCACCCCTGGCGCGAGCGCAGCCAATGACACGCGCACCGGCCACGGCCCGGGCTCCTCAAGAGACCCCATGTCCTGCGATCGATGCTGGCTCCGACTCCGCGCGGCGAGTTGGTGGTAGGTCAGGCCACTCGCGGGCTCGATCGCGCCACCGTTGAGCGCGAGCATGGGCGCATCGGCGGCGAGAGTGTACGGCGCGAGATAGAACTTTGACACACGAAATGCCGGTCCCGCCTCTGGAAAACGCGCGGGATCCGCGGCTACGTCAAACGCCTCGCGCGCGATGATCCCGGACACGGTGTGATGACCATGGCCATCACGCGACGTGCCCGACCACACCGACACGATCACCTGCGGTTGGTACGCACGAATCACCCGCACGACATCGATCAGGAGGCTGTCGTGCGGCCAGAACGCGAACGTTTCGTCCGCCGTCTTCGAGAAACCGAAATCGAACGCGCGGGTGAAGAACTGGCGACCACCATCGATTCGCCGCGCAGCCAACAATTCATCGGTCCGCAACAGGCCGAGGCCCACGCCGAGTTCATTTCCGATGAGGTTTTGTCCGCCCTCGCCGCGGGTGAGCGAGAGGTACGCGGTCTCGATTCCCTGACCACGGGCCAGCAGCGCGATCAGGTCGGTATACTCGTCGTCGGGATGCGCCCCGATCATCAGCACGCGTTTCCAGTTTCCCTGTGCAACGAGCGCGCGGGCCTGGGCCACGGCGCCACCCGTGCCCGGGCCGCTGGACTGCGCTGTGGCTGTGATTGGCGCAACGAGTCCGCCCGCCGCGAGGGCGGCGAGCAGCATGCGGGTCAGTCGTGGCATCAGGCGGTCGGCGGTGGGGATGAGTCGGGCGGCTCCGAATGGGCGTCGCCGCTGGCAGGACGCTCCCGGCCCAGGGCGAATGCGAGGATGAACGCGATCAGTGAGCCAAGCAGCAATGATTGTCCAGCACCGCCCCCGATACCGTTGAGAAGGAGCAGCATGCCGACCGACACTGCGATCGTACCCACCCCGCGCAGCACCTCGTCGAGGTTGGCCCAGCGAGTCTGGCGACCCCAATGTATCGCCACGATGAGTCCCACCACACCGAGCGCGAGAATGCCGTACCATATCCAGATCCAGTAACGCCTGCCAATCATCAGCGCCTCGGGGGGCTGGAGAGGGCGCAACTTTCCACGACGGGTTTAGCAAACTGTAGCGGCCGCACACGGTCAGGCCAAGGGGCGGGCGGTGCGGACTGTGCTGCATGTCGGGCACGGGCAGTTTGCGAGCAGCCACCCGAACGTCTGCATTCCCGTCCCGTGGCCGTCGCTCCACCGAACGCGAATCGCGTAGCCGCCGACCAGCTCGACCTGCAGCGGGGCAATATCCATCGGGACCGTCTCGGGGTCGAGGAGCGGTCGGCCGGACATCTCATCGACGCATCCGGCACAGGGGCAGGCGAGACGCAGCGCCCGGGCCTCGAACCGGCCGACGTGCCCTTCCTGCCACACCACCTCAATGGCATCGTCCGAACGCCGAATCCGCTCGGGCATCGGGGTAATGACCATCATCACCTCAGCGCATCTGGTTAGTTTTCGGGTTCGTTCCGTGGAAGTCTACCTTGGCCCGACGCTGCCCATGACCCACCCTGATCCGTTCGCCGCCCGCACTTCCCTGGCCGTCGCCGGCAAGGAGGTGACCATGTACTCTCTCGAGGCCCTCCACTCCGCCGGCCAGGTGCAACTCGACCGGTTGCCGTTCTCGATCCGTGTCCTGCTGGAAAACGCGTTGCGGCACGTAGGCCGTGGGTTCGTGACCGAAGCGCACATCCGCGCGATCGCAGGGTGGGATCCCTCCGCTGAAGGGCGCAGCGAGATCGCCTACATGCCCGCGCGGGTAGTGCTGCAGGACTTCACCGGTGTGCCGTGCGTCGTCGACCTCGCCGCGATGCGCGATGCGATGGCCGACATGGGCGGCGACCCCAACCGGATCAATCCGGTGGTCCCCTGCGATCTCGTGATCGACCATTCCGTTCAGGTCGACTTTTTCGGGAGCGCCCAAGCCGTCAAGCTGAACGTTGCGCTGGAGTTTGAGCGAAACGCCGAACGTTACCAGTTGTTGAAGTTTGCGCAGCGCGCTTTCGAGAACTTCCGCGTGGTGCCCCCGGGCACCGGCATCGTCCATCAGGTCAACCTTGAGTACCTGTCGCCCTGCGTGCAACTGCGTGAACAGTTCGGAGAGCTGACCGCGTACCCCGACACGCTGGTGGGCACGGATTCGCACACCACGATGATCAATGGACTCGGCGTGATGGGCTGGGGCGTGGGCGGGATTGAGGCCGAGGCGGTGATGCTCGGGCAACCCTACTTCATGCTGATTCCCGACGTGATCGGGATGAAGTTCACCGGCAAGCTCGCTCCCGGTTGCACCGCAACCGACCTCGTCCTCACCGTGACGCAGATTCTCCGCAAGCGAGGCGTCGTCGACAAGTTCGTCGAGTTCTTTGGCCCGGGACTGTCGGAACTTCCGCTGGCGGATCGCGCGACGATCGCGAACATGGCGCCCGAGTATGGCGCGACGATGGGATTCTTTCCCGTCGATGAGGAAACGCTTCGGTATATGCGCCGCAGCGGCCGTGACGACGCAACGGTCGAACTGGTCGAATCATATTGCAGGGCGCAGCGCCTCTTCCACACCGCCGATACCCCCGCCCCGGCGTATACCGACACCATCGAGCTTGATCTTGGGAGTGTCGTGCCAAGCCTCGCGGGACCGCGCCGCCCACAGGACCTGGTTCCACTCTCAGCGCTGCGTGGCAACTTCGCGGTCAACCTGCCGTCGCTCATGCAACCCACGGTCCCGTCCGAACGGCGGGCCGCGGCCGACGACGCGCTGGCCCGCTGGACCGACGAGGGTGGTGGCGCCGCGGTGATGGCGCCACCCAAAGCCGATCGACGCATCGAGTACGCATGTTCCATCGACGGCCAAGACTGCACGCTGCACGACGGGTCAGTGGTGATCGCCGCGATTACGTCTTGCACCAACACGTCGAACCCGTCGGTGATGGTTGGGGCGGGCCTGCTCGCGAAGAAGGCGCGTGAGCGTGGGCTCCGGAGCCGGCCATGGGTGAAGACTTCGATGGCACCCGGGTCGCGCGTCGTCACTGACTATCTCGATCGCGCAGACCTGACACGGTATCTCGACGAGGTCGGATTCCAGACCGTGGGGTATGGCTGCACCACCTGTATCGGCAACAGCGGACCGTTACCCGCTCCGGTCGCCGCAGCAATCGATGAACACTCGCTGGTTGCGGCGGCGGTGCTCTCCGGCAATCGCAATTTCGAGGCACGCGTCCACCCGCAGGTGCGCGCCAACTATCTCGCATCACCGCTACTTGTCGTGGCATTCGCACTCGTCGGGCGCGTCGATGTCGACCTCGACACCGAGCCACTCGGCATTGCCGACGACGGGACTCCGGTATATCTGCGTGACATCTGGCCCTCTCCCCAGGAGATCGCCGCGACGATCGCCGAGGCGGTGGGTCCCGACATCTTCCGCACCCAGTACGCCTCGGTTTTCGAGGGTGACGAACAATGGCGTGCGTTGTCGGTCCCGACCGGCTCGCGATTCGAGTGGGATCCGGCATCGACCTACGTACGCAACCCGCCATTCTTCCGGGACCTCGCGCCAGATCCCTCGCCGCTGCACGACATTCTCGACGCGCGAGTGCTGGCGATGCTCGGCGATTCGGTCACGACCGATCACATCTCGCCGGCCGGTGCCATTCCTCGCAACGGCCCGGCAGCGGAGTACCTGCGCGAGCACGATGTCGACCAGCCGGACTGGAACACCTTCGGTGCCCGTCGCGGTAATCATGAAGTGATGATGCGGGGCACGTTCGGGAATGTCCGGATCCGCAACCAGCTGGTGCCAGGGAAGGAGGGCAACTGGACCCGACACTTCCCGACCGGCGACATCACCAGCATCTACGATGCGGCGATGCGCTATATCGCCGACGACACGCCACTCGTGCTGCTCGTGGGCAAGGAGTACGGCACGGGTTCGTCTCGCGACTGGGCCGCGAAGGGCACTACCCTGCTCGGCGTGAAGGCCGTGATCGCGGCCAGCTATGAGCGCATTCATCGCTCGAACCTGATCGGGATGGGCGTGCTGCCGCTGGCCTTCCAGTCGGGAGAAGATGCCGAATCACTCAAGTTGAATGGCACCGAGGTGATCACCATCCGTGGGATCAGCGAGGGCGTCACGCCAGGCGGCAACGTCACGGTGACCGCTCGCGACGGCGCATCCGGCAAAGTCACGACCTTCACCGCCGTGGTGCGAATCAACTCCCCGGTGGAGCTTGAATACCTGGAGCATGGCGGCATCCTCTCCCGCGTACTCAGGATTTTCGCCGCAACCTAGGCCAGGACCCGCAAAAAAATCGGCGCCATTTCTGCGCCGACATCCAGATTACGGAGATGGTGCCGCCGATCCGCCGGACGTTCCGGCGGATCGACTCGCATCAGGCCACGAGGTCCTTCAGCTTGTCACCGGTTTCGCCCTCGCGGAGCCTGACCAGAGCGCGGTCGCGGAGCTGCCGGATCCGCTCGCGCGTCACGCCCATCATGCGACCGATCTCCTCGAGGGTGCGGGGCTGACCGTCGTCGAGGCCAAAATACAGCCGCAGCACCTTCGCGTCGCGGGGAGGGAGCGAGTCGAGCGCCGCTTCGATGTCGGCGCTCTGCGAGCTCGCCATGGTGTGCGCATCAGTCCCTTCCTGCTCGGCCAGTGCAAAGCGTTCCATCCGCTCGTTGCCGTCGCCATCCCGCGTCGGGTGGTCAAGGCGGACCGCCTCGGTGTTGAGTGACGAGAGCGATCGCACCGCTTCCTCGGTCAGGCCCGTGGCGCGGGCCAGTTCCTCGGTGGTCGGCATCCGACCAAGCTTCTCCTTCAGAAGCGTCGTCGTCTTGCCCAAGCGGCTCAAGTCGGCAGTGCGGTTGAGCGGCACGCGCACCGGACGCCCATGACGCGCGATCGCGGCCTGTACCGCCTGACGGATCCACCAGACCGCGTAGGAGATGAACTTGACGCCACGATCCGGATCGAACTTCCGGGCAGCAGTCATCAGCCCAAGGTTTCCCTCGCCGATGAGATCGACCAACGGCACGCCCCGGTTCTGGAATTTCTTCGCAACCGAGACTACAAACCGAACGTTGTGCCGGGCCAGCCGTTCTTGGGCGAGGATGTCGCCCTTGAACGCCTTTCGCGCAAGACTCATCTCCTCCTCACGATTGAGGAGCGGAACCCGCGAGATCTCGTCGAGATACAAATCAAGGCTTTCCCGCCCCTCATCAACAGCCCGGGCAATCTGGGCTGGTCGGAGCGAGCGCCGCTTTCCGCGCGCACGAATCGTCACACAAACTCCTGTCCATCGGGCCTCGCCGCGCCGGTGGTGGCCCCAAGCCAGCACACGCACACCGAGGTATCGTCCCAAACCGCGTCAAAATAACCGAAAACCGGGATTCTTGCAAACGCAACCACATCAAGCTGTGAAACATCGGCTTGATCACGCGGCGCCAACGGGAACCCGTTCCTACTGATCTACCAAGCTTGAACGCGATTGCCGAAACGGGCGTTCCCAGCCCATCCGATCGTCACCGTTGCGTCTGGAACATGGGACGCGTGACCGGCCGCTTGGGTCACACCAGATGGACTTTCCGTTCGGGCTACGGTACCCTCTCGCATGCGTTCCCACCCTAGTTTGATGCGCGAAACATCCCATTCGGTCACCGCGTCGGCCCCCGGATCGATCGGCAACGTCGGCCCCGGTCTGGATGTGCTGGGTCTGGCACTGGAGGGACCGCGCGACGAGGTGACCCTCCGGTTTCGGTCCGATACCTCCGACCGCATCCTCGACGCTGGACACCCAGACCTCCCGACCGATCCCACCGCCAATACCGCGTCTGTCGCCGCCCGCGCGGTCCTGCGCCACCTCGGCGTCGAACAAGGCATTGACGTCACAGTGGTCAAGGGCCTCCCACTTGCAGGTGGCCAGGGCGGCAGCGCCGCGTCTGCGGTGGCTGGAGCCGTCGCGGCGGCCGTGCTCCTACAGGCCCCCCTTGAACCGCCCCAGATCCTCGGTTTCGCGCTGGAAGGTGAGATGGTCGCGTCGGGCCGCCAAGCCGACAACCTCGCGCCATCGCTCCTGGGCGGCTTGATACTGGTCCGCAGCACCGACCCCGTTGAGACTATACGTCTCCCTCTCCCCGCCGGGTTGCATGTCGTCTTGGCGCACCCCGCCCAACGCCTCGAGACCCGAGTTGCCCGCGGGATCCTTCCCACCGTCGTCTCCCGGGAAGTGGCGATCCGCCAGGCAGCAAACCTCGCCACAGTGGTGGCGGGGGCGTGCCTGGACAATTTGGCGCTGCTCGGCCGGGGCATCGATGACCTGATCGCCGAACCAGTTCGTGCGGGGCTGCTCCCCGGCTTCTCCGCGGCCAAGGCCGCCGCACTCGGCGCCGGTGCCGCGGGCTGCTCCATCAGCGGCGCCGGACCTACGGCGTTCGCCTTTGCTGGTGACCGAGACACGGCGAATCGGGTCGCTGGTGCCATGAAGGCGGCCTACCGTGATGCCGGCGTCGTCGCGAATGTCTCGGTGACCACGCCATCGGTCGACGGGGCGCGATCGTGGTGACAGTCCCGCGTTGTGATGCCTGCGCCATGGAGGACGAGGAATCGACCATGCTCAGCGCCTGCCGCGGTTGTGGCGGTCTGCTCTCCCTCGAGCAGGGCACGCCAGGGTCTACTGGCCGGGCGCTTCGGGAGGATCTCGATGAGGCCTGGCGGGACGACCCGGGTGGATCAGGAGTGTGGCGCTACCGCCAGCTTGTCCTTCCGAGCTTGGTAGGCGATCCTGTCTCGCATCCCGAGGGCAATACTCCCCTTCTTGCGCGCCGAGGTATCGCCGAATGGTGCGGGGCGCCCCAACTCATTATCAAGCACGAAGGACACAATCCCACTGGGTCCTTCAAGGACCGCGGGATGACCGTGGCGGTTACTCAGGCCCGCCGAGTTGGCGCCACCGCGGTCGCCTGCGCCTCCACCGGGAACACGTCGGCGTCGCTAGCCTCGTACGCGGCGCACGCCGGGATCCCGGCGTTGGTGTTCGTTCCTGAGGGGAAGGTCGCGCCGGGCAAGCTGGCCCAGACTGCGGCCCACGGAGCGCAAATCCTTGTGCTCGACGGGAACTTCGATGACTGCCTGCGGCTGGCGCGCGAAGCGGCCGACCAGTTGGGGATCATGCTGCTGAACTCCATCAATCCGTTCCGTATCGAGGGACAAAAAACCATCATCTTCGAGATGCTCCAGCAACTTCGGTGGACTCCGCCCGACTGGATCATTTTCCCAGCCGGCAATCTCGGCAACGCCGCCGCGTTCGGGAAGGCACTCCGGGAGGCGTTGCGCTGGGGTCTGATCACGAAAACTCCGCGCCTCGCCGCGGTACAGGCAGCGGGCGCCGCGCCCTTCGCCGCGGCCTTCGAGCGTGGGTTCGACAAGCTGGTCCCGGTCGTCCCGGACACGGTCGCGACGGCGATTCGGATTGGCCACCCTGCGTCGTACCAGCGCGCGGTGCGGGCGATTCGCGACACCGGCGGCGTGGTGTGTGCGGTCGATGACATCTCAATCCTCGAGGCCAAGGACGTGGTGGATCAGGCAGGCGTAGGGTGCGAACCCGCCAGCGCAGCGGCGATCGCCGGACTGCGCCTGCTCGTCGGACGGGGCACGATCGCCCCTACCGATCGGGTGGTGGCCGTCCTCACCGGCCACCTCCTCAAGGATCCTGCGCCAGCAGCCGGCGCCTCTATGCCGACCACCCGGATAACACCGAGCATCGATGCCCTGAGCGCAATTCTCGGACGGGCGACGGTACCACAAACCGTTGCGCCATGCCCGCAGCGATGGCGATAATTGTCGGGTAGGTGCCACAGGACCGAGTCGTTATGGTGGACCGGGCGCTACACAATTTTCGGATGTCATTGCTCAGTAACGACTTATGAATTTGGCTACGGCCGGGTATCCCGCTTGCACTGGTATTCGGAAAGCATTCACCAAGTCGTAGGACCCGAGGTAGCCAATGCGCCACTTATCCCGTTCGCTGATCGCAGGTCTGCTCGCCCTCGTTCCGATGGTGCGCGCCCAGGCCGACAACCCGAAGCCATACTCAGTCACCTTCGGTCTTTCGTCGCCAATTCTCGCGGCCGGGAACCAGATCACGGCATCCTACTTCGGATGGGAAGAGACGACGTTCTACGGACATCGCATCTACGCGATGACGACGAGCCAGTACAGCAACAACCTCACGAACAGCTGTTTTGCCTTTTACGCGGTGTACCGAGCCGGCTGCGGCGACGTCGCCGGCCTGCAGGGGGTCGAGCTGTTCAACAAGCCTGCCGGCGACTACGCACCGAACAGTTACCTCACCAGTCCGTTGGTACAGTCATTCGAATGGCTCACCGGCACGGAGATCATCTTCGCGCTGATGGTCCGGCAGAGCGAGGCGAACGGCGAGTTCAACTGGTTCTTCTCTGGCGATCCGCTCCGCAACACTGACGGTTACGCACACCTGGCGTATTTCACGCCGCAGCAGTTTCCCGATGGCGTTCCCGGCGATGACGGAATCGGTCTCGTCCCCAACACCGCGGGACGATATCTGTTCGGGTTCGAGGATGTGACCTACGCGCCGAGCGACTGGGACTTCAACAACGCGATCTTCGCGATCGACGCCGATGACATCGGCGTGCCCACCGACGTCGTGCCGGAGCCGGCCACACTCACGCTGCTCGCCAGCGGACTCGGCGGCCTTGCGGCGTTGAGGCGGCGCCGGCGCGGACGATCCGACGCGTGACAGTGTCGAGTGGTGGGGCGGTCCAGTATCGATTCGTGACGAGGTCGGCCCTATGGGTCGGCCTCGTTGCGTTTTTGGTTGGTGGCCTGGCGCAACTCTGGGCTCATCGTGCCAACGTCGTCTTTGCCTTCTGGGATGCGCAGGCCCACCTCGACATCGCGCGCCGGGTGATCGACTCCACCACACCCGGCTTGCAGATGCTGGGCACGGTGTGGCTTCCGGTGCCACACCTCCTGCTGCTCCTCCCGGTGCAGGTCGATGCGTGGTGGTGGAACGGCCTGTCTGGTGGACTGATCGGCCTCGCCGCCTTTACGATGACCGCCGTTGCACTCCACGACATTCTTGCGCGCCGACTCACCGACCCCCGGTGGGCATGGCTCGCCGTGGCGTTCGTCGTACTCAATCCGTCGCTGCTATTCCTGCAGACCACGGCGATGACCGAACCAGTTCTCCTCGCATTCCTCGTCACAGCCACGGCATTGCTCGATCGATGGATTGATGTGCGCTCATCGCGGCTCCTCATTGGCGCAGGCATACTCACAGCGCTGGCGGTGGGATCGCGGTACGACGGCTGGTTTTTCGCAGCGGTCGCCGTGCTGGTTGTAGTATGGCACGCGCGCCGTGACGCTCGCTCGGCACTCGGGGCGATGATGGTCTTCGTTGCGCCTACGGCGGTCTTCGTGACCGTGTGGCTGGTCTACAACTATGTCTATTTCGGTGATCCGCTCGCATTCCAGCGCGGCGCTTGGTCGGCACAGAGCCAGCAAGCCACGCTGGTCCGACAAGGGCTGCTTCCCACGCGAGGTCGGCCTGACTTGGCGCTGGCGTACTACCTGGGTGCCGCGGCGCTCGCGTGCGGCGTGGTGCTGGTGATCGGCGCGATGGCCTCGAGCTGGTCTGCACTCCGGTCGCGCGGCGCTTCTGCGACGCTCCTGCTGGGGGCTGCGCTCTGGTTCAACGTGATCGCGTTGGTCGCGGGCCAGAGCGTGATCGCGCTCCCGTGGACCGAACCGCCCGGATTCCTCAACGTGCGTTACGGAGTGATGCTGCTCCCCGCCGCCGCTGCCGCGCTCGTGCTGGGGCTCGACCATGCGGGCAGGTCGCGACGATTGCCGCTCCGTGCGGGGATCGCGGCGCTCGCACTCCAGATCGCGCTCTTCGTTCTCGCCCCCCGCCTGCAGGCCGGCGCGCTGAGCGAGGGCATAGCGATTCGTGATGGCGACCCCCGGCAGCAGGACGCCTCCGATTGGCTGCGCGATCACTATGACGGTGGGCGCGTGCTGGTGGACGGCGCGATCAACATCAGCCCGAGATCCAGAATCCCTTTGCGAGACCGCGTTTACGAGTGGACCTGGGAGCTGGGGGCCAAGGCACTCGCCGCCCCAGAACTCGCGGTGGAGTGGGTCGTGGCTGATGCCCAGACGCCGAACGACGCCGTTTCGCGCGCGATCGGCAAGCGGCCCGACTTTCGCAAGCGATTCGACCTTGTATTCGACCGGAACGGACTCGAAATCTGGAGAAGGCGCTGATTTCACGGCGGAGGGAGGGAACAGTGATGCGGCTTCGGAAGATGGCAACGGCAACGGCAATCGCAGCCCTGTTGGCAGCCGGATGTTCGCGGCGCACCAACGAACCGGAACCCACCCGGGTCCGCGCACCGACGCAGGTCCAGACCGACTCGCTCGCCTCGACCGGCCAGCGGGCCACCTCGTCGGGCACTGGAGGGACTTCCGGGGCGGAACGACTTCCGGCCGTGCAGTTCCGTTCGGCGAGCGACACCACCGGGACCGGGGCTTTGCGCCTGCTCCTTGCGCAGATCGGCTACCGAGGTGGAATCACGTTGCTCGGTGCGCTCGATGAGGCAACCGTGTCGGTGCCGGTGAACCCCGGACTCCGACCGTCTACGCTTACCCTCGATGTCGTTCCGACGCCCGGCATGCCAGCAGCAACGCTGGTGTTGCGCCAGCGCGATCGCATCCTCGGGCTCCGCCCACTGACAGATACCACCACCACGGTGACCTTCCCACTCAACGATGCGATCATCGACCAAGGGAAGGCGACTTTCACTCTCGGCATCACCGTCCCCGGACGCGACGCCTGCGAGGCGCAGGTGTACTATCGCACGGTGCTCCTGCCGAGCAGTGCGGTGGCGTTCATCGGATCCCCTCGCGCCGTGCGTGCGATCAACGGATTCTTCGCACCCTGGCTGGAACGCGTCACGTTTCACGTCGCCGACTCGCCGTCCCTCGACGCCGCGCAGGCTGCGCTCGATGCCGCGGCATTCGTTGCGCGCCGGTACCGTGGCATGGCGACCGAATACCGGATTGCCCCCCTCCCGCCGGTGGGCACGCCCATGGTGGAACCAGGTCCCTGGGAACGGGCAGTGCTGTGGAACCCGGCCGGCTCGACGATGATCATCGGCCCCGACAGCGGCCGCGGCACCGTGCTCGCCATCGGCGCGCGCCGAGACGCACGCCAGCTCTTCACCTTCATCGGCGGCGCGGATCTCGTGACCTCGTCCAGCTTCCAGGCTGGCGCCATCGACCTCGACCGGGTGCGCGCCGAAGAAACCGGGGTCCGCACCCTCGCCGAGCTCGGATTTGCCGATCGCACGGTCGAGGGAAACACGCTGGTGATCGCTGACTTCCCATTTGCGCTCGCCGATTTTGGCGAGGTTGCCAGTCCGACGGCGTTCCGCCTCATCGCGGAGCATTCGATCATCCCAGAGGTGGGTCATGGTTCGGTACGGGTGCACCTCAACGGAGCACTGATCTGGTCTAAGTCGCTCGACCGCACGTCGATCGACGAAGTCGTCGCGATCCCCGCACACCTGCTGCAGCGTGACAACGCCCTGCAGGTACGTTTCCAGGTCGTGCTGGGCGAGGGAAGGTGCATACTGGGCAGCCAGGTTTTCACCGCCACCATCGATGCAGCATCCGCCTTCGTGATCGACGGCATCAATCGCCTCCCACCAGGATTCGCACGCTTTCCGTCGGCCTTCCTCCCCGGTTTCTCGGTGCTCCTCGAGCCGCGCGATCGGTACCGCGTGGAACTGGCGGCGACCGTGATTGGGGCCATGCAGCAGACCACCCGAACGCCCCTTGCGCCGGCACTCGCGCGGGACCGTGCCGGTGCCATCGGCCCGTTGCTCGCGGTCGGTACGTCGTCGCTCGCCGATGAGCTCGAGGCTCCGGTTCATGCCGATGGTTTCCGTCTCCGCGATCGCAAGGGCCGCATCTGGGACGAGTTCACCCCGGGTACGTCGTACGCGGCGATGCAAGGATGGCAGAAGGGGGGCGATGACGTCCTGTTGCTGCATCATACTGGCACCAATGGTCAACCACTCGCCGACCTCCTCCGCGAGTCACTCGAGCCGTATGGATGGTTCGGGGTGCGCGGCGATCTCGTGATTCGCGGCGAGCAAGGGACCGCGCGGTCCCTCACCATCGCCAACGCCGGCTGGCGCGTCGAGGCGCAGCCCGACTCGTCGTCGTCGTTTTTCGCGAAGTACCGCAAGGTGTTGTTCGGGGCAGCCGCGGTGATCCTGATCATGCTCCTCTGGTGGGGATACCCGAGAGTGGTACGGCGTGAGCTCGATACGGCTGGGTGAACACCTCGTCCAACGAGGTGTCATCTCTGCCGGGCAGCTCGATACCGCGCTAACTCAGCAGGCGCGCACGGGTGAACGGCTCGGGCGCCTGTTGCTGATTCTCGGGTATATCACCCGCCTCGAACTGGCGCGGGCGCTTGCGGAACTCTGGTCCCTGCCGTTCATCACGATCTCAGACCGCGAGATTGACCTCGCGGTGACGCAGCGATTCCCGCTCGAAGCCACGCTGGGATTCCGCGCCGTCCCGCTCCGCGACGAAGGGCGGACAGTGGTTGTCGCGGTCGCGGAAGCCCCCACCCCAGAGTTGATCGACACGCTCGGCGTGGTGTACCCGGGGCGAACACCCGACTTCCGTGTTACCACTGAATGGGACATCGACCAGGGCGTCCGGCTCGCGCACCGTCGCAAGGTGGTCGACACCTCGATCTACGGGCTCTACTTCCGTGAGCAGGGGGAGAGCGCGTTCACCGTATTCACGCTCTCGCAGTACATCGTCTTCGGCGTGCTTTGTCTGGTGCTGCTCTTCGGGCTCTACCGCGCTCCGATGGAGACCTTGCTGCTCCTCAACGTCCCGATCACGGTGTTCTTCCTGCTCGTGGTCGTCTTCCGCACCTACGTCGGTGTGGTGGGCGCGGCCTCGGAGACGGCAATCAGCATCACGCCCGAGCAGGTGCGATCGCTCGATGAACGCGAGTTGCCGACGTACTCCATCCTGGTGCCCGTGTACATGGAGGAGCGCGTGATCAGCACACTCCTTCGCTCACTGGGAGAGCTCGACTATCCCCAGGACAAGCTCGACATCATCATGCTTTTCGAGGAGGACGACCCGGACACGCTTGCGGCGGCCAAGGCCGCGGCCCCGGGCGCCAACGTCCGCTTCATGGTGGTGCCCGCGGGGCCACCGCAGACGAAGCCCAAGGCCTGCAACGTCGGGCTGCTCTTCGCGCACGGCGAGTATCTGGTGATCTACGACGCAGAGGATCGTCCGGAGCCGGACCAGCTCAAGAAGGCCCTGCTCGCATTCCGGCACGGGCCGCCTGAACTCGGCTGCGTGCAGGCCGCGCTCAACTACTACAACTGGAACGAGAACTTCCTGACCCGGATGTTCACGCTGGAGTACTCATTCTGGTTCGACTACCTCCTCCCGGGCCTCGATCACCTGCGGCTGCCGATTCCCTTGGGCGGCACCAGCAACCATTTCCGCACGTCGGTGCTGCGTGACCTCGGCGGCTGGGACCCGTTCAACGTCACCGAGGATGCTGACCTCGGTGTGCGTGCGGCGATGCATGGCTACCGCGTCGGCATCGTGAACTCGACCACCTATGAAGAGGCCAACAACGAGCTGGGCAACTGGCTGCGCCAGCGGTCCCGCTGGATCAAGGGATACATGCAGACCGCACTGGTCTACTCGCGCGACCCGATTTCGTTGATCCGCCGCGCGGGGTGGCGGCAGACCGCCGGCTTCGTGCTGCTGATCGCGGGCACGCCGTTGATCTTCCTCATCCAGCCGGTTTCGATCCTGCTCACCATCGCGTGGTTGGTGACGCGAACCACCGCGCTCGAACCGCTGTTCCCGCCCGTCATCCTGTACCTTTCGCTGTTCAACCTGCTGCTTGGCAACGCGCTGGCGATCTATGTGAACATGTTTGCCGTCTTCAAGCGCCGACTGCACGTCCTCGTGTTGTTCTCGCTCCTGAATCCGTTCTATTGGATCCTGCACTCGATCGCGGCCCTCAAGGCACTTGGGCAGCTCTTCACGCGGCCGTATTACTGGGAGAAGACCCGCCATGGGCTCACCCGTCACGGCCTCACCTGACCCCCGCGCACCCCGACGGGTGCGGGTCATCGTTGCGCTTGTCGTCGCCGTGCCGATGCTCATCGCCGCGCTGCTGCTCACGGCCGATGGGTGGAGGAGCGATGCCCACGGCGCGTTCTTGAGTCGAGTGCTCTTTGCACTCGATCGAGGGCAACTGGAACTGCTCGGATTCGAGTATCCCCCGCTGCCGTTCCTCATGTTGCTGCCTTCCCCGACGATCACGTGGGCGCTGATACTTGGCGCCCTCGCGTGCGGTTCGCTGGCGTGGCTGGTGACGGACGACTGCACCGAACGCAGGTCGATCGTTCCACTGGTCATGCTCGTCTCGGTGCTCTGGACGCCGATCGGGATGTCCTTCGTCGCGGGCAACTTCAATGAGGGGGTGGGATTAGCCGCGCTGTATGTCGGCTGGCGGCACTATCGGCGCTGGTGGTCGACCCGCCGAACGATCCACGGTCTCTACACCGGCCTGTGGCTCGGCCTCGCGTTCTACACATCACCGCTGGGCCTCGCGCTGGCCCTGGTGGCGGGCGCCGTGCTGCCGATCATTTTCCCGAGGCTCCAGATCCCACCGTTTGCCTCCCAACTCGTGCTGCTGGTGTTTCCCGGGTTCGCCACCACGGCAACCTGGGCGTATCTGTCGTGGGTCTTCACCGGGCGCGTCGCGTTTCCCTTCACACCCTGGCAGGCAATGTCCCCGGGCACCGCGACGGTTCTGGCGTGGTCGCTCGCGTACGTCGCGGTGTCGGTGCTTGCGCTGCGGCGGGCCAACCTCGCAACCCTTGGCGTGCTGCTGCCGCTTGTCCTGTTGGCGGGCGCGAACGCGGTGGGCTGGCACTTCTCGCTCGGTTTCGCCGTGCTCCTGTTGACGCTCGTCGCGATTGTGACACTGCCCCGCGACCTCGCGCGCCCGGCTCGAGCACTCATCGGGGGCGTAGCGATCCTGCAGGCGATCGCCGCGTGGTGGCTGGTTCCGTGGCCAACGCGCACCGTCGAAGACGCCGTCGCTCGTGCTGTTGCGACCGCCCTCGCCTCCGCACCGCCGCGCAGCGTGCTGATCGATGATCGGTGGGCGCAACAAATGCTGAAGTGGGCACCATCGATGGAACCCTACCTGACGACTCGCGACACCGGTTTCGAGTTCGCGCTCGCGTCACCGCAGGGCACCGTCCAGTATGTCCTGGCGACGCGTGATGACAACGGTCTCACGCTTGACGCCGACATCCGACCACCCGCAGGATTCGAGCGCTCCTGGAACTGGGGCGGATACACCCTCTTCCGTCGGACTGATGCACCGCCGCTGCCGGTGCGTTACGATGCCGTCCTCGACGTTCCCCGCTCCGGACACGACCGATGACCGCACGTGCACTCGCCCTCGTCGCCACCGTGCTGCTTCCCGGCTCCCTGGGAGCGCAGTGGACCGTTCAGCCAGGGGGATGGTTCAATTCGCACAGCTTCAACTCGGGACGTTTTCCCGACCGCAACTCCGGGAACACCCGCAACGCCCTGGAGAAGGAAGACTGGGGCACCTACTTCATCTACGGACTCCGCGAAGGATTGAGTGTCGGATTCGGGCAGGGATACGCACACCTCCGGCAGCCGAGCGGCGATTCGACGCTCACCACGAACGGCTTCGGCGCGACGGGAATGTTCGTGATGAAGCGCATTGCGCAAGGTCGCGCCGGCGTGCTGTCCATCCAACCGAGAGTCGACCTTCCCTTGCTGTATGACACGAAAGATCGTCCCGTCCTCGGACCGGTCCGTGCCGACGCGGAAATTCGGTTGCTGTATGGAACCGGGTATGGGATCGGCGGCCGACGTGGCTTTATCAGCGCATCCGCGGGGCTCGGTGCGTGGCGGGAAGGCGCCGATGAAGTTCGCTACGACCTCACCGTGGGCCTTGATGCCGCGAGCCGCATCCTCCTCATGGGCCAGGCGTTCAACGTCGCGGCGTTCAGTGACGGGAATCTCGCCTACAGCGCAACCAAGCTGGGTGCTGCTGCCCTGTTCCGGGTGAACCCGCGGGTGGGCCTTCTGGTGGGGTATTATGGGGGAGTGTCCGGACGCAACACCGCTCGCGAACGCACCCTGTCGTTCGCGATCTGGCTAAGTCATGAGCCGGCCAATCCGGTGGTTCCAACCACCATCCCCTGACCTGCCGGCACCGTGCATGCCGGCGCTGAGGCACCGATGCAGAGAGCGGTGTGGGGACTGGCGATCTTCGGCACCTGCGTCGTCGGGTTGGCAACGGCGCAAGTCCCCCACGAACGCAGATCCGATTCCGCCACCGCCACCTGGGATTCCGCCGGTTTCGTCGTGCGCTTTCCGCGATCGATGTCGCCCGACTCGATCAGCGTCGACATGCTGGTCGGCGACAACTTCTCGGGATATGAGTGGCGGGTCGCGCTGGTCGGCGACAGCGGTATCGCCCTCCTGACAGCGTTCGTGATCCCTCCTGATGACACCCTTGCGTTGCGCCGCTACCACACGATCGCCGAGGCCTTTCGAGCCGGCGACCTCCGACGATGCCGCCGCAGCGCATCGGTGCTGGAGTGCTCCGTGCCCGCGCGAGGATTCGTCCGAGACGCGGCTGGCCACATCGAGATCGGAATACGCGACGCGAGCTGGTTGCGCTTCGCCCTCGCATCGCGTCGCCCCCGCATCCTCGTGGTCGTCAAGCGGGACCGACAGGAAGTCTGGTCCGATGAGTTCCCGCTCGTCCTCCCCGAACGCGGCACGTGACGCCCGAGGAGTTTCGCCGCTACGGGCATCTCGTCGTCGATCGGATTGCGGACTACCGCGCGGCGGTCGACACGATGCCAGTGATGTCGCGCGTTCAGCCCGGCGCGATCCGGGCGCAGCTCCCCGACACCCCGCCAGACGAGCCCGAACCGTTCGAGGCGATTCTCGCCGATCTCGACCACGTCATCATGCCCGGCCTTTCGCACTGGCAGCATCCCGCCTTCTTCGGCTACTTCCCCAGCAATGGTGAACTCGCCGCGGTCCTCGGCGACTTCCTCAGTACCGGCCTCGGCGTACTCGGGCTCTCGTGGCAATCGAGCCCGGCGCTCACCGAACTCGAGGAGGTCAGCACCGACTGGATGCGCCAGATGATGGACCTCGACCCCGCATGGCAGGGCGTCATCCAGGACACCGCCTCGACCAGCACCCTCGTGGCACTCGTCTCGGCGCGCGAACGGACCACGGCCATGTCAGCAGATCGCGGCGGTCTGCAGGCCGAACCGGTGGCGTGCACGGTCTACACCACGGCGCAGTCGCACAGCTCCGTCGAGAAGGCAGCACGGCTCGCCGGCTTCGGGCGCGCGAATGTGCGGATCGTCGCGCATGACGCCGTCCATGCGATGGACACCGATTGCCTGACGGCGATGATGGTCGCCGATGTGGCGGTCGGGCTCCGACCGTGCGCGGTCGTGGCCACGACCGGCACCACGGCGTCAACGGCGCTCGACCCGGTCGCACGGATCGTCGATGCCGCTCGAGCGCACGATGCATGGGTCCATGTCGACGCGGCAATGGCGGGGTCGGCAATGATCCTCCCCGAGTGCCGCTGGATGTGGGACGGCATCGAGGGCGCCGACTCGCTCGTGGTGAATGTGCACAAGTGGCTGGGCGTCCCCTTCGACTGCTCGCTGTACTACGTTCGCGACTCGGCCCACCTCGTGAGGGTGATGTCGACCAGTCCGAGCTACCTCCGGAACACCTCGGACTCCGACGTGCGCAACCTGCGTGATTGGGGTCTTGCGCTCGGCCGACGCTTTCGCGCGTTGAAGCTGTGGATGCTGATTCGCGAGCAGGGTGTTTCCCGACTGCAGGCCCGGCTCCGTCGCGATCTCGCCAACGCCCGCGCATTGGCGGCGATCATCCGCGCCACTCCCGAGTGGCATGTCGTGGCACCCGTCCCACTCCAGACGCTGTGCGTCCGTCACGAGCCGCCCGGACTTACCGGCGCGGCGCTGGACGATCACACGCAGCAGTGGGTCGAGCAGATCAACCAGTCCGGCGAGGCATACCTGACCCCCGCCGTGCTCGACGAACGATGGATGGCGCGTATCTCGATTGGTGCGCTCGCCACCGAATGGGCGGACGTCGAACGGCTCTGGGCCACGATGCAGCGCGCCGTCGCGGCTACTTGCTCACCGCCTTGACCGACGCCGCGAGTTCGCTATACGCGGTGGCGTCGATCTCGCGGAACGGGCGCATCACAGAGGCGATCCTGCCGTCGGGTCCGATCACGAACAGTACCCTGCTCTCTGCCTTCCGTCCGTCGATGAGCGTCGCGTAGAGGCGACCTGCCACGCCGTCGACGTCGCTGGCGAACTGGAACGGGAATTTCTCGTCGGCCGCCCACGACGCCAGCGCTCCGGCTGAATCCGTGCTGATCGGCAGCACCACCACGCCCTTGCCGCCGTTGAACAGATCGTCGTACTGATCGCGATAGGCTTTCATCTGGATGGTGCAGCCACTGGTGCGGGCCCGCGGGAAGAAAGCGAGCACCACCGTCTGTCCACGCAGTGCCGACAGCGTCAGCGGTTTCGCGGCAACCCCATCGCGGCCAGCCACGGTCAGCGTGAAATCGGGGGCAAGGTCACCCACCTGCGGCCCGCCCTGCGCGAGCAGGGGGGCAGCAGCAACCACGGTGAGCAACGTGAGTGCAAGTGCGGTGCGCATCAATCACTTTCCTCGAATGGGAATGATCCGCCAGACCTTGCCAGCCTGGTCGGAGGAGACATACATCGCGCGCCCATCAGGCTGCATCGCCACGCCGCTGAACTTGATGTCGGCACCGGCCCCGGTAAGGAACGTGGTGTAGGCACCGGTCGCCCTGCCCTTGGCGAACGGGATGTACACGATCCGATGGCCGGCCTGCGGCAACGGTGCGCGGTTCCATGAGCCACGGAACGCGAGGAATGCACCACCGCGATAGTTCCTGCCGAACCCCTCACCAGTGTTGAACGCGAGCTGCAGCGGTGCCCAGTGACCGGGGAACCCAATCACCGGTTGCGTCTTGGTGGCGCACTCACCCTGCGCCACGCCATCACCCCCGTACTCGGGTGCCTGCACCTTCTTCTTTGTGATCGGATCGTAGTAGCAGTACGGCCAGCCGTAGTCCGATCCCTTTGCCAGCATCCCGAACTCTTCCGCCGGCTTCTCCGCGTTGTCCTCGGCCGAAAAACCCCACGACGCAAGCGCGTCGCGACCGTGCGTCGCGCCCCAGAGCATGCCTGACGTCGGTTCGACCGCGATTGCCATTCCGTTGCGAAATCCCGTGACCCATCGTTCGCCATCGGCCGGAGTCTGCCCGGCGCGGGTGGCATTGTAGCGCCAGATCCCGGCACGAGTGGGCAGCTCCTCGCATGGCATCTGCCCAGCGGCGCGTGCGGTGCGTTCGACCACACAGACATTGGAGAGCGAGCCATGGTCGACGTAGATCTCACCGGAGCGGCCAACTGCGATGGTCTTCGCTGTGTGGCCGCCGGTGGGCATGCCGCGAACGATGACGGTGCCGGCATCGGCGGGGACCAGGGTTCCGGGCTTCCAACGATATCGTACCACCTCGGCGTGCGGGGCGAAGTAGATCGCATCTGGTGCGAGTGCGATCCCTGTACCCGGTCCGGTGCCGAAGCGCGCGGTCGTGTCGGCCTTTCCGTCGCCATTCCGATCGCGCATCGCGACCACGCCGCCATTACCATCGCCGCGGCCCTGGGTGGCGACGAAGACATCACCATTGGGCGCAACAGCGAGGTGCCGTGGTGCACCCACCTCGGCGAACAGCGACGCGCAGAATCCGGCCGGAACCGTGAGTCCGCCGTTGCCGGCGTCGCAACCCGGTGGGAGCGGCGCGCGGAAGCCGAACAGCAGTGTGGCTCCGGCGATCGGCAGGAGGAGCAGGAGGCGGTTTCGGTTCATTGACGGTACCAGGTTGGGGGTGATCCACGAACGCTCGACTGAGGTGTCAGGGTCCCGCAACGAGATCGGCGGGCAATCGCGGCGACGAGAGTAGCTCGCCGAAGACACCCCAGCGGCGCGCCACATCGTCGCCACCGTTGCGCTCCACATATCGTGCCACCATGTCGCGACCGAGGTTGTAATTGATCACGTAACTTCGATAGGTGTCGATGAACCGGAGGGTCTTCGCCGCTCCCTCCGGCGTCTGCAGCCACCAGCGTTGCATCAGCGCCTTCGCCGAATCTCCATCGACCACTCCGTCGAGGTACTGTCGCGCCACCTCGTTGCGGGCATGATTGAGGCGCTCCATCACCACCCTCACCGCGGCATTCTGTTCAGCGAGCGATGTATCGAGGCCGGCCAGCGGGAAGAGCGTGTCGCGTTCGAACGTCGTTCGCTGCCCGCCGGGAAACGCCATGTCGATGCCGTAGTTTGCGCTACCCTCGGCGATCAGTGACTGGGGGGAGAAGAGCGGATACACCGACATCTCGACCCAACCGCGGTCCCTCACCAGCGCCCGCTCGAGAGAGGCATTGTAGACGTGATGTCCCGGATATCCCTCGTGGCACGCGAGGTCGATGGCGCGGTCGACCGGGGTCGGGAAGTCGGTGTTCACCTGGATCAGTGAATGGGAACCGCCCTTGTACCAGTTGTAGGCGTTCCACGACGTGCCCTTCACGTACTCGAGGTCGAATCTCTCGCCCGGAGGAAGACTGATGTGCGCACCGCTTCTCGCTCGGCAGGCCGCGATTGCCACCTTGAACACCGTGTCGAGACGCGCAGGCGGGATCATTACGCGATCCCGGAATCGCTGATAGCGCGTGGCCAGTGCACCCGGCCCGGGAATCAGCGAGTCAAGTCGCGCAAGCTGCTCGTCGAACCGCGCTGGCTCGTACACCGGCACGTCCACACCATAAAGACCACGGGCTTCCTGGTCGAACGTCAGCTTCTCGCCGCCCACCATTCGCGTGCGAATGATGAGTGCACCGAGTTGGGTACGGAGATAGCGGTGGCGCATGACCAGCATCGAGTCGGTGCCGTCCGGCATCGCGTCACCGAGCTCGGCCAGCAGCGAATCTGCTCCGCGGCGAAGGGCGGGGAGGGCGAGTGAATCGCGATTGGCAGTCGCCTTGAGGGAATCGGGTCCGTAATAGGCGTCGACATAATCGGGATCGTGCTGGCCCATGCCGAGCACGAGGCGAACGTATCGATGCGCAATCGCGTCGAGGTCAGGAGCAGCCACCTGCTCCGGCGAACCGGAGCAGGCGGCAAGTAGCAGAATCAAGACAAGGCGTCGCATCAGGTCTCGCGGGCGGGGTTCTTCAGGGCGTCACCGGTGCAGGATACCCCTTCCCCGCCAGCACGGCTACCGGGACCACCACTTCCTTCCTCCCGGTCACCGTCTTGGTCACCCGGTCCGTGGTGGAGTTGACCTGGGGAGCCGAATCCGGGCGGGTTTGAGCCGGCGCAGGCTGGCCGGTCGGGCCGCGCGCCATTTCGGCAAGCGCGCCCATGACAGCCGTCCGTTCCGATTCGGAGAGCTGAGAAGTCGCGACACCGTAAGCTGCCAGCACCGACTGGAGCCGCTCGTCGGTGTTCGTGCCATAGCCGTAGACATCCCGGTACACATGCACCGAGCCGCCCTGCACCACGATCGTCTCGTATCGCAGCTCGATGGGAACAGGTGACGCCAGCGGGACGTCATGCGTTTCCTTCGGCGTCTTCGCGAACTCCTGAATGCGGACCCGCGTCAGTTCCGATCCGCCCATCCGGGCAAGGTCGGCGCTGAACTCCCGCATCTGCGCGTTGGTGAGTCCCACACAACCGTGCGACGCGAACCCACCGAGCTGCGCCTCGGACTTTCCACCGTGAATCAGCGACGGAAGGCCGATGGGAATCTTCGCGATGCCAAGTGGGTTGAGGCTGCTGCCTGCCGGGACGGTCTTGCCGGCCTTTGCCTTCTCCGAGCTTTCGACCCACGGCTCGTCAGGTGGCGTCCACGTCGGATTGAAGAGGATGCGTTCAGCGGTGCGCAGTCCCGTCGGCAGCGGGAATTCCGGATACCCGATGCCGACCTTGTAGGTCCTCACCAGCTTGCCGTTCTCGAAGAGGTCCATGCGATATGCGGGCGCATTGACCACGATCCGGGTGTCGAGCGGCACGTTGCCGGGGCGGAACTGGGTGGAGTCGCCCGACATCGCGACCATCGATGTGTCGGACCCGAGTGCCCCGGCATCACTCCAGTAGTAGCGAACGAGGGTCATCAGGTCGGTGGCGCGCTGCTCACCCAGGATTGCGGTAATGCGCGCGGCGGCGAGCTCGGTCGCTGCCCAAGTCGTGCCGCTGTACGCGGTGTCGGTGTTCTCGCGCAGCTTGGCGGTTTCCTCGCGCGCAGCTTGCCGCAGCGAGTCGATCTCGGCCACGCTGAGTACGAGGCGCGACCGCAGGTGCGCCGCAAAGGACGAATCCGCCAGAAACGCCTCGAGTACCGGGAGCGTGACCGGCATCTGGATTCGGCGATACGAGGCATAGGTCACAGGCATTGCCGGAGGTGGCGCGATTGCGACCACCGAATCTTCGCCGGGGTTTTCCTGGGCGGGACGCTCGCACCCGCTGATGGCGAGGGCGATGCAGGCGGCCCCCAGGACCAATTGGCGCTGACGCAGGATGTCCATCAGTGAAATCTCCGTGAAATGCATGTCATGTCAGCGCGCCCGAATGGCTCGCTGGAGAAGCGGATAGGGGTTGATCGATTCGCCGTCCCAATAGCGACGGGGATCGTCAATGGTCCAGATGGCGAAATGCAGGTGATAATTGCCCGGTACCGCATTACCGGTGTCGCCGACATATCCGAGCAGGGTGCCGGGTTGCAAAACCGTGCCCGCCGTCACGCCGGCGGCGTATCCGTCGAGGTGCGCGTAGTAATACACCGTGCGTTCGTCAGACCCCAGTTGATACACCGTGAGGCCTCCGCGCTCGCTGATGAACAGTCGAAGCACCCGCCCGCCCGTTGCCGCCACCACGCTGCTGCGACGCGGAGCCATGATGTCGATCGCGTTGTGAGACCTCCCGGCAGCGCGCGACTGCGTGTAGGTGTCGGTGAGCGCCGACGGATCGATCCCTACGACCGGCATCACCAAGTTCCCCGGAGGCGTGAGATTCGCCGGAGGAAGCAGCGACGCCAACCGCCGAGCCGGGATGTTCTTTGCGACCGTCCGGGAGACCGTGCGTGCGAGGGCGAGCGCAGGCGGGCCCTCGTCCTGCAGCGCCCTCGCTTCCTCAAGAGTGAGCCCCTCGCCGCTCAGCAGCGTCGCATGCGCACCGAGGGCACGCAGTCGAACGACCAAATCATCCCGTTCCAGCGCGAGCGCTGAATCCGTTGTGGGGACCGTCTGCCGTTCGACAATCCGCAGGAGGGAATCCGCGCCGACCCGAATCTCGGCGACCGTTGGGGGCGTCCCCGCCCCGCCGGCCCACGCGAGCGTGTCGGTACCCTCGTGCCACTGCATTGCCGCCGACAGGCGCCCGTAGGCAGCCTCGACCCCGGCGAATTCCACGCTGGCCGGGACCCTCGCCGGGCCGGCGCAGCCGGCGAGGGCGATCAGGAGCAGAGTTCGGAACATGCTCTGGAGACGTACGGCGGCAGCGGAATTGGACGACAAGCCTGTCGGGAGCCGAGCAACCCGGATCAACACTATCTTCGGTGCATGAGCCACCAATACATCTTCACGATGCGGGACCTCCGGAAAATCGTCCCGCCCAAGCGCGAGATCCTCAAGGGGATCTACCTCTCCTTCTACCCCGGCGCCAAGATCGGCGTGATCGGTTCGAACGGCAGCGGTAAGTCGTCGCTTCTCAAGATCATGGCCGGTGTCGACGATGAGTTTCTCGGCGAGGCCAAGCCGGCGGACGGCGTCCGGATCGGGTACCTGCCGCAAGAACCCGTGCTCGACGAGACCAAGGACGTACGCGGCAACGTCGAGGAGGCACTCGCCGACGTGCGTGCGCTCTTGACGCGCTTCGAGGAAATCTCGATGAAGTTCGCCGAGCCGATGAGCGACGACGAGATGACAACGTTGCTTGACAAACAGGCGGCGCTGCAGGACAAGATCGACGCCGCGAATGCATGGGACCTTGATCGCACGCTTGATATCGCCATGGACGCGCTGCGCCTCCCGCCAGCCGACGCCGACGTCACGACACTGTCCGGCGGGGAGAAGCGTCGCGTGGCGCTCTGCCGACTGCTGCTCTCGAAGCCCGACATGCTGCTGCTCGACGAACCGACCAACCACCTCGACGCCGAGTCGGTGGCGTGGCTGGAGCGCTACCTCCTCGATTTCCCGGGGACGGTCGTCGCGATCACGCACGATCGTTACTTCCTTGACAACGCGGCGGAGTGGATTCTCGAGCTCGAGCATGGCGCGGGCATTCCGTGGAAGGGGAACTACTCCTCCTGGCTCGAGCAGAAGGAACAGAAGCTCGCTATCGAGGAGAAGCAGGCCTCGGCGCGGAAGCGGAACCTGGAGCGCGAGCTCGAGTGGGTGCGGATGTCGCCCAAGGCACGCCAAGCGAAGAGCAAGGCGCGCTTGCAGGCCTACGACACGCTGGTGGAGCAGGAAGCAAAGGCCGACGCGACCGGGCACGAAATTCTCATTCCGCCTGCCCCGCGTCTTGGCGGCGAAGTCGTCATCGCCAAGAAGATCACCAAGGCGTTCGGCGACAAGCTGCTGTTTGAGAACCTCGAGTTCTCGCTGCCGCGATCCGGGATCGTTGGCATTATCGGACCCAACGGCGCCGGCAAGACGACGCTTTTCCGGATGATCACCGGGCAGGAGACCGCTGACAGCGGTGAGCTGGTGATCGGGAAGACCGTGGAGACGGCGTACGTCGATCAGTCCCGCGAGGCGCTGGACCCCGACAAGACTGTATACCAGGAAATCGCTGGCGACTACGACGTGCTTCAGTTCGGCACGCGGAGCATCAACTCGCGCGCCTATTGCGGTTGGTTCGGCTTCCGGGGCGCCGACCAACAGAAAAAGGTGGGCACGATGTCTGGCGGCGAGCGAAACCGATTGCACCTCGCCAAGTTGCTGAAGAGTGGCGGCAACGTGCTGCTGCTGGACGAGCCGACGAACGATCTCGATGTCGACACGCTGCGCGCGTTGGAAGACGCACTCCTCACCTTCTCCGGCTGCGCGGTGGTGATCTCCCACGATCGCTGGTTCCTCGACCGGATCGCGACCCACATTCTCGCCTTCGAGGGCGACTCCGAGGTGGTCTGGTTCGAGGGGAACTATCAGGACTATTCGGAGGACTACAAGCGTCGGAAGGGCGTTGCGGTGGATCAGCCGCACCGGATCAAGTACCGGAAGCTCACGCACTAGCGCGGACCGGGAGCTTGCGCATCGACCTGTCACCGTGCTGACAGGTCGACGGGATAGTGTTCACCGTGATGACACTGCTCAACCCGGTTGCGGTTGCCATCTGCGCCGCCCTGCCCACCGCACTTTGTGGCGGAGCGTAACCCCGGAATGGAGTTTGATCCCATGAAACGCACCACCCCGATACTCGCTCTCGCGCTGTTCCTGGCACCCGCCGCGCTGGTGGCACAGAAGCCGGCGCCGGCGGCCAAGGCCGAGGAAAGCGAGGCCCAGTTGATGAAGGAAGCCAAGATCAGCGAAGCCGTGGCACGCGCGACCGCCCTGAGGGCCGTGCCCGGCGGCGTGGTCAAGAAGCGTGAGCTGGAGCGCGAGGATGGAAAGCTGATCTGGTCGTTTGACATTGCCGTCGCCGGCAAGAGCGGCATCGAGGAGGTCCATATCGACGCCAAGACCGGGGTCATGGTTGGCAAGGAGCACGAGACCCCCGCCGAGGAAAAGGCGGAGGCGGCCGAGGACGCTGAAGAGGCCGAAGAGAGCGAAGCCGAATTGATGAAGGGAGCCAAGATCAGCGAAGCGGTGGCGCGCGCAACGGCGCTGAGGGCTGTGCCCGGCGGCGTGGTCAAGAAGCGTGAGCTGGAGAATGAAAATGGAAAGCTGATCTGGTCGTTCGACATTGCCGTCGCCGGGAAGCGCGGCATTCAGGAGGTCCATATCGATGCCAAGACCGGGGTAATGCTCAGCAACGAGCACGAGACCCCCGCCGACGAGAAGAAGGAAGCGGCTGAGGATGCCGCCAAGGTCAAGGCAAAGGCGAGTGCGGGAATGAAGAAGCCGTACTGATCAGATAGCCTCCTCTCACCACTCTGGGGGGCGGCATTAGTTTCCTGCATGACACCGTTGCGCAACAAGGTTCCTGCCTTGCCCCCCCCGCCTCGAGGGCCTCGCGGCCCTCGCCGTCAACCTGGCGTGGAGCTGGCACCGCCAGGCCCGCGCCCTCTTCCGCCGAATCGATGAGACGGCCTGGCGGGCGTCCCACCACAACCCGATTATGGTGCTGCAAGGCGCCGATCCAGAGCGACTCGAACTGCTCGCCCGCGACGCCGACTTCTTGAGCCACTACGACCAGGTGATGGAGTGGTTCGCGGTCGAGACGACGCAGGAGAGCGGCTGGTTCCGGGACCAGTACCCGGACATCTCACCTTCCCAACCCGTTGCGTACTTCTGCGCCGAGTTCGGGCTGCACGCCTCGGTCCCGATCTACTCGGGCGGCCTCGGTGTGCTCGCCGGCGATCATTGCAAGACGGCCTCCGACCTCGCCATTCCGTTCGTAGGCGTCGGGCTGTTCTACAAGAAGGGCTACTTCGACCAGCGCATCCGCCCCGATGGCTGGCAAGAAGACACCGACGACGAAGTCGATCCCGACACAACGCCACTGGTTCCCGTCGAGGGCCCGGGCGGGATGCCGTGGCTGACGTCGATCGAGACATTCGGTCGCACCATCCATGTTCGTGCATGGACGATGAAGGTCGGGCGTGCTCCGCTCTATCTCCTCGACACCGACCTTCTCGACAATCACGTCGACGATCGTGATATCACGTCGAAATTGTATGCGGGCGGCATTCCCATGCGACTCCGCCAGGAGTGGATTCTCGGTGTCGGCGGAGTACGGGTGCTGCGAACGCTGGGGATTGCGCCGGGGGCGTGGCACGCCAACGAAGGGCATGCATCGTTCATGATGCTTGAACGCGTCCGCGAGCAGATAATTCTTGGCAACCCCTTCGGCGATGCGGTGCGCACTGTCCGGGGCAGCACGCTTTTCACCACCCACACCCCGGTCCCGGCGGGACACGACGCGTTTGACGTCGGCGACGTCGCAGCATGTGCGGGCGCTCCGTTCCTCGCGGATTTCGGCACTGCGGCACCGCACATCTTCGGGCTCGGCGTGCATCCGGCACGCGACCCGAATCAGTTCCAGATGACCGTGCTCGCCATGCGCCTCGCCGGTCATGTCAATGGCGTCGCGGCACGACACGGGATCGTCTCACGCGAACTGTGGGGCGATCTGTGGAGTGAGCGACCCGCCGAGAGCGTACCGATTGGTGCGGTCACGAATGGCGTGCATCTCGCCACGTGGATGGCAAACCCCGTGATGCGACTGCTCGACAACCATCTCGGCGACGACTGGAGTCGGCGCCTCGACGACCCGGAAACGTGGGACGCCGTGTTGGGCCTCGAGGGCGGCGAGCTGTGGCGCACCCATGAGGAGCTGAAGGGCCTGCTGTTCCGCTTCATCAGGGAGGAGGCTCGCCAACGCTGGACGGCGACGTACACCGAGGCCGCGCAGGTGGTGGCCGCGGGCACGCTCCTCGATCCGAACGCATTCACGATCGGCTTCGCGCGCCGCTTCGCAACTTACAAGCGGGCGAACCTCCTCTTTCGCGACACCGAGCGGCTCCGCGCGATGTTCACCAACGCACGCCGTCCGGTGCAACTCATCGTTGCGGGCAAGGCGCACCCGCAGGACAACCCCGGGAAAGAAGTGCTGCGGTCGCTCTATCACTTCGCGCGGGACCCAATGTTCGCGGGACGAGTCGCATTCCTCGACAATTACGACATGCACGTGGGCCATCTGCTGACCCAGGGCGTCGACCTCTGGATGAACCTCCCACGAGTGCCACTGGAGGCTTCGGGGACGAGCGGGATGAAGGCCGCCCTGAACGGGGTCCCGCAGGTCAGCACCCTCGACGGATGGTGGGAGGAGGGATACACCGGCCGCAACGGGTGGGCGATCCCCAAGGCGCAGCCGCATGAGGACGCCGACGCGGTTGACGCCGAGCGTCTCTTCGGGCTCCTCGAGGCTGAGATCGTGCCGATGTTCTATGCCCGCGACGAGCACGGCATCCCGCGGGCGTGGGTGCAGCGCATGAAGGAGTCGATCCGCATCGCGGGTCGTCGCTTCACCACGCGTCGGATGCTGCAGGACTACACCAAGCAGTACTACGCCCCCATCCTCCGCAGCGATCCGTTCACCGATGACCCACCCCTCGGGTGACGGGTGAGTGATTCAGGCCCGCTGAGCCTGCCCCCAGTCGGAAATGCCTCGCCAATGGTGATTCACCTGAGCGCGGAGTATTACCCGTACGCGCGCACCGGGGGCCTCGCCGAGGCGGCGTGGGGGATGCACCGGTTTCAGCACCGGCGCGGCCTTGCCACGACGGCAATCGTGCCGCTGTATCGGGTCGCGCGCCAGCATACCGGCAACCTTGTGCCGCTTGGCGAGCCGTACTCGCTTCACTTTGGCCCACGCACCGAAACGTTTCAGGCGTGGCGTGACACTGAACCCGCCTCCGAAACCCCGACGGTGTTCATCCAGCACGACGGCTTCTTCGATCGCGCCGGTATCTATGGCGAGCGCGGGGCCGATTATCCCGACAACCACCGTCGATTCAGCGGATTTGCCGCGGCCGCGATGGCAGCGCTACCCCGGATCACGCAGGGCCCGGTGCTGCTCCATGCCCACGACTGGCACGCCGCCCTCGCACCCGTGTACCTCCGGGAGTGGTGGGGCGATGACCCGTGGTATCGACAGATCCCGGTGGTGCTCTCGGTGCACAACGGTGGCTATCAGGGACACTTCGGCGCTGAGATCATGCCCGACCTCGGGCTGCCGTGGACGCTCTTCACGCCCAACCGCCTGGAGTGGTACGGCAAGACGAACTTCCTGAAGGGCGGCCTCACCCACACCGACATGGCAACAACGGTGAGTCCTACCCACTCGCGCGAGCTGCGCACCCCTGACGGCGGATTCGGACTCCAGGAAGTGTACCGGTGGATGGGAGACCGGTTCACTGGCGTGCTTAACGGCATCGACCTCGAAGCGTGGAACCCGCGCACCGATGCGTACACCGTGGCGCACTACTCGCGTGCCGAACTTGGCGGCAAGGCCGCGTGTAAGGCGGACATGCAACGCCGCTTCGGGTTACCGGAAGATGCGGATGTCACGCTCATCGCCCTGGCCGGCCGGATGGTGCAGCAGAAAGGATTGG
Organism: Gemmatimonadales bacterium; assembly: GCA_039915685.1. Lineage (GTDB taxonomy): Bacteria > Gemmatimonadota > Gemmatimonadetes > Gemmatimonadales > GWC2-71-9 > Palsa-1233. Next base: position 3,903 of record JBDSMU010000058.1, on the reverse strand, counting down.
AGATTGTCGTCGATAACGAGGCACTCTTCCATTCGCGCGCGCAGTTCGTTTTCCTGGGCAGCGGTGAGCAACGGTTCGAAGATTCGATCAGCGCACTGCGCAGCGCGTTACCGGCGCGCGTCGCGATGGAAACCACATTCAGCGACGAGCTGGAGCACGTGCTGATGGCTGGCGCCGACCTCTTCCTGATGCCCTCACAATACGAGCCCTGCGGGCTCACCCAGATGCGCGCCCAGCACTACGGCACGATCCCGGTTGCCCGGCGCGTTGGTGGGTTGGCTGACACGATCGACGACGGTCACACTGGTTTTCTCTTTGATGCCTTCGATGAACGTGGCGCGCTGGGCGGCGTATGGCGCGCAGTCACGGAGCATCGCGGGCGCGGGGCATGGATTGAGATGCAGCGGGCTGCGATGACCCGTGACTTCGGCTGGGACCGCGTCGCTGAGACGTATATGGCCATCTACGCAAAGGCGATCGCGATCGCAGCTGGCCGCCAATGAGCATGCGCTTTGTGTTGACGCTCCATAGCCACCTGCCATGGGTGCTCCACCATGGACGGTGGCCGCACGGCAGCGACTGGCTCACCGAGGCGGCCCTCGACACCTACCTGCCGCTCGTGCAGTCGCTCAACCGGCTTGAGACGGCGTGTACCGCCGCGCCGATCACGCTGGGCGTCACGCCGATCCTCGCGGCGCAGTTGTCGCACCCGTCGTTCCGCATCGAACTTGACGCGTACTTCGCACAACGACTCGAGGCTATCGCCGCGTTGCCGGATGAACTGGCGGCGAGCGGTGAGGGCGACCTCATCCCGCTCGCGGCCTTCTGGAAATCCCACATCGAGGGCCTGCAGCGCACGTGGCAGGAGATCAACGGCGATATCCTCACCGTATTCCGCAGGCACGCCGAAGCCGGGCGGATCGAGCTGATCTCCTCAGGCGCCACGCACGGATTTCTACCGCTTCTCGGCCGCGACGAGAGCATACGGTTGCAGCTCCTCGTGGGTCGCGCTGAGCACGCGCGCCATTTTGGCGAGATGCCAAAGGGATGCTGGGTGCCCGAGTGTGCGTATCGCCCACGCGGGCCGTGGCAACCCCTGCCAGCGGCGCGATTCGCTCCTGATCGTGCCAGTATCGACGAGCATCTCCAGTACGCAGGATTCCAGTGGTTTTTTGTCGATGCCCACCTTGCCGAGGCCGGTGAGGCGTACGACTTGTACAGCGGGAAGAAGCGGCGGATCACGCGTGGCGACAACGCCAGTTCACCATATCGCGCCTATCAGGTCCGCGACGCAGCTCGTGGCCGGCCGGTCCACGTTTTGGTGCGCGACCCCCAGACCACGTCGCAGGTCTGGAGCCGCCACGGCGGGTATCCTGGCGACGGACGCTATCTGGAGTTCCACAAGATTCGCTATCCAGGCGGCCTCAAGCTCTGGTCGGTGACCGACACCGGCGCCGATCTGGGTGCCAAGGCGCCGTACCGTCCCGACGACGCGTCGCATGCAGTGGCTCAGCACGCCAGCCACTTCCGCACGCTCCTCGATTCGGTGGCCCAGGGTGCCTCACGCCACGACCGCGTGATCGTGGCGCCGTTTGACACCGAGTTGTTCGGCCATTGGTGGTTCGAGGGTGTCGACTTTCTTGAACAACTTTTTGCCGGCCTCGACGGCGACACCGATGTCGAGCCGACAACAGCCGGTCGCCTGCTCAAGGAAGGGGCGCCCAACACCAGCATCACGCTGGGCGAGGGTTCGTGGGGCGCTAACGGCGATTTCTCGATGTGGCTCAATCAGGAAACGGCATGGACGTGGGAACGGTTGTGGCCACTCGAGGAGAGATTCTGGGACGCCGCGCCATCCGCCGTTACCGAACCCCACCTCCTCCCGGTGCTGGAACAGGCGGCCCGCGAACTCCTGCTGGCGCAGTCATCCGACTGGCAGTTCATCATTACCACGGGCGCAGCGGGCGACTACGCCACCAAACGTTTCGTGGAGCACTGCGAGGCATTGGAGTCGTTGCTTCCCGCGCTGGAGGGAGCGCAGGTAGATCGGGAGGGCCTGGCGCGGCACGTGGCGCACCTCGAGGCAATGGATGGGTGCTTCGGCGATCTCGTGGGCGCTATCGCCGCCGCTTCCGACATTCCCAAGCCCCCGATCGAGTGACTCGTCACGCCGTCATCCACGGCCACTTCTACCAGCCGCCGCGCGAAGAGCCGTGGCTCGAGTTGGTGCCGCGCGAGCCCTCGGCCGCACCCGCGCACGACTGGAACGAACGAATCACCGCAGAATGCTATGCGCCGCTGGTCGCGGCACCGGTGCTGGACGAGGCCGGGCGCATCACGGGAGTGCACAACGGGTATGGAAGCTGTTCGTTCGACGTCGGCCCGACACTCTTCCGTTGGCTGGATCGCCATGCACCAGCGGTGGTTGAAGCCATCGTGGCGGGAGACCGCGATAGCGCCGATCGCCTCGGTCACGGTAACGCGATTGCAGCGCCCTACCACCACGTGATCCTGCCGCTCGCGTCACGGCGCGACAAGGTCACGGAGGTACGCTGGGGAATCCGGGACTTCGAACGCCGATTCGGTCGTGTGCCCGTCGGGATCTGGCTGCCTGAAGCAGCGGTGGACGAGGAGACGCTCGAAGTGGTGGCCGCGGAGGGAATCCAGTTCACGATCTTGGCACCGCACCAGGTCAGTGATCCGTCTGCCGATGGTCGTCCGGTGTGGTGGCGCGGAGGCGGCGGGAAGCCGCTCGCCATTTTTACCTATGACGGCGCGCTGTCCGCCGACATCGCGTTCACCGATCTCATGCAGGACACTGACAGGTGGGCGCAGCGTCTCGCGGGTGCCGACACGGCCGATGCTGGCGACCGACTCGTCACGCTCGCCACCGATGGAGAGACATTCGGACATCACCGCAAGGGCGGCGTCGCCGCGATCGGTGCGATCATCGAGAGGCTGCGGGGGCGGCCCGATGTGCAGCTCACGAACCTGGAAGCGATGCTCAACGTGATGCCGCCCGTCCGCGATGTGACGCTGCACGCTCCGACCTCGTGGAGCTGCTCGCACGGTATCGAAAGATGGCGCATCGACTGCGGGTGCCGGATGGACCCGCACACGTCGCAGGAGTGGCGGACACCTCTCCGCGCCGGACTCGACATGGCCAAGGCGGGAATCCACGCAGTGGTGGAGCGTGAATGGCCAACCGAAGCCGGGGATATCTGGGCTGCGCGTGAGGTGGCGGGCGCCGAGCTCGAGGGCGTGAAGGCGTTTCCCGTCGCGGCGCGCCGGCTGCTGGAAGCGGAGCATCATGCGCTGGCGATGTTCACGTCATGCGGCTGGTTTTTCGATGACATCGGTCGGATCGAGCCACGGCTGATTCTGCGCCACGCGGCGCGGGCGCTTGAGTTCCTTCCTTCCGCTGACGCGGAGGCGATTCGGACGGCGCTTCTCGATGCCCTCGGTCGCGCAGTCAGCAACGACCCTGCGAAAGGCAGCGGCACCGATATCTGGCATCGTGATGTCATGCGCGAAGCCGACGGACCCGCTCGGCTCGCTGCCGGTATCGCGGCGCTGCGCGAGCTCGCGCCCGACCTGCTCGACGACGTGACCCTCCCCGCGCACGCGTGGCGACTCGACGGCGACGCCATCATCACCGTTCACCGCCGCACGGGATACGAACAGTCGTGGGCGACGTCCCCGGTGGTGCTGGGGGCGGTGGCCGACCGCGTGCATGTCCGGGGCAACGACGGCGGTGAGGAACGGATCATCGTGATGTCGCGATACCCTGCGCCGATTCGTGCGATCCTTTCGGACGCCGCCATGCCGATCGTGCTGGAGGCAACGTTGTCTCCCGGTACCCGAAGCCGAATGGCCGACGGCATGATGGATATTTCGGCTGTC
>JBDSMU010000017.1:0-58544 GCA_039915685.1 Gemmatimonadales bacterium | reverse complement strand
CGCATTGCGGTTCACCAAAACGGAATATCTCCCGTTCGCGGGCCGGTCAGGCGCATTTCACGTTCCGCGTGAACGCGCGGACGTAGGTATTGTCGCATTCCCATTCCGGCAAATGCCGGGTGCCGCGCAAGCGCGGCACCTGTGGGGGCATCCCAATCAGCCACCGACCGTCAAACCTCTCAACCTTTCAACCTTTCAACCTGGTCCCCTTCCCATACGCCCACCATTCCCCCATCTTTAAGGGCTGATTCCTGTCCCAACCAGAATGGCCGGGGCATTACGAATGGAGTGGGGATTCGATGGCGAAGACGAGTTGGGTGGAGCGCAACGAGAAGCGCAAGAAGCTGGTGACACGGTATGCCGACCAGCGCAAGGAACTGAAGGCGACGATCAAGTCGCTCACCGCGTCGCCCGCCGAGAAGGATCTGGCGAACCGGAAGATCCAGGCGCTGCCGCGCAATTCGTCGCCGGTGCGGGTGGTCAATCGTTGCGCCATGACGGGCCGTTCGCGCGCGTTCGTTCGCCGTTTCGGGCTCTCACGTATCGCATTCCGTGAACAGGCGCTCCAGGGAAACATCCCTGGCGTCCGCAAGGCGTCCTGGTAAGGACGGGGGAACGAGACCATGGCCAAGAAGGGACGCGTGCAGGTCAAGCTCCGGAGCACCGAGAGCGCCTACATGTACACGACGACCAAGAACCCGAAGAAGCATCCAGAGCGGATGGAGCTTCGGAAGTACGATCCGATGCTGCGGCGTCACGCGCAGTTCAAGGAAGAGAAGTAGGCGGCTGATCGCCGTCTGGAACGAACTGGGTCGCCGCTGCGTACGCATCGGCGGCCCTTTGTGTATCCGGGCATGACCCTACCTCAAGGACGCATCATGACTCGCACCGTCGTTTCGGTTTCCGCTGTGCTCGCGCTCACCGCGTCCCTGCCGTTGGTTGGTCAATCCGACGCCCCCGGTGGCCCTGTTCCGGTCGCCCTCCTTCAGGCACGGCGCGCCGCGCTCTTGCAGACGATGCCCAGGGGCGTGCTGGTCATCAACGCGTCGCGCATCCGGAGCATCGAAGGGGAGTACCCGCAAGACTCGGATTACCGCGAGGACAACGACTTCTTCTACCTCACCGGGATCGAGTCGCCGAACGGGGTGCTGGTGGCGATCCAGCCCGACTCTGGCAGCTCCGGCGGGGAGGTGCTGCTCTATCTCACGGCCGCCCCGCCAAAGCGCGACGCCTGGTCGGCGTCACGCACCTCGGCGGATTCGGCGGGGCGCGCATTGACTGGGCTGGCAGAAATTCGGATCCGCCCAGCCATGCGCAGGTCACTGGTGGGTGGCAATAGCGCTGCACCCCAAGCAGGCGGACAGGCTGCCGCACCGGTCGATCCGATGGTCAGTGTCGTCGACTCGATCGCCGCCGCCGGCGGACTGAGCAGGGTGCCGTCCCGAACCGTGATGGGAATGCTCCGGGTCGTGAAGGACAGCGATGAGTTGCGTCGGCTTCGTCGCGCGTCCGAAATCTCGGCCGAGGCCCACCGCGAGGCGATGAAACGGTCGCGCCCCGGGATGTGGGAGTACGAGGTCGAAGCGCTGGTTGAGTACACCTTCCGGCGCCACGGCGCCGAGCGCGTCGGTTACCCGAGCATTGTCGGATCAGGAGTCAACTCCACCATCCTTCACTATGACCTCTCACGGCGCCAGACGAACCCGGGCGACGTGATGCTGATTGATGCCGCCGCGGAATGGGGTTACTTCACGGCAGACCTCACTCGTACCTACCCGATGTCGGGACGGTTCACGCCACGTCAACGGGCGATCTACGATCTCGTGCTGGGAACGCAACAGGCCGCGATCGACGCTACCAGGCCCGGTGTCACCATCGCCGAAATCCAGACACTCGCACGGGCCTACATGAAGGATCACTCCGGTGACCTATGTGCGCCGGGCGATTGCACCCGGTATTTCATTCACGGCCTGTCGCATTGGGTCGGCATGGATGTGCATGACGTCGGCCCGTATTTTACGCCGCTGAAGCCAGGAATGACCTTCACCATCGAGCCGGGCATCTATATCCCGGGCGAAGCGCTCGGCGTGCGGATCGAGGATGTCATTCTGGTGACCGCCACCGGCGCTGAGAACCTCACCAAGGCCGCGCCTCGGACTGCTGCCGAGATTGAGGCGCTCATGGCCGAGGGTCGGCGCGGGGGTCGCTGACCTCCGCCAGCACGTCACGCAGGTACTGCCCGGTCCACGAGCCTTCCGTCGCGGCAATCGCTTCCGGAGGGCCCTGGGCCACCAGCTGACCGCCTGCGGCACCCGCATCCGGCCCCAGGTCGATCACCCAATCGGCGCGCTTGATCACGTCGAGGTGGTGTTCGATCACCACCACCGTGTGCCCCGCGTCGACCAGCTTGTCGAGCACGCCGATCAGAACCCGAACGTCGTCGAGGTGAAGACCGGTCGTGGGCTCGTCGAGCAGATACAGCTTGCGCCCGGTGCGACGCTGTGCGCCGAGGAGTTCGCGCGCAATCTTGAGTCGTTGCGCCTCGCCGCCGGAGAGCGTTGTTGCCGGTTGGCCGAGGCGGAGGTAGCCGAGTCCGACCTGCTGGAGTTGCCAGAGCGCCGTGCCCAGTCGCGGCTGGTGACGAAAGCGTCGGATCGCCTCGTCGACGCTCCACTGCAACACGTCGGCGATCGACGATCCCTGGATCTTCACGTCCAGCACCTCGCGCTTGAACCGTGACCCGCGGCAAATCTCACAGGGGACGTACACGTCAGCGAGGAACACCATCTCCACCTGCAGGTGTCCCGCGCCGTCGCACGTTTCGCAGCGCCCACCCGCCACATTGAATGAGAAGGTGCCAGGGGTGTATTTCCGCTGCTTCGCCAACGGCTGCGATGCGAACAATTCGCGGATTTCGTCGAATGCCTTGATGTAGGTGACGGGGTTCGAGCGCGGCGACCGCCCGATCGGCGTCTGGTCGACGAGCACGACGTCCGACAGCCACTCCGCGCCTTCCAGCGCGGTGACCGTGCCGACTGCTTCTCCGAGGTGCGTCTTCGCGGAATGACCGCCTTGAAGCGCATGCTCGAGCTGCCGGAACAGGACGTCATACGCAAAAGTGCTCTTCCCCGAACCTGATACGCCGGTGATCGCGGTGAGCGTGCCAAGTGGGATGTCGGCGTCGACGCCCTGCAGGTTGTGGAGGCGTGCGCCGCGGATCCGGAGCCACGGCTTTGCCGCGGGTCGGCGCAGGGAAGGAACCCCGATCCGCTTGCGACCTTCCAGGTAGTCGGAAGTGAGGGTCCCGTGCGCGTCCTTCACCGGGCCCGCATACACCACCTCGCCGCCCTTTTCGCCAGCGCCCGGGCCCAGCTCGACCATCCAGTCGGCTTCGCGGATCGCGGCGGGATCATGTTCGACGACCACTAACGTGTTGCCCAAGTCGCGCAACCGCCGAAGCATCTCCAGCAGGCGGCTGGTGTCGCGCGGGTGCAATCCGATCGACGGTTCATCGAGCACGTACAGCGCGTCGACCAGCCGTGACCCGAGCGCGTTGGACAGTGCGATGCGCTGTGCCTCGCCGCCGGAAAGTGTTCGTGTCTGGCGGTCGAGGGTGAGGTAACCGAGGCCGACATCGCGCAGGTAGGCCACCCGCGATTCTGCCTGCTCGTGGATCAGCGCCGCGACCAGTCGCGCGGTGTCGGTGAGCTGGAGATTGCGCAGCCAGGCATCGAGATCGTCGACGGTGAGCGCCGCAACCTCGGCGATCGTGCGATCCGACACGCGTACCGCGAGCGCCTCGGGCTTGAGACGCGTGCCACGACACACTGGGCACTCATGCGCGAGTTGGTACTGCCGGAGGAAAACCCTGATGTATTGCTTGTAGCGTTTCGCTTCGAGCGCCTCGAGAAACGGGAAGATGCCGACGAAGCGGCCCACCTTGCCGCGCAGCAGCTTTGCCCGGATGGCAGGGTCGATGGAGTCCCACGGCGCATCGAGATCGGCGCCGAGCTTCTTTGCGGTGGTGGCGAGGAGGCGGCGTTGGGCGTCGTACCGTGGTTTGGTCCACGGATCGATCGCACCGTCATCGATCGACACATCTCCATCGGGGACCACCAGCGCCATGTCGTACCGCAGCACCGCCCCGAAACCGTTGCACTCCGGGCACGCACCGCGGGGATTATTGAACGAAAAAAGTGCAGGGGTGATCGCCGGAGCCGGGGTGTCGCACGCGCTGCACGCGGGAAACTCGGTGAAGCGGAGTCGCTCCGCCCCGAGCAACACAATCGCCACCCCCTCCCCCTCGGCAAACGCGGCGGAGATCGCCTCGGTCAGGCGTCCGGGTGCGTCCGTAGTCACGATGAGCCGGTCCACCACCACAAGGACTTCATCCGCCTTGGTAAGGTCGGAGCCGCTCGGCAGTTCATCGAGATGGTGCACGATACCGTCGATGCTCAGCCGCAAGAAACCCAACGCACGCAGGTTGTCTGCGGTGGCGGCGTGCGACAGGCGTGCGGTCGGCGGGAGCGGGAAGGTGACCTGCAGCCGCCCACCGCCCGCTGCGATCACAGCGTCCGCCACCGCCTGCGGGGTGTCGCGCGTGACGCGGGCACCGCACACCGTGCACGACTGGATCCCAACCCGCGCCCAAAGCAGCCGTAGATGATCATAGACCTCGGTGGCGGTCCCCACGGTGGAGCGGGATGACATCACTGGCGCGCGCTGCTCGATCGCGACCGCCGGTGCGATCCCCTCCAGCCGATCGACGAGCGGCTTCGGCATCCGCTCCAAAAACTGCTTGGCGTACGTCGACAGCGACTCGATGTAGCGACGTTGCCCCTCAGCGTACAGGGTGTCGAACGCGAGCGAACTCTTGCCGCAGCCCGATGGTCCGGTGACGACGGTAATGGCCCGGCGGGGTATGTCGACTGTGATGCCCTTCAGGTTGTGCTGGCGGGCGTTCACGATGCGGATCACGGGTTTCGTCACTCCTGAAACGTATCGGAAGGAGGAGCCCGCGAAAGGGAGATCCCCGTCAAGCGACTTTTCCCGGCCCGCACGCGCCAGTACGTTTCGTTCAGATGCCTCGCCTCCTCACACCGACCGCTCTTCGGCGCGGCTTCGTGCTCTTCGTCGTCATATCCCTGGCGGGATACATCGGCGTCTTCGTGTACAGCAATGACGCGAGCGGATTCGTATCGTCGCTGGGGCGCATCCAGTGGGGATGGGTGGTGGCCGGACTCGTCTTGGCGTCGATGGACTGGATCGGCGGCGGTGCCCGGCTCTGGATCCTTGCCCGAGAGGTGCACCCGCGCCCGTCGTTCTGGGGACTTGTGATTGCCGGCGGGATGGGTGCCTGGGGATCGTACGTCACGCCGCTGCAGGCCGGGTCGTCCCCGATGCAGGTCTACGGAATGCGGCGCACCGGGATCCCCGTCCCGGTGGCCATGACCACCGTGCTGATGTCGTTCATCGCGACGATCATCTTCTTCGCCATCTGCGGTCCGCTGGCGCTCTTGTTCGGTGCCGGCGAGTCGCTGGGCACGCGCGGCGACGTGCTTGGCCTCTCCCTCCTCGACCTCTTCAAGGGGAGCATGGGGGTGTTCGGGATTCTTGGGGTGCTGCTGATCACGGTAATGGTCGCGCCGAAGATGATCTCGCGGTTGGTGCACCGAGCCGCCGTGTCGCTGGGGCGGCGGAATGCGCGGATCGCGGGACGCCTCGAGGCGCTGCAGCGGGGGATCGACCAGGCGCACGCCAGCCTCCGCCGGTTCAACAGCCCACGCGGATGGCTGGCTCTCTTGTGGGCCACGATCATCTCCGGGCCGAGCCACGCGAACAAGCTGCTGGCGGGGTATGTCGCGCTTCGTGCGGTGGGGATCCACGCGAACTTCGTCGACGTCCTCCTCCTCCAGACGCTGATCACCTTCCTCCTCTATTTCGCGCCTACGCCCGGCGCATCGGGGATCGCCGAGATCCTCTCGGCGGCCGTGATGAGTGTCTACGTGCCGCGCAGCCTCGCCCCGCTCTACACCATCATCTGGCGCTCGATCCTGAGCTGGTTCACGATCGTCGCGGGCTTCGTCGTGTTCTCGTCCTGGGTGCGGCGGGGGCTGAAGGCGGTCGAGGTTGGCGAGGTCTGAATTCCTTGCCCCGTCACCCCGGCGGCGGATAGGTTTCCCGTCCCTGACTACCCATGCCTCACCACGGAGCGCACCCTGGACGGTCTGCCGCATCCCGATGCCGGCCCCGACATGATCGCGCCTGAGACCCATAGCGCGCTCGGCGCCCTGTTGGCGGTGTTGCTGGTGCGTTCCAGAGGGGTTGTGGGATCGCCGCACATGGCGGTCCGGTCGCCAACGCTGCGCATCGGCCGCGACCCGGCAACCGGATTGCGGGTCGACCACCCCAGCGTGAGCGCGGAGCATGCGGAGCTCAGGCTGCGCGGGGCGGTATGGACCGTGACCGACCTCGATTCGGTCAACGGAACATGGGTGGATGGTGAACCGGTGCTGGGTGCGTTGCCGCTCGCACCAGGGTCAGAGATTCGCCTCGGTGAGGTCGTGCTTGCGTTCAACCCGCGCGACAGGTGGGAGGATTCCGTGTCGCCTGACGGGGGGGAACCATCGCTGATCGGCGTCACCGGACTCGACGATGCGGGCGTCGGGACGGGCGATGTCGACGGGCCGGCGTCTGTTGTGACTCCTCGGGCGCATCCGGCTCGGGTGGTGTTCGGGGGTTATGGTTACGAGGAAATTCCGGCGGCGCGCTCCCGCGCCCCCGCAATCTGGATCACCGCCGCCGCTGTTGCTGCCGTGCTGATTCTCTACTTCTTACTGTTTCGGGTCCGCTGAATGCGATTCATGTGTGCTGCACGCACCGATGTCGGGGTGGTGCGCTCCGGGAACGAGGACACCTATCTCATGGCGAGCGAACGCGGATTCTTCGTCGTCGCCGATGGCATGGGTGGCCACGCCGCGGGCGAGGTCGCCAGCGAGATGGCGTCGCGGCTGGTCGCGGAGGAGTTCCGACCGGTGCGCGGGATGAGTGATGACGAGTTGATGGCGCAAATGGTATCGTCGATCCGGTCGGCGAACGGTGCGATCTTCCGGCGCACCACCCTGGAAGAGGATAAGCGGGGCATGGGCACCACGGTGACCGCACTCGCGCTCCTTCCGCGTCGCTACCTCATCGGGCAGGTCGGTGATTCACGGGCGTACCTCCTTCGCGGAGGCGTACTCACGCAGATCACCAAGGATCACAGCTACGTGCAGGAACAGGTCGATGCCGGTCGCCTCACCGCGGTCGAGGCCCGAGTCCACCCGTACGCCAATGTGATCACCCGCTGCGTTGGCTCCAATGGCGACGTCGTGCCCGACCTCTTCGTTGGCACGCTCGAGGCCGACGACCTCATCCTGCTTGCGTCCGATGGACTCACTGGCATGCTCGACGATGATGATCTCCGCGAGATCCTCACCGCCGATCTGGACCTGGAGCAGATGATCGACAAGTTGATTGCCGATGCCAATCACCGCGGTGGCCTCGACAACATCACGACCATCCTGGTGAAGATCGAGGCGATCGCGCCCCCCACCGGCGAGGTGCCGGCAATTCGGGGCTAACAGATGTCGCTTGAGAATCGAGCGGGCCGGCGCAGCGTGCGCCGGCCCGTTCTGCATCCTATCGGCGAAGCACTGCGGGTATGCCCGAGATGCGTCGAGGCTCGGCGGTAAACACCCGCAGCCGCCGGGCACTGCGGTAGAGCTCGTCGGCAACCCGCGGCAGGCCGAGTTGGCCGGCACGCCCCTCGTCGGTGAGCCGTTCGGCGTGCCCATCACGCATCGCGAGCGGCAGGTCCACGCTGAGCATCGATGCCCTGGCCGGGAAATCGACAAGCACAGCGCCAGGTTCGAGGTCCATATCTGCGGCCAACGCGTCCTCGGCGCGCTCCACCGCGTCAGGGTCGTCAGACAACCACGTCGGCAGGTCATCGGGCACCTCGCTGGCTGGCAGGTCGAGGGCGCGCTTGTAGAGGCGGCGCTCGTGGACCGCCCGCCCGATGCCCGTCGGGTCGTGCGCCAGCAGTTCGGTCATGAGGGAGCCGTCAGTCGCATTGGAGACGAACTCCGCGTCGAGCCGGCCCGTCCCGACCGCTGCACGAACTGCGCGCTTGAACATGCAGGTTGCCGACCGCACCGCGTGGTGCCAATAGACATTCCGGTACATCTGGTACTTGGCAAAGAGCAGGGACTCGAGGGCGCTGACGCCCTTCTCATGCACGCCCACGGCGCGGCGGCCATCAGGCACTTCCACCAGAGCGATCGATGCGAGAAGCCTGTCCACGTCAACCGTCCCGTAGGGCACGCCGCACATCCGCGCGTCGCGACTCAGGTAGTCGATCTTGTCGAGGTCGAGCGATCCCGAGATCAGGCCGGCGAGTGGCGAGTCGCTCTTCCCTTGAATCAGTCCTGAGATCCGGTCTATGAGCGCGTCGCCGCCGACTTGCCGCAGCACGGCCGCGAGTTCACCCTCGCTCAGTCGCTGCGCGCCTAGCGCCTCGTGACTGGGAAACCCGGCCTCCTCGAGGGCATGCGAGAAGGGGTAGTGTCCGATGTCGTGCAGCAGTGCCGCCAGTCGCACCGCCACGCATTCCTCGTCCGGTACTCCTCGCAGGTCGCCGCGATCGCCGAGGACGGTGAGTGCACGGCGAGTGAGATGGTACGCGCCGAGGGCGTGCTCGAAGCGAGAGTGGGTGGCGCCGGGATACACGAGGAAGGCGTGTCCGAGCTGGCGGACGTGCCGGAGTCGCTGCACGGTCGGGGTGTCGAGCGCCGCGACCGCATCCGGCTCGAGGCGGATGTTGTCCCAGAGCGGATCGCGGATAATCTCCGCGTGGCGGGTCATGTCAGGCGCCCCGGTCAGCGGTCAGATTCGCTCGTCGCCCAGGCTCCAGCGTTCGGGGCTGCGCCAAAGGGCCGACAGGATCAGTTCGCGCATCCACATGAACTCCTGGGGCAGGCGGTCGTACAGCATCTCGAACAGCTCGCGGTGCGACAGCAGTTCGGCCTTCCACTGTTCGCGATCGACCTCCATCAACTTCTCGAAAGTCTCGCGCGGAAAGTCGAGGCCTTCCCAGTTCAGATCTTCGTAGCGGGGCATCCATCCGATCGGCGATTCGATGCCGGCGCCCCGACCGTGTACCCGGTTCACGACCCACTCGAGCACCCGCATATTCTGCCCAAAGCCGGGCCAGATGAACTTGCCGCTCTCGTCCTTGCGGAACCAGTTCACGCAGAAGATGCGGGGCGGGACTTTGAGGCCGCGGCCCATCTGCAACCAGTGGTTGAAATAGTCGCCCATGTGATAGCCGCAGAACGGCAGCATCGCGAACGGGTCGCGACGCACGTTGCCCACGGCGCCGGCGGCGGCGGCCGTTGTTTCCGACCCGATGGTCGCGCCGAGGTAGACGCCGTAGTTCCAGTTGAAGGACTGGTAGACCAGCGGCACCGTCGTGGCGCGGCGGCCACCGTAGATGAAGGCCGCGATGCGCACGCCCGCTGGGTCCTCCCACGCAGGGTCGATCGAGGGGCATTGCGACGCCGGCGCGGTGAACCGTGCGTTCGGGTGGGCAGCGGGCGTCTTCGAGTCCGGGGTCCACGCGTTGCCGCGCCAGTCGGTGAGCTGTGCCGGTGGCTCGTCGGTCATTCCCTCCCACCAGACGTCGCCATCGGGGGTCAGCGCCACGTTCGTGAATATCGTATTCGTCTCGATCGTTGCCATCGCATTCGGATTCGTGTCGTACGACGTGCCGGGTGCGACGCCGAAGTAGCCGGCCTCGGGGTTGATGGCGTACAGCGTGCCGTCATCGCTCGGCCTGATCCAGGCGATGTCGTCGCCCACCGTGGTGACCTTCCATCCCTCGTAGCCATCGGGCGGGATCAGCATCGCGAAGTTGGTCTTGCCGCACGCGCTCGGAAAGCCAGCCGCCACATACGTTTTCTCGCCGTGCGGATCCTCTACGCCGAGGATGAGCGTGTGCTCCGCCATCCAGTTGTCGTCGCGGCCCATCGCGGAGGCGATGCGCAGTGCGAAACATTTCTTGCCCAGCAGTGCGTTGCCGCCGTATCCCGACCCGAACGACCAGATTTCGTGTTCCTGCGGAAAGTGCACGATGTACTTCTGCTCGGCGTTGCAGGGCCACCGCACGTCGACCTGTCCTGGCTCGAGCGGTGCGCCCACGGAATGCACGCACGGCACGTACGCGCTGTCGCCCAGCGCCTCGAGCACCTTTTGCCCCATGCGCGTCATGATCCGCATGTTGACCGCGACGTACGGCGAATCGGACAGTTCGACGCCGATGTGCGACAGGGGCGACCCGATCGGACCCATCGAGAACGGTACCACGTACATCGTGCGCCCGCGCATGCAGCCGTCGAAAAGCCCATTCAGTGTCGTCCGCATTTCGCGCGGATCCATCCAGTTGTTGGTCGGTCCCGCATCGCCCCGTCGTGTGCTGCAGATGAAGGTACGATCTTCAACGCGAGCCACGTCGCTCGGGTCCGACTGGGCGAGAAACGAGTTCGGGCGCTTGGCCTCGTTCAGGCGAACGAATGTGCCGGCGTCGACCATCTGCTGGCAGAGCTCGTCATATTCCTCCTGCGACCCGTCGCACCAATGAATGCGATCCGGACGGGTGAGGGCGGCAATGCGGCCGACCCATGCCGCGAGCCCCGGATGGGTCACCCAGTCCGGTGCGTTGACGTCGTTCGCAGTGGATGGTGCCGTCATGTCATCTCCATCAAATGGGCAGCCAGATGTGGCTGGCGCGAGAGCTGAAAGATAGGGGGTCGCCGGACGTGGCCAGCGTCGGTGCGCCTACCGGCGTCCCGTTGGCGTGAGCGTGGGCGTGATGTGCGACACCACCTCCGCAGTCGAGATGTCGCGGTCGCTGAGCCCGTTGAAGACCGGGTTGCTGAACATCACGTCGCCGATATCGGGGGAGTGATTGGGGTTGATGATGCCGAGTACGTGCCCCAGTTCGTGGGTCGCAGTGATCTCGTAGCACGCCGGCAGGTTTGGGTTCTGCGGACTGAAACGCGGCCAGATGTACACCCGCATCGGCAGGATCACCTGGGTGAGCGCAGCGTCAGTGCGGATATCGGTGGCACCGATGCATTCGGGCGCCAGCGCATCGAGTCGAATGCGCGAAAGACCGATGCCACCAGGTGAGGGCACATTCCGCACGATGACATCGGCACGGGACGAGTCAGTCACCATCTCGGCGCGGAACTCCCCGAACAGCAGTGCGCCCTGCCAACGACTGATTGCCGTCGAGATTGGCTGGCGAAGCGGCTCATCGTCGGCGACCCAGATCCGAACGGGGAGGAAGGAGCGGGGCCAGCGAAAGGTCAGCGTGTCGATCCGCGATCCGCCGCTGGCGACAAATTGGCGGTACTCGTAGGGCGGCACGCGAGTTGGCGAGATGAGGTCGGAGCACGCGGCGCCGAGGAGCAGGACGGCGGGGATGAGTCGACGCATCAGAAGCTCCGTTCGATGCCGACGCCCAGTCCGATCCGGTGCACCGACTGATACTGCGTGTAGCCCCGGGAATCGAGCTGCCGACTCCGGAACTGGTGGAAGTCATAGCGGCCGTTCGCGACCAGGTCGAACGATTCAGACAGCGGCCGCGACCAATTCAGGCCGGCGCCGAGCAGCCACGGAGTGGGACCACCCTTGCTGAAGGCGCCCGATAGTTCAGCGGGTCGATAGCTCAAGAATCCTGCGCCCAACTCCCACCGGACCCGATGGGCGAGCGGCCCGTCGACCAGGAGCATCAAGCCCACGGTGGTGAGGCCCGGGATGGTGGAGCTCTCGCCATTGTTGTCTGCGCGCAGCGCACCCCGGCCCCCCCGTACCTCAGCGAGCGCACGGTACCCCGCGCCGATCGGGTGGGCGACACTGAGAGCGGCGGTCACCGGCACCCCAGTGCCGAGCGAAACTGGCCCTCCGAGTTGGTCGCTCGCCAGGGCCGTCCCCAACGTGCCGCCGACGGTGAGCCGGGCCGTGGTCTGGGCACCGATGGGGGCGACGACGAGCGCGCCGATGACGAGCAGCGAGGGGAATTGCATCCTGCGAAGATGCCCCCAGCCGTGGAGGCGGTCAATTCTTTGCCACCATGGCGCGAAGCAGCGCAAGCATGGCGAGGTCGTTCGTCGTCTCATCGGCGTCACCCTTGGGGGTCTCGAGAATCTTCGGCACACCTGCGAGCCGACTCGACCGCATGATCTGCCGAAATGGCTCGGTCCCCAGGGACCCCTCACCGATCAAGGCGTGTCGATCGCGGCGAGAGGCGAATGGGGTTTTGGAGTCATTCAGGTGAATACAGGCGAGCAAGTCTAAACCGATAACGCTTTCCCATTTGTCCCACACCGCCTCGAAGTTCGAGACAAGGTCATATCCGGCGCTGTAGAGGTGGCACGTATCAGCGCAAAACCGTACCCGGTGTCGGACATCTTCGGCCACCAGGTCCCGGATGCAGGCCAGCTCCTCGAAGGTCCTTCCGAGCACGGTCCCCGAGCCGGCGGTGGTTTCGAGCAGGACCGGTACCTCGCCGGGGGTGGCCCGAAGCGCCTCGGTGATCGCCATTGCATTGCGCTCCAAACCGGCATCGTGGTCGTCGATGTAATTCCCCGGGTGGGAAACGATCCCATCAAGGGCAAGTGCCTCGGAACGCGTCAGTTCGCCGATGAAGGCTGCGATCGATTTGGCTCTCAGGGCGGGGTCTGGCGAGGCCAAGTTGATCAGGTACGAATCGTGCGAGACAGCGAATTCGACCGGATGAACCTCCCGCGCCCGATGAAAGTCGGCAGCGACCTCCGGTGTCACCTCTGGCTCCCGCCACATGTTTGGGGTCTTGGTGAAGAGCTGGATGGCGGTAGCGCCGATTGCGAAGCCGCGCCGTGGCGCCGTCGGACATCCTCCCTGCGTTGAGACATGGGCTCCCAAGCGTTCCACCCACTCGCCTGGGCCCACCATCGCTTTTTCCTGTCGAGGTCTGGTGCCTGAACTGGTTCGCATTGAAAGTTCTCCCCTGACGCCGCAAGAGCCGGTGACTCCGCCGGCGCGTCCACTGGTTGTGCTCTTCGGCGATCCGTCATGTCGCCCTGACGGCCTTGAGCGTGACCTGCTCCGCTCAGGTTTGCAGGTCGCGGAGGCCGACGATCCTGCCCAGCTGCCGGCGCGTCCCGCGATGCTGCTCGTCACCTGCGAGCGGCTCGATGAATCCCATACCCAACTTGCAGCTGCCTTTGCGATGGCGCGCTCGGCCGGCGCGCAGGTCGTGTTGTTGATCAACAGCGATGATGTGGACCAGCTCGTTGTTGCCGCGCGGGCCGGTGCCGACGATGCGATCCTGATCCCCAGTGCAACCGCGTACGTCCTGGCGAGGATTCGCGCCCGGTTGGTCTCGCCACGGATCAGCGCTCACGGCCCCGGGGCCCACGACCTCCGTCTCTTTGATGCGTTGCAACAGGTGGCGGTCGAGCTGCATCGCGACGAGATGCTACACGCGCTCGTGAAGACGCTATCCCACGCACTCGACGTCCGGTCGGTCACCTGCATTCTGCATCAGGCGGCCGGTGCATCGGGGCGGCTGGTCGCAGCCACCGATTCGCCCAAGTTACGCGACGTTGATGCCGACCTCGAACGTTGGCCGGAAGCCTCGGCGGCGATCGCGAAGGCCGAGACGATATACGTCGCCGACACGAGCGCGAGCACCGTGTATGGACCGACCGCGGGACGCAGCGCCCTCAACGGTCCGCCGGATGACATCGCCAGTGCCGCGGCGATTCCCATCGTGCTGCTTGGCCGTGCGGTGGGGACCGTGGTGCTCCGGACACGTGACGGCGAGGCACCCCTCGTTCGCAGCCAACTCGATTTCGCCGAGCACGTCGTGGTTGCGACCTCGCGGCTCCTCGAGGCCGAAGAACGTCGGAGCGCCATTGCCCGCCGGCAGTCGCTGGCTTCGAGCGTCGATCCACTCACCGGCTGCGGCACCCTCGACGCACTCGATCGTCGTATCCGCGAGGAATTCGAGCGGGCGCGCCGTTATGACGTGGCATTCGGGCTCGTGCTCCTCGACGTCGACGGCATGCGCGCCATCAACGAGCGTCTCGGGCGCGACGGCGGCCACCGGGTCCTCGGCGACCTCGGTCGGCTGCTTCAGCGTGAACTCCGCGCGCCCGATTTCGTGGCTCGATATGGCGGCGAGGAGTTCCTTCTCCTGCTTCCCGAGACCGATCTCGAGGGCGCTCGCAACGCCGTCCACCGTATCCGCGCCCGCCTCGATGGATCGGGTCTGGACGAACAGCACCTCGGCGTGCGCTGCACCCTCAGTGCGGGTATCGCCTCTTTCCCGCATCCGGGCATTCACAAGCCGGAGGACATGTTCGCCCTGGTCGAGCGCGCGCTCATTGTGGGCAAGGCCGAGGGCGGCGAGCGGATCGGCAGCGCCGCCTGAGGGGGGCGGCGGCACGGCATCAGCCGCGTCGTCGAAGCCAGGCCATCGGGTCGAGCGCGATCTGGTTCTTGCCGCGAATCTCGAAGTACAAATGCGCACCATGGTCGGAGTTCTCTCCCCCCACCGCTCCTACCACCTGTCCCTTGGAAATCTTCTGGTTGGCCTGCACCGTGGCGTTGCGCAGCTGCATGTAGAGCGAGTAATAGCCGTCGCCATGCTCAATGATCACCGCCAACCCGTACGTCCCCAGGCGCTGTACCATCGCGACCGTTCCCGCCTCGACCGCCTTCACGGGCGTGCCGGCGTCTGCCGCGATCCCGATCCCGTTCCAGATGATCACCCCGCCGTTGCGCAGGGTGTCGCGACCGAACTCGAAAACGATGCGACCGTCGACTGGCCAGTCGAGCTTCCCGATGTCGGCGGTGCTCAACGTGGCCGGACTAGCCGCCGGCACCGTGCCGACAGCCCTTGGCGCGGCTCGCGCCGCGCTGGCCCTGCGGGCCAGATCCGCGAGCACGCTGTTGAGTCGTGCCTCGTCGCGCTCGAGCGAGGTGAGCTGCTGCTTGGTCTGGGTCGATCGCCGACCCAGCGTCGTGAGCTGGCTCTGCCGTTCGTCGGCGAGCCTCGAATATCGCTCCAGCTCGGCCTCCCGTTCCTCGCGGCGCCGGTCGAGCTCGCCGCGAATCCCCAGCAGGTTGTTGCGCTCGCGCTGGACCCGTGCGGTGAGCTGTTCCACATCCTCCATCAGCGTACGATCCTGCCGCGATGTCAGGAAGAGGTACTTGTATCGGGTGAGGAGATCGCCGAACGATTCGGCGGCGAGCAGCACCTGGAATGTGTAGAGGGGTCCGCGCTTGTAGATATCGGTGAGCCGCCGTCGTAGCACCGCGCGCCGCTCGACGAGGTTGTCCTGCGCCAGCGCGAGTTCGGCGGCTGATCGTTCGAGCTGCGAGCCCAGACCTCCGATCTGCTGCTCGATCTCGTTCACAAGGCTGGTGGTTGCCTGGCGCTGTCGCTCAATGTTCCGAAGCGCCGCACCGGCATCATTGAGCTGTCCGGACAGTCGCTGCTGCTGATTCCGCAATCTTTCCCGTTCGCGCCGGATCTCGTCCAGGCGCTGGCGCGATTTCTCCATCTCGGATTGCTGGGCGAGGACCACTTGGGGGGTGAGCGCTGATGCGGTAGACGCGATCGCGAGGGCGGCCATCGCCGTTCGCATCGTGCGCCGCGTACGCGCGCCCACGGCGCTACACATTGCGCAGGTGACGCCCGACGCTGAACAGCGAACCGCCGAATCCGAGCAGGACGCCAAAGACGAGCACCAGCAGGGCCTGGACCGGGCCGAAGAAGAGCAGCCCCGTGCCCAGCGCGATGCTCTGGGAACGGAAGGCCCCGAACACTGCGGCGCAGAGTCCGACCGCGATGAGTCCGCCAAGAAATCCCTTGATCGCGCCCTCGAGGAGGAACGGACCACGGATAAACCAGTCGGTCGCACCAACCAGCCGCATGATCTGGATCTCGCGTGCTCGCTGGAGTACCGTCATCCGTATGGTCACGCCGATGATGACGATCGAGACGAGGGCGAAGGCGAACCCGATGCCGAGGCCGATCAGCGCGGCCATTTTTCGGAGCGTGTCGAGGCGGTGCACCCAGTCCTCGCCGTATCGCACGTCCTCCACGAAATCGAAGCTCTTGAGGCGCTCGGCGACGTGACCAGCGCTGGTTGCGTCGCGAAAGCCCGGCTTGAGGCGAAGCTCCAGAGACGCCGGCAGCGGGTTGACCTCGAGGTCCTTGTAGGCGTCCTCGAACTCGACCAATTCGGCCCGGGCGCGCCCGAGGGCATCCTCTTCCGACACATAGCTGACCGTGAGCACTTCGGGGAAGGCCGCGATGTCCTGTCCCGCCACCGTGAGCGTCTGGGTCGGCGTGCCGCGGTGCACGAACGCGATCACCTCGACGCGCTCCTCCACTCGCGCGATCGCCGCCCGCATGTTGAGGGCAACGAGGCCGAACAGTCCGCTGACGAAGAGGGCGAAGGCGATGGTGGTGACCGATAGCGCCGATAGCGTGCGCGTGCGCCGGAACGCAAGCAGTGCCTCGCGCCAGAGAAGGTTCATGGCTCGACCACGGCATCGGTGCTGCTGTCGTACACCAACCGACCGTCGCGCATCTCCAGCGTTCGTCGTGCAGCGTGTCGCACGAGGTCGAGGTCGTGGGTGGCCATCACCACCACCGTCCCTGCCGCGTTGATATCGGTGAGCAGCCCGAAGACGCCCCGGGTGGCGCGCTCGTCGAGATTGCCGGTGGGTTCGTCGGCCAGCAGGACCGGTGGGTCGTTGACCAAGGCACGCGCAATCGCCACGCGCTGCTGCTCCCCGCCGGAGAGCTCGCGGGGAAATGACTCTGACTTGTTCGCGAGACCGACCTGGTCGAGGACCCGCGCAACGCGCTGCGGAATCACGTCAGCACGGGATCCCGTGGCCTCGAGCGCGAACGCCACGTTCTCGGCGGCCGTGCGATCCTCCAGCAGCCGAAAGTCCTGGAAGACAATGCCGAGGCGGCGCCGCAACCGCGGCAGTTCATCGCGGCCGAGTTGGCCGACGCCGAACCCCGACACGCGGACGTCCCCCTCGGTGGGGCGTTCCTCGCCGTACATCAGTTTCAGAACGGTGGATTTCCCAGCGCCGGAATGGCCGGTGAGAAAGACAAATTCGCCGCGACCGACGTGGAACGTCATGGCCTCGACGGCGGGACCGGTTCCGGTCGGATAGCGCTTGGATACCTTGGTGAATCGGATCACGACCGGAAGATAAACGAGGCAGCGCACAGGCGGTGCGCGCCAGCACCGGCGCCGGCGTTAGAGTGCACCCTCGAGGTCGGCGACGATGTCGGCGGCGTTCTCGCAGCCGCAGGAGAGGCGGAGAAAGCCGTCGGGGACGCCCTGCGCCACGCGCTCGTCCGGCGCGAGAGCCTTGTGCGAGGTGAGTCGGGGCTCCGACACCAGCGACTCGACACCGCCCAGTGACGGCGCGTGCGACACCACCCGCAGATGGGAACAGAATCGCTGCGCGGCGTCCGCCCCGCCGGCGAGCACCAGTCCCACCATTCCGCCGTAGCCGTCGAGCAGGCGATTGGCCACGCGATGGTCGGGATGATTCTTGAGCCCGGGATAGTGGACCGCCGAGAACTCGGCGCGTTCAGAAGCCCATTCGGCGACGGCCTGGGCGTTCGCGTTGCACCGCTCTACACGCAGCGCCAGTGTCTTGAGGCCCCGTTCGGTCAGCCACGCGGCGTGCGGGTCGATGGCGGGGCCCCATGTCCGCATCAGACGGGTGACCTCTTCGATGATCGATGCGGTCCCGGCCACGGCCCCCGCGATCACGTCGCTGTGCCCATTGAGGTACTTGGTGGCACTGGTGATTACGATGTCGGCCCCATGCTCCAGCGGACGGAAGTTGATGGGTGAGCAGAATGTCCCGTCAACGATGAGGGCCAGCCCCTGGTCGCGGGTCACCTTCGCGATCGCCGGAACATCCACGACGCGCATCAGCGGATTGGTCAGGGCTTCCACGAATACGGCGCGGGTGTTCTTGCGCAGCGCCTTGCGCCAGGCGCGCGGCCGATCGGGATCGACATAGGTTACATCGATGCCATGACGGGCGAACTCACCATCGAAGAGGACCCGGGTCCCGCCGTAGACCCACAGCGACGAGATGAGGTGGTCACCTGGCCGAAGTACGGCGAGGTGCGCGAGCGCCGTGGCGGCCATTCCGCTCGCCACGAACACCGCCTGCTCCGCGCCTTCAAGCAGCGCGTACTTGGCCGCCAGCTCAGTCTGGTTCGGGTTGTTGCCGTACCGGGTGTAGAGCACCTCATCCTCGCCCCCAACAGGATTGCGGAAGGTGCTCGTCTGATACACCGGACTTGTCACCGGCGACCAATCGGCACCGCGGTGCGTACGGCCGTGAATCGCGATCGTCGAGAGACCAGGACGAGGCATCATGCGACGACTCCGAGTTCGAAGGTTGCATCGGGATGGGCCAGCACGCAGCCTCGCCCTGCGAGCGTTGCGAGCGATTGGCGTGCGCGTTCCACGGACCAGGCCAGTGCCGCGGCGACGGGTTCGGGGCCGCTGCGCCCGCGCTCGGCCAATGCGTGAAACGCCGCGCGGTCATCATCACCGATCTGTCCCAGCAGGCGCGGAGCAGGATTACTGGCACAAATCGCGACGACCACCAATCCGTGGTGCCGCAGCACATGTTCGATGGCGTCGACATGATTGTCGGTCAGCCCGAGCAACACGATCCGTGTGACCCCGATCCCGTCGGCGCCGGTGAGGAGCTTGGCGACGATTTCATCGGCGCAGGAAAAATCGACGACGCCGATGTCGCTGAAGTCGAGGTGCGCATCCTGCTCGACGGCATCCTGCAACACGCTCACCACCTGGCGGCGCACCGCACGTCCGGTCGGCCGAGTGACCAGATCGCGATACGGACGCGCAAGCGTCTGAAGGATCATTGCGTCGAGACGGATATGCGCGATCACGATGCACCCTCCTTTGCCGGGATCATGATCGTGAGCTGGGAACCAGGGAACCACGACAGGTCATCCGAGCGCGGATCCTCGTCGTCCCAGCTTCTCGGGCCGATGGCAACGCGCGCCGTGCCGCTGCGCACCGAAACCTTGCTGTTCCACTTGCTGATGAATCGCTTGACGCCCATCAGTCCCTGCCCTCGACCGGGATCGCGGAAGCGGGACTGGCCGTGGATAAGTGCCGCCTCGATGGCGGCGCCATCCGTCCAGCGATCGCCAAGCTGGCGGGCATGCAGCCCCTCAAAGCTGCGGCGGAACCCGATCCCGGCGTCGCTCACCGAGATAACGGCGACGTTGCGGCCGAGACGCTGGCGGAAGAGGTAGGTGTGTGCGGCGACCCACCCGCCCGTTCCAGCGTGCTCGACGACGTTCTGGCACACCTCGGAGAGTGCCTGGCTGAAGCCACCGATGAAGCTTGCCTCGAGGTTCAGTCGCTCCGTCAGCATCTGCGCGATCTTGTCGTTGATCCCGTCAATGATCGCGTGCACGTCGAGCTGCTCGCGGACCGGGCGCACCGCGAGGAGGACATCGCTTCCTTCGCTGCGCCGGCGCTTGGGCACCTTGCCGTGCAACTCGAAATACTCGGCCGCATGTTCGAGAAGTCCAGCCTTGGCCCAGTACGATGCCACGTTTTCCGACGTCGGCACGTGCAGGAGCGGCCGCGGGCCGTCAGCCTCGGCCACTGCCTGTCCGAGAGTGAGCAGTGCAGTGAACCCGGCCGGCGAGGCGAATTGAGTGGCCCGTGCATCGACCAGCAGCCTGTCGTCGGGTGGCCACGCCCCGATCGACGCCGCGAACTGGTCGATCGTCCTGTCGTCGAGGCTGGCGGGCACGTCCACAACGCGCATCAGGCCGGCACCAAGCTGCCACGAAGGTGATGGGCGAGCCCGCTGGCACCGCGGAACCCGGCGTTGCGCGCCGCCGCCGCGTTGGCACGCCGGAGCGCTTCCGTGACAGTGTCACCAGCAAAAAGCCGCGCGGCACACGTCGCCCCGAACACATCGCCACAACCCGTTGGGTCGAGTGCGTCGACAGCGGGCGGCGCGAGCAGTTCAGTGCGGATCGCCGTGCTGCGGCTCGTATCCGCGGTATCCTCGGGCCGAAGGTCGGCCCCCGACTCCAAGCCCGGGCGCGCGACGTAGATCACACCGCGTGCGCCCACCGTGACGTTGAGCAGCGACACCCCCGCGCCCAGCGCATCGGCCGCGATCGCGAGCGGATCGCCGCCGAGTTGCTGCATCTCGTCCTCGTTGAGCTGCACGAAATCGAAGAAGGAGAACCACGCGGGTGCGTTGGGGAGGGGCCTTAGGCGGCGAACGCCATCGGCCCCCATGCCGAGGAAGAGCGAATGCAGGTCGGCATAGATCGGTCGGTCGAACCCGAGCCTCAGTGCCTCGGCCGTGCCGAGGCACATCTCGAAACCGGAAATGAAGTTCACGTAGAGCGCATCGAGATCGCGCACCATCGGACCGAGTTCTGACCAGTTCCACGCCGGCACCCCCCCCTCCATCCGCTCGCACCGTCGTTCGGCCGACTCGTACCGCAGCGTGACCCGGTTGTTCGCGACCGGCACCTCGATGCAGCGTGCGCCGGGCGCAAGGTGTTGCAGCCCGCGCAGGAAATCGGCCGCTTCAACGGCGAGATCGTGCCCGACCTTCACCAGCGGGACGATCTCCCATCCTTCGGGCACGGCGGCGTCCATCGCCGCGAGCGCGTAAGCAATGCCGCCCCATTCCTCCACCGGTGCGACCATTGGGTCGCGACCATGGATCTCGTCCCACACGAGCGAACCGATCACCCCGACGCGCGGCATCAGTCGCGCCCCTCGGATTGGCGATCGAGAAACATCCGTGCGGCGCCGTAGACGCCGGCGAGGCCGTCAAGCTCGCCCGGGATGATCTGGCACGACTTGACTGCCGGCTTGAAGGCGCGACGCGACACTTCGCGGCGCAACGGATCGAAGAGGCTGTCACCCGCTCGAGTCACCCCGCCGACGATCACGACCCGGTCGGGATTGAAGATGTTCAGCAGGTTCGCGATGCCTGCGCCGAGATAATGGGCGGTGTCGCGCACCACATCGAGGGCCACGGCGTCACCGGCGTGGGCGGCTTCGTACACCGTCTGCGCCGTCACCCGGTCGAGGTCACCGTCGACGAGTGACATCAACACACCGTCGTCGCCCTCGCTCAATCGTTCCACGGCTCGGCGGGCGATCGCAGGTCCGGAGGCATATGCCTCCAGGCAGCCGTAGTTGCCGCACCCGCAGAGCCGACCGTCGAGGTCGATGGTGATGTGCCCGATCTCGCCCGCGCAGTCTGCGGCGCCGTGATGGAGCTGCCCGTTCAGCACGATGCCGCCGCCGATACCGGTCCCGATGGTGATCCCGATCACATACGTGGCGCCCCGCGCCGCTCCGACCCACGCCTCGCCCAACACCGCGCAGTTCGCGTCGTTATCGAGCGCAGCGGGCAGCTCCAGCCCCGCGGCGATCCGATCCCGCAGCGAGACGTTCACCCACCCGAGGTTGGGGGTGAGGAGGACGATACCCTTGCGGGTGTCGAGCGGCCCAGGCGCCCCGATGCCGACCCCGGCGACCCGGGCGCCGGGAACCTCGGTCCGCAACGCGGCAAGGGCGTCGGTGCCCATCGAGATCAATTCGTTGATCACGGCGTCGGCGCCGCGACCTGGATTCGTAGGTCGGGTCTCGGGAGCGACAACGCGAGAACCGTCGACGGCGACTGCGCCGACGACCAAATTCGTTCCGCCGATGTCGATTCCGAGCACGTAGTCCAGAGTTTCCTCACTCATGGTTTTGCGTCATGATCCGATCGGTCGCCGCAGCGACTGCCTCGACTCCAATGTCGGTCATGCAGCGGTGATGCCCAAGGGGGCAGCGCTGCGGGCCGTGAGAGGAACACGGGCGGCAGGGCAGTACTCCCGCGTCGATCACCAAGTCGTGGGGCCCGCGGGGCCCGAATCCAAACTCCGTCACCGTTGGCCCGAAGAGCGCGATAGTGGGGGTACCAACGGCCTGCGCAAGGTGGAGCGGCGCGGAGTCGTTGGTGACCAGTACACCGGCCCGCGCAATCACCGCCGCCGAAGCCCGAAGAGGAAGGGTGCCCGCGGCGTTGGCGACGCGCCCCGACGCCGCCTCGACGATCGCTTCGCCGAGCACGCGGTCCTCGGGACCACCGACAACGACCACGAAGTGATCGATGGTCGCGGCCAACTCGGCAAATCTTCCCCATCGCTTGGTGCCCCAGATCGATCCCGGCGCCATCGCCACAAATTGCGGCGGCACGTCCCGCGCGATCATCCAAGCCTCGGCCGATGCCTCGTCGTCGCCGTCCAGCCCGAGCGAGACCGGATATCCCGAGGTTCCCGAGAGTGCGAGCACTCGATCGCTCTCGTGCGCCCCGGCGCGTGGCCGACGATCGGTATACAGGAGACGGGCGGGCGCATCATCGAAGCCGATCCGCTCCGGGATCCCCGCCAGCCATGCGATCGCCCCGGTACGCCACGACCGATGAGGAAGATAGGCCCGGCGGTACCCCTCGGCGCGAAGCTGCCGGGCGAGCACGACGATACCGCGAAGTCCGCGGGCCTCGCCGTGCTTGTCGTATCGGATCACGCGCCGCACGGCGGGGTCGGCCTCCAACAGCGCGGCGGCACCCGGGGTGGTCACCACGTCGACTGGGCCATGTTCGTCGGCGAGCGCCTGAAGGAGCGGCGTGGTGAGGACGACGTCACCGAGAAACGCAGTCTGGATGACGAGCGTAGGTCCGCCCTCGGATCCCGCCATCTAGTCGACCTGTAGGACGGCCAGGAAGGCTTCCTGCGGGATCTCGACCGTCCCGATCTGTTTCATCCGCTTCTTCCCCTCCTTCTGCTTCTCCAGGAGCTTCCGCTTGCGGGTGATATCACCGCCGTAGCACTTCGCCAGCACATCCTTGCGCATCGGCGAAATGGATTCGCGGGCAATCACCTTGTTCCCGATCGCCGCCTGGATCGACACCGCGAACAATTGCCGGGGGATCAATTCGCGCAGCTTCTCGGCGATCTTGCGACCCCACTCGTACGCCTTGTCTTTGTGAATGATCACGCTGAAGGCATCGATGGGGTCGCCGTTCAGCATCAGGTCGAGCTTGACCAGCGGTGACTCGCGGAATCCCGCCATCTCATAGTCGAGCGAGGCATAGCCGCGGGAGATTGACTTCAGGCGATCGTAAAAATCGAGCACGATCTCGCCGAGGGGGAAGTCGAAGGAGAACTCGACGCGCGCCGCGTCGAGATACGTCATCCCGTGGTACACCCCGCGCCGCTCCTGCCCCAGCTTCATGATCCCGCCGATGTATTCGGTCGGTGCCATGATGCGTGTTTTCACGTACGGCTCCTCGATCCGGGAGATCCCCGCGGGATCGGGAAGGTCGCTCGGGTTCTCGACGCCGATCATGGTGCCGTCAGTGCGGTAGACGTGGTACTCCACCGTGGGCACCGTTGTGATCAGGTCGAGCCCGAACTCGCGCTCGAGTCGTTCCTGCACGATCTCCAGGTGGAGGAGGCCGAGGAATCCGCAGCGAAAGCCGAAGCCGAGGGCGGTGGACGACTCCGGCTCGTACTGCAGCGACGCATCGTTCAGCACGAGCTTCTCGAGCGCGTCGCGCAGGTCTTCGTATTGCGCCGCATCGGTCGGGTACACTCCGGCGAACACCATTGACTTCACGTCGCGGTAGCCCGGGAGGAGCGTCGGCGCCGGACGGGCGGCATCGAGCATGGTGTCGCCGACGCGAGCGTCGCGCACATTGCGCAGGTTGGCGACGAAGTAGCCGACCTCACCGGTACGGAGGACCGGCGCGGCACGCTGGCCCAGTGCAAGGTGGCCGACTTCGTCGATCTCGTAGATGTCGCCGCGGTGTGAGCCGAACGCGATCTGAGTTCCCTTGCGGAGCTCGCCGTCGACCACGCGAATGCTGGGGATCGCTCCTCGGTAGCGGTCGTAGTATGAGTCGAAGATCAGCGCCCGGAGTGGCGCGTCAGGGTCACCAGTCGGAGCAGGGACCCGCTTCACGATTTCCTCGAGCAGTGCCGGAACCCCGGTGCCATCCTTGGCCGACACCGCCAGGATTTCGTCTCGTCGCGCGCCGATGAGATCCATGATCTCCTGGGCGCGCTTGTCGGGTTCCGCGCCGGGGAGGTCGATCTTGTTGAGCACCGGGATGATCTCGAGCCCAGCGTCCAGCGCCAGAAAGAGATTGGACAGCGTCTGTGCCTGGATGCCCTGCGACGCGTCGACCACCAGAATCGCGCCCTCGCACGCTGCCAGCGACCTGGAGACCTCGTACGTGAAGTCGACGTGGCCCGGGGTGTCGATGAGATTCAGCGCATACTCGGCGCCGTCGTCCGCGAGGTACCGCATCCGGACCGCGTTGAGCTTGATCGTGATGCCGCGCTCGCGCTCGAGGTCCATCGTGTCGGTGAGCTGTTCGCGCATCTCCCGCTTCGACACCGTGCCGGTGGTCTCGATCAGTCGGTCGGCCAAGGTCGACTTGCCGTGGTCGATGTGGGCGACAATGCAGAAGTTGCGGATCCGTGCCTGGCTCATCGCGGCAAAATAGCGGAGCGGGGTCGGGAAGGGGGAAAGCGATGGGCGCGCCGATCCCCGGTATATTCGACGCCGATGCCCTCCCGCCGGACTCTCAGCCCCCAGACGGGCATGCTGCTCGTCACGCTCTTCTGGGGCGGCAACTTCACGGCGATGAAAATCGGGTTCGGGCAGATCGAGCCGCTCGCGTTCACCGCCCTGCGGTTCGCGCTGGCGTCGGTGGTCCTCTGGGCCATCGTCAGATATTTCGAGGGCCCGCGGCGCCTGCCACGTCCCATCGTGCTCCGCTTGATCGCCCTCGGCGTGATTGGCAACACCACCTACCAGCTGGCGTTCGTCGAGGGCCTTGCGCGCACCTCGGTGACCAAGTCGGCGCTGATCCTCGCCGGGATGCCCGCCCTGGTCACACTCGCCGCGTGGGTCCTCCGGGTCGAACCGATAACGCTCCGCCAGCGGTGGGCTGTACTGGTCTCGACCATCGGAGTGGTTGTCGTGGTGGTGGCGCGCGGTGGGACGATCGAGGGCGGGCTCGGCACCGGCGAGTTGTTGCTGCTCATGGGCATTGGCGCATGGACCGTGTACACCCTGTTGTTGCGGCATTGGAAGCTGCCCATTTCGGCGCTGCGTCTCACTGCATGGACGATGTATACCGGTGCGCCTGGGCTGATCCTGATCGCGATTCCGCAGCTTCGCCGAACCACCTGGGCGGGCGTGTCCTGGACGGGCTGGGGGGCAATGCTGTACGCCGCGCTGCTGTCGCTCGTGGCGGCGTACATCCTGTGGAACCGCGGCGTCGCGACGCTGGGTGCCTCGCGCGCCGCGGTCTACAACTGCCTGGTCCCGCTGATTGCCACAGCCGTGGCAATGATTGGGCTGGGGGAACGCCCCGGCATGGTGCACGTGGCCGGTGGCGGGCTGATCATCGTCGGTGTGCTGATGACACGACGCGCGCCTGCGCCTGAGGGTTGAGGCTCAACCGGCGTCCGCCGGAAGCTCCTCCAGCCGCTCCATCGCGCGGCGCAAGTGCGGAATCACGATGCTGCCACCGACCACTAGGCCCACCGAGAAGATCTCCAGGAATTCCGCGCGCGTCACACCTTCCTCGTGACATCGCACCACGTGATAGGTGATGCAGTCGTCGCAGCGCAGCACCATGCTCGCGACGAGCCCGAGCATCTCCTTCTGTTTCGCCCCGAGCGCACCGGGCTCGTAGGCCCGGTGGTCGAGTGCGAAGAAACGATTGATCGTCAAGTTCCCGGCGCCGAGAATGACATCGTTCATCCTGGTCCGGAAGGCGTCGAAATCGGCGAGATCGCCGCCGGTGCCGGTCATCAGCGACCCGCGCCCTGGACAATTTCGGTGTAGCTGTCGGGATTCCACTTGGGCCTGACAGGCGTGTTGGCAATCCGGTTGCCAAGGTAGAAACCGAGCGTCGCGATCCGCGCCAGCTTGCTGGTGTCGATCAGCGACACTTCATCTGACGGGCGGTGGTACTGGGGATGCACGCCGTTGAAGAAGAAGAGAATCGGGATGCCCTTGCGCGCAAAATTATAGTGATCCGACCGGAAGTAGAATCGCTCGTTCGGCCAGATGTCGTCGGCAGCGATCAGCCGGAGCTCGGGATGCTGCCCCGACACCATCGCGAGCGTGCTGCCCAGGTCCGAGTGCTCCTTGCCGATCACCACGATGGAATCGGGGTTGTTCCGGCCGATCATGTCAAAGTTGAGGTCTGCAACGATCTGTTCGCGCGCGACCGTCGGGTTCTCGGCGAAGTACTGCGAACCCAGCAGACCCTTCTCCTCACCCGACACGTTGAGGATGATGATCGAGCGCATCGGCTTCACCTTGAGCCGCGCGAACGCTTCTGCGATCATCGCGATCCCGATGGTCCCCGATGCGTCGTCATCAGCGCCGTTGCAGATGCTGTCGATCGTGCCGCGCAGGGTGTCGCGTTGCGCACCGCAGCCACCCACACCATCGCCAACCGTCCCGACATGATCCATGTGGGCCGAGTACACCACGTACTCGTTCCGCAGCATCGGATCGCTCCCCTCGATCATCGCCACGACGTTCGGCGCGGTCACGCGGGAGATCTCGGTTTCGGCGAGGCGAAGCGTCACGGTCACCTGGTCTGGAACGTCCATCACCACCGCTGTGGGCGAGGCGCGCAAGGCGTTCCAATCCGGACGGTTGGTGACGTTAGGGTCGCCGGCGAATATCGAATCATGGATCGTGAGCGTCGGGACACCGGTAACCGGTACGCCGCCGAGCACCTGGGCGCCGGCGGTGGCGCGCTGGACGCCCGCGGTGAACTGCGCCGGATCGCCCGACTGCAGCACGATGATGGCTGACGGTGCCTTGCCGCGGATCGCGGTCAGCACCGCGCGGTTGTCGGCGGCGCGCTCCGGGTTCTGGACGAACATCACGATCCGTCCGGCCAAATCGAGCTTCGTTACGTCGGCTGCGGTGATCGCGCCGCTCAATACTCGCATTGCGCCGGTAATCGTCTGGCCGGTGCGCGGCCCCGATACCTGCGCCCAGCGGTCGAGCCGATATCGAGTGACTGTGCCGGCCTCGTTGACCTCCATCAGCGATCCGGATGGGTCGAACCGGGAGCGAACAAGCGCATATCGCTGGAACCACGTCCCGTTGTCACCAGCAGGCTTCAGCCCCCACCGCTCGTACATCGCCGCGAGATAGGCTGCAGTCTTCTCGAGTCCCGGGCTCGGCGTGTTGCGCCCAGCCATCGAATCGTGCGTGATCACCGAGATTCGCTGGAACACGGTGGCCGCCGTGATCGACGTCGCCGCCTCCCGCTGCTGCTTGAGCCGCGTGTCGGGAGACAGCGGCCCCGACGGTTGCGAGCCGCCGCAACCCGCAAGGGCAAGCAATGCAAAAGGGAGGGAAAGGCGTGAGTGCATGGGCGAAACTCCCGGATCGAATGGCGCGTCAAGGGGCGAGCACGACCAGTCGGCCGTGTCGATGCGAGGAAAACTATGCATCCCGGCGGCACTTTGCTGACCCGCCGCGTCTCGTCCCGCGTTGACCAGTCCCGAGGTCAGTCGTACGTTCCGCTCCGAATGACCCACCCGGTTCGCGCCGACCGCCCCGTTCGTCCAGATCTTCTGCAGCCCGCCGACGTCGCCCGTCTCGGCGGGCTCGAAGTCGTGACCCAGGGGATTGTTGAGGGTTTTCTTCACGGACTCCACCGTTCGCCGCGACGGGGGTTCTCGGTGGAGTTCGCCGAACACCGGCAGTACCAGCCCGGCGACGAGCCGCGTTACGTCGATTGGAAGCTGCTCGCCCGCACCGATCGCCTGTACGTCAAGCAGTTCGAGGAGGAAACCAATCTCCGCGCGATGCTGGTCCTCGACGCGAGCGCCTCGATGGCCTGGCGCGGTGCGCCAACTCGCCTCACCAAACTCGACTACGCCACGCGCCTGGCCGCCGCCCTGGCCCTCGTACTGCAGCGTCAGCGTGACGCCGCGGGACTTGTGGTCTTTGACGACGTTGTTCGCGCGACGCTGCCCGCGCGCGCGCGTCGCGGCCATTGGCATGCGGTGGCCCGCGTCCTTGCGGCCGCCACCGCCGGAACTGGGACCGCGGCAGAACCTGCGCTTCGACAGGTGGTGGGGCAGCTCCGCCACCGCGGAATGGTGGTGTTCATCTCCGACCTCTTGCTCGATCGAAATCTCACCCTGCGCGCGCTGCGCTTCCTCCGCCATCGGGGACACCAGGTGCTCGTGCTGCACATTGCGGATCCGGCGGAACTCGACCTCGATCGCGGCGAGGAAACTCGGTATCGCGATCCAGAATCAGGACGAACCGTCACGTTGGCACCACGCGAATGGGCCGATGCCTATCGCGATACCGTCAATGGCGTGATTCGCTCCTGGGGCAACGCGTGTCGCAGTGCCGGGATCCGCTACGCAGTCGTTCCCACCGACCTTCCCTTCGGATCGGCGTTGGCGCGCGCGCTCGCCCTGTGATTGCGTTTTCCGCGCCTTGGGCGCTTGTCGGACTGCTCGCGGCCGCGCTACCTGTACTGCTCCATCTCGTGCAGCGCCGTGAGCCCCCTGAAGTCGCCTTCCCCGCCGTGCGCTACCTCGAGGACGCAACCCGCGATCACCGTCGGCGCCTCAAGTTACGCAACCTTCTACTCCTGGTCGTTAGGACCCTGCTCATCATCATGCTGGTGCTGGCCGCCGCCGGACCGACCGTCGCGGCACGCGGATTCGGTGATCACCAACCGAGTGCGCTGGTGCTGGTCGTGGACAATTCGGCGAGCAGCGCCGCGGTGCGCGAGGGCGAGATGAC
Organism: Gemmatimonadales bacterium; assembly: GCA_039915685.1. GTDB lineage: Bacteria > Gemmatimonadota > Gemmatimonadetes > Gemmatimonadales > GWC2-71-9 > Palsa-1233. Next base: position 29,514 of record JBDSMU010000017.1, on the reverse strand, counting down.
GCTCACCAGCCTTGTGACCGCAGCGGGTGGCGTGCTGGAGCGCGCCACGGGGGCCGACCGCCTCTGGCTCATGACGGCTGACGGTATGGCACGCTCGGGGACACGAGGCGATCTGGTCGCACGTCTCGCTACGCTGGCGCCCGAACCGGTGCGCCTCGACCTCGGTGCGGCCATTGCACAGGGCCGCGACCTCGTGAACGGTACTGGCCGCCCGGGGGAAGTGGTCGTGGTCACCGACCTGCAGCGTTCCGCGGTCACGGAGGCGCGGGGTGAAGGCGCGGTGCTGGTTATCAGGCCTGCCACGCCGCCCAGCGCCAATCGACGCGTGACTTCGATCGAGACAGGCACGCAGCCGTGGGGTGCCGACGGTGGGCGGGTCGGCATCACGGTGACCGGACCGGACACCACGCCGATCCCGGTCACCATTGCCATCGGTGCCCGAACGCTGCGCGAGGTACTGGTGGCGCCTGGTGCCGCCGCGTCGCAGCGGGTGCCGCCGATCTCGCCCGGTTGGTCGGTGGTACGCGTCAACCTTTCACCCGACGAGTTCCGACTGGATGACACAGCCCGGGTGGTGATCCGGGTCGCGCCACCCGTGCCGGTCCGATGGAACGCCGACGATCGCTGGGTCGGCGCGGCGCTCGATGTACTCACGGCCGAGGGCAGGGTGCGCAACGGTGATGGGGTGCGCGTCGGTGGATTGGGAGCGGGCGCGTCCATTGTCGTGCCGCCGGTCGATCCGGCGCTCACGGGCGCTCTCAACCGTGCCCTCGCTGCTCGCGGGGCGGCGTGGCGATACGGATTGCCGGTGCTGCAGGACTCGCGCACCGACAGCACGGACCTCCTGCCCGCTCGCGAGACCGTTTCTCGTCGGGTTACGCTCGAACCGATTGGTGCCGAGTCGCAGGTGCTGGTGCGGGTTGATGGTGACCCGTGGCTGGTGCGCACCGGCGACCTACTGATGCTGGGCTCGAGGATGGAACCCGAGTGGACCGGGCTTCCGCTGGCGGCCTCGTTCGTGCCGTTCGTCGATGCGCTCGTCACGCGTGCGTCTCGCGACGCACCCGTCTTGCTTTCCGTCGCGGCCGGCGACCCCGTCGTGCTGCCCGATCATGTCACCGGTGTGCACCGCGAGGGCATCACCACTCGGGTCGAGGGCGGCGCGCGGTGGCGACCGAATGAGGCCGGGATACACTACCTTGTATCCGGCGCCGATACCATCGGAGCCGTGGTGGCGCGTGTCGATCCCCGGGAATCCGAGCTCGCACGTGGCACGGATCAGGAAGTGCGCTCGCTTTGGCGGGGTGCGCGGATCGAGGATCTCGATCGCGGCCCTCGCATCGCTTTCACCGCGGGAGGTCGCGGTGACCTGCGTACGTGGTTGCTCATCGTTGCCCTGCTGCTCGTCCTCACGGAGTCCGTGCTTGCAGGGCGTGTTCACCAACGGAGTTGAATGCCGCTGCAATCCATTCTTGATGCCTTCGATCGCTGCGCCACGGTTCGTGCGCTCGGCGAACGAATTCCCGTGCGCGGTCGCACCGTGCGCCTCAGCGGCGTACCTGGCTCGAGCGGCGCCGTGCTCGCGACCTGGCTGTCGGAGCGTCTCGGCGCGGGTCGACTCGCTGTCGTCATCGCCACCACCCCCGCGGACGCCGAGCGCTGGCTGACCGACCTGCAGAACCTTGCCGGCAGCGGGGTGGCCCTCTACCCGCAGCGCGAGGCGCTGGGTGAAGACGAACCTCACTTCGAGATCGCCGGCGAGCGCATCGAGACGCTCGAAGCGCTGATGCGCGGCGAGCTGCGGCTGCTCGTCACCACGGCCAGGGCCAGCGCCGAGCGCACCGCCGTGCCCGCTGCCCTGGAGGCGCTGCGTCTCAGAGTGACGCGGGGCGAGGCGCGCGCGCTCACGGCGGTGACTGCATCGCTTCAGGAGATGGGATACACCCGTGTGGGCGCCGTGACGGAAGTGGCCGAGTTCTCGGTGCGCGGTGGAATCGTTGATGTCTACGGGTTTGGGATGGCGTCACCGGCTCGCATTGAGTGGTGGGGCGACGAGGTGTCATCGATCAGGATGTTCGACCTCACCACCCAGCGATCGGGCTCCGACATCGGCGACGTCACCGTCCTCCCCATCACGAGCGTCTCGACCCGGACCGCCGACGACGGTACCGGGGCGATTGTGCGGCGTTCGCTCCTGCAGATGCTGCCGTCCGACGCGATCATCATCGAGGAGTCGCCGCATCCCGACGATGAAGAGGTGCAGCGCGCGTGGCGCGAGGCTGAGCACCACATCGACATCGCGCGTCGCCTCGGCGAGGATGCGCCACCTCGTGCCGACCTGTTTGTCTCCCCGGACGCCTGGCGCGTGGAGCTGGATGCATTCCCTCGCCTGCTGCTCAACGAGGAGCCAGCCGATATCCAGCTCGGCTTCTTCCCGCCGGAGCGGGTCGACCGCGATCTCGGTCGCCTGCGGGCGCTGGGGCAGGGGACGCCGACCCTGATCCTTTGCGACAACGATGGCCAACGCGAACGGCTCGACGAGTTGCTGGAGGAGAACGGATTTCGGCCCGAGGGGATGTTGCTGACAGTGGGCGCCCTCGATGGCGGCTTCGTCATGCCCACGCTGCGGGTGCTCACCGATCACGAAATCTTCCGGCGAGCCCGTCGGCTTCGCCGCACCCGACGCTACAGACAGGCCGCGCCGAGCACCGTCACCGGCGCCCTCGAAGTGGGCGATTACGTGGTGCACCTCGACCACGGCATCGGGATTTTCCGCGGGATCCAGACACTCACGGTCGATGGCGGGACGATCGAAGTGGCGATGCTGGAGTACGAGGGCGGCGATCGACTCAATGTGCCGCTCTACCGGCTCGACCAGCTGGAGCGGTATCGCGCCGGGGGTGATGACGGTGAGCACGCCCCTCCCAAGATTCACCGGTTGGGCGGCACATCGTGGCGCAAAGTTCGCGAAAGAACCCGTCAGGCGATCCAGGCGATGGCGGCGGAGCTGCTTGATCTTTACGCGCGACGCGGCGTCAGTGCCGGGTTTCCCTTTCCGCCAGACGGTCGCTGGCAGCGTGAGCTGGAATCGTCGTTCCTCTACGAGGACACCCCCGATCAGCGCAAGGCGACGGACGACATCAAGCAGGACATGGAACGCCCGATGCCGATGGACCGGCTGCTGGTGGGCGACGTGGGCTACGGCAAAACCGAAGTGGCGGTGCGCGCCGCGTTCAAGGCGGTGCAGGGCGGGCGACAGGTGGCGGTGCTGGTGCCCACGACCATTCTCGCCGAGCAGCACTACCGCACCTTTGCCGACCGGCTTGCCGATTATCCGGTGACCGTCGAGGCACTCTCGCGTTTCCGCACCGCGAAGGAACAGAAGGAGACGGTGCGCAAGCTCGCCGAGGGTGAGCTCGACATCGTGATCGGCACTCACCGGATCCTGTCGCGCGATGTAGTGTTCAAGGATCTGGGCCTGCTGGTTGTGGACGAAGAGCATCGCTTCGGCGTGAAGCACAAGGAGCGGCTCAAGCAGCTTCGCCTTGCCGTCGACGTCCTCACCCTCACCGCGACGCCGATTCCCCGCACGCTCCACCTGTCCCTTGCTGGGCTGCGCGACATGACGGTGATCGAGACCCCGCCGCGCGACCGATCGCCGATCCTGACATTCGTGGAACCTTGGGATGACGGCTTGATCGAGGAAGCGATCGCTCGGGAACTCGATCGCGGTGGGCAGGTGTTCGTGGTCCACAATCGCATCGAGACCATCGAGACCATCGCCGCGCGCATTCGCCAGCTCGCTCCCCGGGCGCGGGTCGCGGTTGGGCATGGTCAGATGGCGGCGGACACCCTCGAGGACGTGATGCAGAAGTTCGTCGTCGGCGACGTCGACATTCTGGTGTCGACGATGATCGTCGAATCCGGGCTCGACGTGCCGAACGCCAACACCATGATCGTCCACGACGCCCATCGATTTGGGTTGGCGCAGCTCTACCAGCTCCGGGGGCGGGTGGGCCGAAGCCACCGCCGGGCCTATTGCTACCTGATCGTTCCGGATGTTATCGACCTGGCGGCAGAGGAGCGGCTCAAGGTCCTCGAGCACCACACCGACCTTGGTGCCGGTTACCGAATCGCGCTCAAGGACCTTGAGCTACGCGGCGCCGGCAATCTCCTGGGATCGGAGCAGAGCGGACACGCGCACGCCGTGGGTTTTGACCTCTACATGCGCTGGCTGGAAGAGACGGTGAAGGCCATGCGGGGGAAGGGGACCGGGGAGGCGCCTCAGCCCCCAGACGTGGTTTTCGACATCCCGGCTCACCTGCCCGATGCCTTCATCCCCGACGATGCCACCAAGCTCGATCTGTATCGGCGACTGGCGCGGGCGACGGCGCCCGGGGATATTGATGAGTTGCGGGACGAACTGCGTGAGCGGTTCGGGCCGCTGCCGCCCGAGGTCGACGCGCTGCTGGACATGGGCCGGCTGCGGGCGATGGGCGCACTTCTCGGCCTCCAGCACGTGCTGGTACGGGGCGATGAGGCGCGCCTCACCTTCCGTGCGGGGGCCAATCCACGCATGGCGGGGCTGACTCAGGCGCTCGACGACGTGCAACTCGCCGCCGAGGTTCGCCGGACCGTGCCGCTGGCATTGCGGCTGAACCGCCTGGGCGGCGAGGCGATCGTGCCGTCGCTGGTCCGCGCTCTCCGTCAGGTGGCTGCATGAGCTGCCGGCGATCTTTTACCGATTCGAGGAGTCCGATGCGTCGCAACATGGTGTGGTTGGCGGTACTTGCCGTCGTGCTGGTTGGTTGCAAGGGTGAGGCGTTCTCTGCGCAATCGGACGTGGTCGCCACGGCTGAGGGGCAGGAACTCAAGGCCGAGCGGGTCGCCGAGATCCTCAACGGCGCCAAGGGCATCACGCTCGAACCGCGCGCAGTCGAGTTCGTCGCCAATCTCTGGGTCGATTACACCCTGTTCGCACAGGCCGTGGCGAGCGGCGAGTTGAAGACTGACTCGACGACGATCGCCGCGGCCCTCTGGCCCGGTATCGCGGACGCACGCTCGCGCCGCTGGCATGACTCGGTCGTCGCTCGCCGGAGCAAAGTCACCGATGCACAGATCGACAGCGCGTACAGCGCCGACCAGGCGCGCGCCGTCCAGCACATCCTCGTCACAGCCGAAAAGGCCGCGCCGGCAGAAGCTCGTGCCCTTGCGCGGCTGAAGGCCGACTCGATCCTCAATGTCGCTCGCGCCGGCGGTGACTTCGCCGCACTGGCCCGCCAGCACTCGCAGGATCCGGGCTCAGCCGCGAAAGGCGGCCTCTATCCGCCGGCGCCGAAGGGCCAGTGGGCACCCGAGTTCGACAAGAGCATCTGGTCGTTGGCGCCGGGCGAGATGAGCGGGCTCGTCACCACCGACTTCGGCTACCACATCATCCGTCGCCCGACCGCAACGGAATCGCGCCCGCTATGGCGTCAGGTGCTCGCCGAGGCACAGATCCCGATGATCGACTCGCTTTACTTCGAGGAGACCATCAAGTCGGCGAACATGAAGGTGGAGGGGGAGGCCGTGGCGCGGATGCGCGCGGCGCTTACCGACCTCGAAGACAAGCGGAACGACAAGTCCACCCTCGTCAAGTATGACGGTGGCGAGTTCCGCACCAGCGATTTCGTGCGCTGGGTCCGTGCCATCACCACAAACCCCGGCGAGGGCCCGCAGCGCCTCGAGCAGTTCCGGGCGGCTGCCGACAGCGACCTCGTCAACTTCGCCAAGCGGCTCACCGAGAGCGCGTTGGTGCTTCGCGACGCCGACAAGAACAATGTGCAACTGAGCGCCGAGGAGTGGACGCAGCTGCAGGAGAGCTTTACGTCGGAAGTCGACTCGATCAAGGCACAGATCGGGCTTACGCCGGATGTCCTCGACCCGAAGGCGAGTGAGAAGGACCGCCGCAAGGCTGCTGCGCTCAAGGTCGACCAGTACTTCGATGCGTTGGTGAGCGGCAAAGTCCGCATGCGGGTGCTTCCCGGTATGCTGGCGTACGCGCTCCGTGGCGACGCGAAGTTCGGCATCAACGCCGCGGGCGCGAAGCGGGCCCTCGATCTGGCCACGGCAAAGCGCGCTGCCGACAGCACCCAGATGGTCCCGGAAGGAGCGATGCAGCCCGCGCCGGGGCCAGCCCCGCTTCCGGGTGCCGCCACCCCGCCGTTGGACAGCACCAAGCCGTGACCATGCCCTGGCGTCTTGCAGCCGCCTGCACCCTCCTCTATGCCGGGGGAGCGGTGCAGCCGCTTGCGGCGCAGGATCCGGGCGAACCGATTGACCGGGTGATCGCGGTGGTGGGCAACACTGCCATCACCCGATCGCAGGTTGAAGAAGAACTCTTCTCGCGGCAGGATTCCGCCAACCCACTCCCGACGGAACTCGCCGCACTCAACGTGATCCGCCGCCAGATCATCGACACCCTCATCGCCGAAGAGCTCCTCTTTCAGGAGGCGCTCACCGACACGACAATCAAGGTCACCGACCAGGAAGTGATCGACGCCGCCGACCTGAATATCCGGAAGACCCGGCAACGGTTTCCGAGCGAGGTGGCGTACCTTGCCGAGCTGCAGCAAGCCGGCTTTCTCACGCCCGAGGCCTACCGGCGGTGGATGAACGAGCGGCAGCGCCGCGAACTCACTGTACAGCGGCATCGTGAGAACTTGCAGCAGACCGAACGGATCAAGCCTCTGCCGCCCAGCGAGAAAGAAATACGGGCATACTTCGACACCCATCTCGCCGACCGCACCACCGCCACCCCCGCGACCGTGTCGCTGCGCCAGATCATCGTTGCGCCGAAACCATCTGCGGCGTCGGGCCAGCGCGCACACGCCCTGGCCGATTCGATCGTCATCGCGCTGCGCGGCGGCGCCGATTTCGCGGTGGCAGCGCGACGCTTCTCGAACGACCCCGTCTCGGCGGCGCAGGGCGGTGACCTCGGCTGGTTCCGGCGAGGTGTCATGGTGCCGGAGTTCGAGGGCGTTGCATTCGGGCTGAAGCTGGGCGTCGTGTCGGATGCGTTTGAGACACCCTTTGGCTGGCACATCCTCCAGGTGCAGCGGGTGCAGGCGACCGAGGTCCAGGCGCGTCATATCTTGATCATGCCCGAGGTCGACTCAACCAGTGCGGCTATCGCCCGACTCCGCATCGACTCTGTCGCTACCGCGATCACGATGGGGGCGCGTTTCGACTCGCTGCAACGGATCTACCACGACGCCGCCGAAGAACGACAGATCGACCAGTATCCGGTCGACTCACTGCTTCCGGCCTATGCGCAGGCCACGGCCGGCCTCGACTCCGGTCAGGTGTCGACCCCCTTCCTCCTCGCGGTGCCCGGTCAGGATCTGCGTGCCAAGTGGGCGATCGTGCGCGTCGTGAGCCGGCTCCCAGCCGGCAAACTCTCCTACGAGCAGATCAAACCGGGGATCCGGACGTTCCTCGCCAAGCAGATGGGGAAGGATGCGTACATCCGGGAGCTGCGCCGCAAGACCTACGTGGACATCCGCGAGTTGTGAGTCGTCGTGTCCGGATCGCCGTCACCCTCGGCGATCCGCGCGGGATCGGTCCGGAGGTCACCGCCGCCGCGCTCGGCCTCGGCGTCGACGCTGAGATCATCATCGTTGGTGCGAAGGAACAGGCGGCCACGTTCGGCGCCTATGAGCAGGTCGCCGTTGGCTCCTGGAGTGTGTCGTCGGCCGTCGCGCGCGCCACCGCACGCGAAGCCGGGTTGATCACCGGCCGGGCGATCGAACGGGCCGCGACAATGGCGCTCGCCGGCGAAGTCGATGCGATCGTCACGGCACCTGCCGAGAAGCATGCTCTGCACCTCGCCGGTTACCCGTGGCCGGGGCACACCGAATGGCTCGCGCACCTGGCGGGCGATGTCGACGTCGCGATGATGCTCGCAAGCGATCGGCTCCGGGTCGTGCTGGTCACCACTCACATTCCCTTCCGCGATGTCCCCTTGATGCTCACCACCGACCGCGTCGTCCGCACAGGTGAGGTGACGGTCCGCGCGCTGCGCGAGGGCTTCGGCATTGCGACGCCGCGACTTGCGGTCTGCGCGCTCAACCCCCACGCGGGGGAGCACGGGTTGTTTGGCGACGAGGAAGCACGCATCCTCACACCGGCGGCACAGCGGCTCGGCGCCGCCGGACCGCTTCCCGCTGATACCGTCTTCGTCCGCGCGATGCGTGGGGAATTCGATGCAGTGCTGGCCCCGTATCACGACGTCGGGATGACGGCGATCAAGGTCGCGTCGTTCGGCAATGCGGTGAACGTCACCTTGGGGCTGCCGTTTGTGCGCACCTCCCCCGATCATGGCACGGCGATGGACATCGCCGGCACCGGTCGCGCCGATCCCGCGAGCATGCATGCCGCACTCGACCTCGCTGTCCGGCTCGCCCGGGGGAGCATCGCCTCGTGAACTTGCGCGTCTCGGTGCTGATCCCGGTGTACGATGAGGTCCGCACCGTGGAGCACCTGATTGACCAGGTGCGCGCCGTCGCGATGGAGACGGAAATCGTGTGCGTGAACGATGCGTCACGTGACGGGAGCGGTGCCGTGCTGGATCGTCTTCTCGCTGAAGGAAAGGTCGACGCGGTGCTCCACCACCCGATCAACCGCGGAAAGGGCGCGGCGATCCGTACCGCCATCGCCGCTGCCACGGGCGACGTGATCGTGGTGCAGGATGCCGACTTGGAGTACGACCCCGCAGAAATTCCGGGATTGCTCGGCCCGATCGAGGACGGACGCGCCGACGCCGTCTTCGGCTCGCGCTTTCTCGGCGGGCCGCACCGCGTGCTCTATTTCTGGCACTCCGTCGGTAATTCCATGCTGACGCTGCTGTCGAACATGTTCACCGATCTCAACCTCACCGACATGGAGACCTGCTACAAGCTGGTGCGCGCGCCGCTGATGAAGCGTCTCGTCCTCACGTCGGATCGATTCGGATTCGAGCCCGAACTCACCGCACGGCTTGCCCAGGCGCACGCCCGCATCTGGGAACTGCCGATCTCATACTCGGGACGGACGTATGAAGAGGGGAAGAAGATCGGTTGGCGCGATGGCGTTGCGGCATTCTGGCACATCTTTCGGAGCAATGTGTTTCAGCCACGCAACGACTCCGTGCGGCGGAAGCACCGTTCCCCCTATGACCTTCCGCCGGCCCGGCGCGTCGATGGTCAGGGCTGACCGCCGTTACTGCAGCAGCACCCGCACCTGATCTACCCTCCGCCCATCCATCGACATGATCTCGAAAATGTGCGCGGCCTCGACCACGCGATCCGCCGGCTTGGGCAGGCGTCCGAGTTGTCCGAACAAGAACCCGCCAACCGTGGTGTAGTCGGTGTCGTCGAGGTCGGCATCGAACCGGGTGTTGAAGTCGCTGATGGTCATGGCCCCGTCGATGGTCGCCGAGCCGTCGCTGGTGGCGCCGACCAACGGTTCCACCGGATCATACTCATCAAGGATCTCGCCCACGATTTCCTCGAGCAGGTCTTCCATCGTGACCAGACCCGCCGTGCCGCCATATTCGTCGAGCACGATCGCGAGGTGCGTCTTGAGCCGTTTCATGTCTGCCAGGACGTCCTCGACATCGCGGGTGCCGGGTACGAACACCGGCGGTCGCATGATCCGACGAACCGTGGTCCCGGGCGCCTGCCGAAGGGTCCGCAGCAGCTCCTTTGCATGCACGACCCCGACAATCTCGTCGAGCGACCCGGTGTAGACTGGATAGCGGGATCTGCCCGCCGCGGCCACGATGTCGGCTGCATCCTCGACGGTCAGTTCGCCCTCGATGGCGGTCATGTCGGTGCGCGGCGTCATCACCTCTTCGGCGGACTTCTCGCTGAACTCGAAGACTCCCGCGAGAAGGCGCGAGCTGCTCCGATCCAGCGATCCACCCTCTCCCGACTGCGCCACCAACATCCGAATCTCTTCGGGGGAGTGCAGGCGTTCATGATCGGAAGGCGGCTTGATGCCGAAGCGGCGCAGCAGCGATCCTGCGGCGCCGTTGAGCACCACGATTGGATAGTGCATCACCCACGAGAAGCCGAGCAGAGGGTAAATAACCCATCGGCTCACGCTTTCCGGATACAGCAACGCGAGCGCCTTCGGCATGAGCTCGCCGAGAACGATGTGAAGCACCGTGATGATCGTGAATGCGATTGTCGCGGAGAGCGCGTGGGAGCCGATCGTGCCAAGCGAGCCAGGGAGCCACGCAAAGATCGAGTCCATCTGCGCGGCCAGGGATGGTTCGCCCACCCATCCGAGCCCCAGTGAGGCGAGGGTGATCCCCACCTGCGTGGACGAGATGTAGCGGTCGAGGTGTTGGACCGCTTCGAGGGCACGAATAGCTTTGCGGTCCCCCGCGCGGGCGAGTTCCTCGAGACGGGTCTTTCGGGCGCCGACCAGGGCAAATTCGGCGGCGACGAAGTAGGCATTGAGCAGGACCAGCGCGAACACGGCGGCGAGCCCCCACACAATGGGGATCGCCTCGGAGGTGGATTCCATACCGTCCAACGTAAGTACCCCGGCGCCCGAGGGGGGAGGCCGCGGCCAGGCGTGTACCCACCAGCCACCGGCGCTCGCGCGGATGGCCAGCCGTCGGCTGGGACTGGTCCTCGCTCTCACCGCGACCTTCACCCTGGTCGAGATCCTCGGCGGCTGGCTCAGCGGCTCGTTGGCGCTCCTGGCCGACGCGGGCCACATGTTCACCGACGTTGCGGCGCTGACGCTCGCCATGGTCGGGTCGAAGATCGCGCAGCGCAAGGCCGTGGCTGCCCACCACTTCGGCAACCTCCGGTGGGAGGTGATGGCCGCGATGCTCAACGGCTTGGCGCTCTTCGTGATCGGTGCGATGATCACCGTCGAGGCATTCCACCGGATGCGCTCCCCCCAGGAAATCGATGCGGTGCTTTTCGGCATCGTCGCCGCGCTCGGACTCGGCGTCAACCTCATCTCCCTGAGGGTGCTGCACGGGCATCATCACAACGACATCAACGTTCGCGGCGCATATCTCCACATCGTCGGCGATGTGCTCGGCTCGGTGGGAGCGGTCGCTGCGGCTGTCGTGATTCATTACACCGGCTGGCTGCCGGCCGATGCGATCATCTCGGTGTTGATCTCATTGCTGGTGCTCAAAAGTGCCTGGCGGCTCGTCCGGGACAGCGGCCGGATCCTCCTGGACCGGGTGCCGCCACATGTCCCGGTGGATGACGTGGAATCCTTGTTGCTTGACGCACCGGGCGTGGCCCGGGTCCACGACGTACACGTGTGGACTGTGACCAGCGGCCTCGTGGCGATCAGCGCCCACGTGGTCGTGCCCGACCTCGAGAGCCACCCCATGGTGCTCCGCCACCTCGAAGCCGGAATGAACGCACTCGGCATCCATCATGTCACCCTGCAGCTTGAGACCGGCGACCACTGCGGTGGGGAACACTGCGGTGACGAGGACGTTACCACTCCGGTAGCGCACGGCGGGGCGGCTCAGCCGGTTCCCTGATCGCCTTGCGGCACCAAGGGTCGGCGGGTATATATGGCGCCCTTGGGCATCCCGGTGGGTCAGGAGAGGCAGTTTTTCGTGGAAATTCGTAACATCGCCATCATCGCGCACGTCGACCATGGCAAGACAACACTGGTGGATCAGATGCTCCGGCAGGCCGGAGCCTTTCGTGCCAACCAGCATGTCGAGGAACGCGTGATGGATTCGAACCCGCTCGAAAAGGAGCGGGGGATCACGATCCTGGCCAAGAACACCGCCATCACCTGGGGCGGCATGAAGGTCAACATCGTCGACACGCCCGGGCACGCCGACTTTGGCGGCGAGGTCGAGCGCATCCTGCGCATGGTGGACGGCGTCCTCATCCTGGTCGATGCCGCCGAGGGGCCGATGCCCCAAACCCGGTTCGTCACCCGCAAGGCGCTGGCGCTTGGCCACCAGCCGATTGTGGCAATCAACAAGATCGATCGCTCCGACGCCGAACCGCTCCGCGTGCACGACGAAGTGCTGTCGCTGTTCATGGACCTCGATGCCACGGAGCGTCAGCTCGACTGTCCGTTCCTCTACACGTCCAGCCGGGCAGGTACCGCCACGCTGGAACTCGACGAACCGGGCAGTACGCTCGAGCCGCTCTTCCAGACGATCATCGACACCGTGCCGGCTCCCACCGGGGATGCCGAACTGCCGTTCCAGATGCTGGTGTCGACCCTCGACTTTTCTTCATTCCTCGGTCGCATTGCGATCGGGCGGGTCGAGCGCGGGCGGATCAGCGTCGGTGACCAGGTCGCGCTGCTCCCCCTCGGAGTGCCCGGTCGGGTCACCGATGAGCCGGGCATCGAGCGCAACCGCGTAACCAAGCTCTACACCTTCGACGGGCTGCACCGTGTCGAGGTCGAGCAGGTGAACGCTGGTGACATCTGTGCGCTGGCCGGCTTCGAGACCCTCGACATCGGCAAGACGTTCACCTCGATTGATGCGCTCGATCGCCTCGAAGGGATCGCGGTCGAGGAGCCCACGATCTCGGTCGATGTGATCGTCAACAACTCACCGTTCGCGGGCCGCGAAGGGAAATATGTCACGTCGCGCCAGGTACGGGACCGCCTCTTCAAGGAGCTGGAACGCAACGTGGCGCTCCGGGTCGAGCCGACCGACTCGCCCGATACCCATACCGTCTCGGGCCGCGGCGAGCTCCATCTTGGCATCCTGATGGAGACGATGCGCCGCGAGGGTTATGAGTTCCAGGTTTCCCGGCCGCGCGTGATCTTCAAGGACGGTCCGAAGGGGGAGCGACTCGAACCCTATGAAGAGCTCACCATCGATGTGGCCGAGGAGTACATGGGTGTGGTGATGGAAAAACTCGGGCCCCGCAAGACCGAAATGACCGAGATGCGGAATCCCGGCCAGGGCATGGTCCGCTTGACGTTCCGTATCCCGTCGCGTGGGCTCTTCGGCTACCGCTCGGAGTTCCTGACCGACACTCGGGGCAACGGGATGATGAATCACCGGTACCTCGAGTACGGACCGTGGGCCGGTCCGCTCACCGGTCGCAAGCGCGGTGTGCTGGTCGCCGATCGTGAGACGTCGGTAGTGGCATTCGCCCTCGGCAACTTGCAGGACAGGGCCCAGATGTTCGTGGCTCCCGGCGAGCATGTGTACGAGGGCATGATCACCGGCGAGAATTCCCGCCCTGGTGACATGGATGTCAACGTGGGCAAGGAAAAGAAGCTGACGAACATGCGGACGACCTCGACCGACGACAATGTGTCGCTGGAGCCACCTCGGGTCATCACCCTTGAGTACGCCATGGAGTACATCGAGGAGGACGAACTGATCGAGGTCACGCCGGAGAACATCCGTCTCCGCAAGCGGTCCCTCCAGGCGATCGATCGTCGGAAGGTCAACCGCGCCGCGAATCGGCTCGCCGACGCATCATGATCATGGTTGCAGCTAACCCGAAAACCGGAACCCCGGAGGCCAACATGTCGGCGTGGGAAGCGTCTGTCGAGGCGTCGCTATACAGCACCATGCGGCGGAAGTTCGACGACGATGGCGAGGAGCAATTCGACGTGGACGAGTTCGACTTCGATGATGAAGACGAGGATGTCGACGACGACGAAGAAAAAGAAGAAAAGGACGACGACGACGAGTCGGAAGACGAGGAAAAGGACGAGGAAGACTTTTCGTTCGACGACGAGGACCACGATCGCTGAGGGTCAAGCCTCACATAGCAGGAAAGCCACAGCGCCCCATCGGCAAAGCCGATGGGGCGCCGTTGCATCCGGGTGGCAGGCTCCCGATGCCGATGCTCGGAAGGGGTCAGCGTTGCGAGTCCGATGTCTTCCGCGACGGCGTCGGGCACGAATAGGCGGTCGGCGTCGCGACGCCCTCTGCATTGGTTGTCGAGGTGACCGCCACCGGCGCACCGAGCGCCTCGTCGCGATCGGCCAGGTACGCGAGCATGGCCACGAGGGTCGCGTTGTTCTTGAGGTCCTCGATCACCACCTTGTCATACGTATCGCGGTTGGTGTGCCAGGTCAGGTTGCTGTAATCCCAGCCAACTGCGCCAAGTCCGAATACCGGTGCCTTGGCGCACTGGAACGACGACTGGTCTGTGCCCCCGCGCGATGGCGGGGACACGCCACCGATGCGGATCCACCCCGACATCGACGACGGGATCTCCGTCAGCCAACGGGGCATTGCCGGCACGGCATTGCTGAACGGTCCGGGCCCGATGCTGGTGACGCGGCCCGTACCCCCGTCCTGGTTAAAGCCGGCGCGTACGCCGGCCACAATTGCTGGGTTATCAAGCACGAATGCCTGCGAGCCATTGAGGCCCTGTTCCTCGCCGCCCCAGTGGCCGACGAGGATGGTGCGCTTGGGGGTCGGGTACACCGTCTTCAGGATCCGCATCGCCTCCATCATGGTGATCGTCCCGGTGCCGTTGTCGGTGGCACCCGACGCGCCGTCCCACGAATCGAAGTGCGCCGAGAGGACGATGTACTCGTTCGGCTTCTCGCTGCCCCGGATCTGACCGATCACATTGAACATCGGCTGTTCACCGAGCATCTCGGCGTCAGCCGTGACGCGAACCATCGGTCCCTGGTTGTTGTCGGCGAGACGGTAGAGGAGGTTGTAATCCTCGCAACTCGCCTCCATCGTCGGGACCTGCTGGCGCCACGACCCGAACACCTTGTTGACGCCGGGATATTGCGACCAGTTGGTGGTGATCACGCCGGCCGCGCCATATTCGGCGGGCCAGGTGTATTGGTTGCCGCCATTCTTGGTGCGGTCCGCCCATCCGGCAGTCCAGTCGCGGCGCATCGAATCGATGGATGCGCGCGCGCCGTCTTGGCCGAATTGATCCCACTGCGCCGACGTGCGGCACGATGGGTTCGGTGCCGACATCAGGATGAACGCACCCTTGGCGTTGGCCCGTGCCCAGGTTGCGAACGCCTCGGGCGTCGTCACCTTCGGGAAGAGCACCACGCGGCCTTCAACAGCCTTCCCGCCGGTGCCCGGGCTCCAGCCCAGCATGGTGCCTTCGAGTGAGCGCACCCGCGGGGCGGTGAGGTCGATGTGAGTGACCCCGCGACGCCACGAATTCCATGTTCCGTACTGTTCCTGCTTCGCCGCGATGCCCCACGAGGAGTACATCTTGGTCATCCAGTCGGCAGCGCGGTGGTAGCCAGGCGAGCCGGTAAGGCGCGGGCCAATCGAGTCGAAGAGAACCTGGGCGAGCGTGCCGGCCTGTCCGCGAGCCATGCCCTCGGCGTACATCCGCTGGATCACCGGGTCGGTCGGGGCGGTCTTCCGCACGTACGACGCGGTGTCGTACCGCGTCCAGAGCGGCTGGACCGGCGCCGCGCCACCCGGCCCTCGGCCACCGGCGCGTGGCGCGGCGGCAGCGGGCGTGGCGGCGGCTGCCGGGCCACCCGCGGGGGCGGGAGTGGTTTGAGGGCGGGAGCCGCTGCACGCGGCGAGCATGAGCAGGCCGAAGCCGACCGGAGTACGGGTCATTCGGGGTTCTCCAATGAGGTTGGGACGGGGGCCGAACAATTACTGACCTCTATACGTATCATACTTGGTCGAAGTTGCCGTCTCGCTGTTTCCTGGAGTGCCGATGCGAATCCTGCCCATGCTGGGCCTTGCCGTAGCTACAATCGCCGCGCAAGCGGCGGCCTCGCCTTTTCTCTCGCCCGTCACGGCGCTCGACCAGATATTCCGCCATGACGTGCTGCCGGTTGCGGCTGACCCGGTCCTGATCGACTGGCGAACGCTGAGCACGCTTGATCTCGCCACTGGCAAGGCACCGGAGGGTCTCAAGGCCCTCGACGGCAAAGTCGTCAAGATCGCTGCCTTCATCGTGCCGCTCGAGGACAACATGCAGGAGGCGGATGAATTCCTGCTCGTCCCGTATTTCGGTGCATGCGTGCACACCCCGCCACCGCCGCCGAATCAGATGGTGTACGTCAAGATGCGCGGCCGCACCACCGTCAAGATCGGCTGGTGGGATCCGGTGCTCTTCGAGGGAGTGATCCGGTTGAAGCAGGTCGAGTCGGCCTACGGCGCCTCCTACTACGAAATGGAAGGGATTTCCAGCAAGCCCTACGTCGCGCCCAAGAAGTGATCGACGGCGCACCAGCCGTCGATATCAGGGACCTCCGTTTCGCGTATCGCGCGGGACGCGAGGTCCTTCGCATTGATGCCCTCACCATCCCGCGTGCGTCGCGGGTCTTCCTGCACGGCCCCAGCGGGTCGGGGAAGACGACGCTACTCGGCGTGATTGCGGGGGTGCTGGCGCCCACGGCGGGGAGTATCCACGTGTTGGGCCAAAATCCCGCCGAACTGCCGTCGTCGCGCCGCGATGCGTTCCGCGGCGTGTACCTGGGCTATCTCTTCCAGTTGTTCAACCTGATTCCGTGGCTCTCGGTCACTGAAAACATCGCGCTTCCGTGTCGGCTGCACGCCGCGCGCGCAGCGCGCCTAGGCGATACATCGATCGATGACGCGGCGCGCCAGCTCGCCACCGACCTGGGGCTGGGCGATATGCTCGACACGCCGGTGACCGAACTCAGCGTCGGACAGCAGCAGCGCGTCGCTGCTGCTCGCGCGCTGATCGGTTCGCCCGAGCTGGTGATCGCCGACGAACCCACGTCGGCGCTCGACGCCGATCGCCGCGACCAGTTCCTCGAACTCCTCTTCGCGCAGTGTACGCGCGCCAACGCCACCCTGCTCTTCGTGTCGCACGACCTCGCGCTCGGCAGCCGCTTCGACCAGGTGCTCTCTCTGCCCGACCTCAACCTCGCGGCGGGGTCTTGACGTGCTGACCCTCTCACTGGCGCTCCGCTCACTCCGCAACCGCCGCCTCACCACGTTGCTGACGATCGCGTCGATCGCGCTGTCGGTGTCACTGCTGGTTGGTGTCGAGACGGTTCGTCGCGGTATTCGCGAAAGCTTTGCCGGCACCATACGCGGAACCGACCTCATCGTCGGCGCGCGTGGCGGTTCGCAGCAGCTCCTGCTGTCGTCGATCTTCGGACTCGGTGCGCCCGCGGGCACGCTCTCATGGGACACCTACCAACGGTGGGCTGCGCACCCCGCCGTGAAGTGGACGATCCCGATCTCGCTCGGCGATTCGTACTACGGCCACCGCGTGGTGGGCACGACGGCGGCGTTCTTCGAGTACTACCGTTTTCGCAACGACGGACGAGTGCAGGTGGCAACGGGCAGTGCGATGTCGAGTGACCACGACGTCGTGGTGGGTTCCGATGTCGCGTCCCGGCTCCGCATCGCGCTCGGCGATTCGATCGCGCTCACCCACGGACTCCGCGGCACCGGGATCATGGATCACACCGAACACCCATTCGTGGTGAGCGGAATACTTGCTCCGACGTACACGCCGATCGACCGCTCGCTCTTCACCACACTCGAGGGTATCGAGGCGATGCACGAGGGGTGGAACAATGGCATCCCGCCGATGAGTCAGCTTGCCATGCCTGGCGCGGAACCACCGCCGATGCCCGGTGCCGACGCACCGCCGGCAACCCAGGCCGACGACGGCGCGATGGCACGCGACGACGTGATGCCCGGCGACCAGGGCGTCGATACCCTCGCAGCTGCTGCAGATACCGCGGCGGTAGCGCCTGATATTCACGACGGGCACGACCACGCGCTCACTGCTTTTCTGCTTGGGACGAAGAACCGCTTTGAGTCGCTGCGATTGCAGCGCGAGATGAACACTGACACCGATGAAGCACTCACGGCGATCCTTCCAGCTGTGGCGCTCACTGAGTTGTGGCACACCATCGGTTACGCCGAGGATGGCGCGCGGATCATTACCGGTGCGGTATTGCTCGTCGGTCTGCTCGGCATGATGGTGGCGCTCTACAGCACGCTGCAGGAGCGCCGCCGCGAGATGGCGATCTTGAGGTCGCTGGGCGCTGGTCCTGGCCGGATTGCGGCGCTGCTGGTGCTGGAGTCAGGGCTGCTGAGCCTGGTGGGTGCCGTGACGGGCTTCGCGCTGGTCTACGGCCTGATGGCGGTAGGGCAGGGGTTGGCCGAGCGGCACTTCGGCGTCTACATCCCGATCACGGCGCCGGGCAAGGTCGAATGGCTCTACCTGGTGGGGGTTGTCGCGGCGGGCGTGCTGGTGGGTCTGGTGCCCGCCTGGCGGGCCTACCGGAACACGTTGCAGGATGGGCTGACGATACGACTTTGAGATTAGAGACTAGAGATGAGAGACTAGAGAATAGAGATCTAGCGGGGCGCAACGCTAGGATCTCGAACCTAGCAACCGGATCACCCTCTAGTCTCTAGTCTCTCGTCTCTCGTCTCTAGTCTCTCATCTCTAGTCTCTATTTTGTTGCCCCCGACCCCACTGCCCGACTAAGCTTGGCCCCCTGACTGGGGCCTGTAGCTCAGTTGGTTAGAGCGCACGCCTGATAAGCGTGAGGTCAGAGGTTCAAATCCTCTCAGGCCCATTCGACAGATAGGCGGTCGTGTCGTCATCGACGATACGGCCGCCTTTGCTGTTTGCGGTTGCCGCGGAGCGCTCTCCGCACGGCGAGGATTGCTCGCCTACGCGTGCAGGTACAACCTGACGGAAACGCACGTGCCAGTAGCCGGTGCACTGGTGATCTCGATCGTGCCGGCATGGGCGGACACGATCTGACGCGCGACGCTGAGGCCCAGGCCGGTGCCCTGCTCCTTGGTGGAGAAGAACGGCTCGAACACGTGAGCAAGTAGATCCGCCGGGATTCCCGGACCGGAGTCCCGGACCTGAACGAGCGCGTGTGTCGCATCGGTGGTCACCGTGACCTCGGCATTCCCGCCGCCGCCCACTGCCTGCGCGGCATTAAGCAAAATGTTGAGAAACAGTTGCTCCAGCGCACTCTCATCACCGCGGACAGCAGTCGCATGTCCCACACCAACCTGTTGATGGCCCAGCCTCGCACCCCGCTGATCGAACGCCGGCGTCGCAACTTCGATTGCGCGCTGCAGTGGCACCCACAGATCCAGGACATTGGGGTCGATACGACCGCTTCGCGCGACCTTCAGCGATCCACTCACCGTGCCGTCCAGACGCTGCACCTCCCGAAGCGCGCGCGCGAGCGGCTGGCGCAATGGAGAGTCGTCGGGCAGCTTCTCCTCCACACTCTGCAGGTCGATACGGATCGATGTCAACGGATTCCGCACCTCATGCGCGAGCGATGAGGCGAACTCACCCACTGCGGCAAGCGCTTCGCGTTGCGCCAGCTGCCGGATCGTCACGCGCAAGCTCTCGGTCATGGCGTTGAACGCGCGGCCGACCCGCCCGACTTCATCGTCGCCCCGCTCGGATACCTGTCGGTCGAGATCGCCATCGGCCACCGCATCGGTCGCGACTGCGAGTGCTTCCAGTGAGCGCGTGAGACGACGCGTGAGCAGCGACGCAACGCAGAGCGTGCTGATGGCCACGGCGATGATGGAGAGCAATCCTTTTCTCGCGGCCTCTTCGAACGGCAACGTGTATGCCGCGAGGGGAGCCGCTGATGCCAGTATCAACGCGGGCTCTTCGAGCGTCCTGCGCCGTACCAACCAGTGCTCACCGGCAAGGTCGAAGTCCTCCTGTGCAAGCATGCTCGGATCGATCAGCAGTTCGCTGCGCGACGTTCCCGACAGACGATCAGTGACGAGAAGCACCGAGCCGACTGCCGTAGCACTCGAAGCGGTCGGCACGATGCTCTCGAAGCTCACACGCGATTCCAGCCGTCCAATTTCCACCCCGCCTGGGTCGTCGTACAAGGGGAGCGACACTGAGATGCCATCGCCCGCAAACGCGTCCGATGGCGAGGACACGATCTCGAATGCGGGCTCAGTGGCTCCGTCGCGATGCACGACGGTCCACGCCACATCTCGGGAGAGATTGCGCAGGGTGATGGGACCGAGGAGTGCGCCAGCGAGCCTTCCCATGTCACGCGCGGCAGGCGACAGGCCCGCGATTCGTTGACTCGCGGTGTCCTCCGCATCGCCGCTCAACGATCGCAGCCGTGTGCGCACCGCCGCATCTTCCGCGATGTCGAGCAACTCGGCCCGTATCTCGATCCATCTTGCTCCCGCGTCTGCTACCACGGGTGCCAGACCCGCGTCGAGACGGGCGCCCAGAAGCTCCCTGCCCGATCGCGACGCCGATCCGGTGAGCCAGAAGCCGGTGAGCGCGAGGGGCAGGACGACACCGGCCGTCACGATGAGCAGAAATCGCCCGCGCAGCGAATGAGGTGCCAACAGTTTCACCATGAAGGTACGACGGTCATTCGAGGTGGTGTTTCCGCAGGAGGCGGTCGAGGCGCGGCCGCGACACGCCAAGGGCGCGAGCCGTGTTGGCCTTGTGACCATGAAATATGCCAAGCACACGTTCGATGTGCAGGCATTCCACGGCGTCGAGCGAAAGCACTGCATCGGTACTCGCTTGCTGCGCCGCCTTGAGCTGCACGTGCTCCCCGTGAATCACCCCTCCACTCGCGAGCACGACGGCGCGCGTGAGGCAGTTCTCGAGCTCGCGCACGTTGCCCGGCCACCGATGCGCGGACAGCAGTGCCAGCGCCTCGGTGGACAACACCGGTGCGGGCCGTCCGAGGGCTTCGCTTGCACGCAATGCCAGGTGGCGCGAGAGCAACGGTATGTCGACTGCCCGCTCCCGAAGCGGCGGTACCTCGATGTCGATGACGCGAAGACGATAATACAGATCCGCACGGAACGCTCCGCTTTCGACGAGCGCTTCGAGATCCTGATGGGTAGCGGCGAGCACCCGCGCTGCTGTGCGTTCCGGACGCTCCGCTCCCACTGGATAGTATTCGCGCTCCTGCAGCACCCGTAGCAGCTTCGCCTGCAGATCGATGCTGGTATCGCCGATCTCGTCGAGAAAGATCGTTCCCCGCCCGGCAAGCTCGAATCGGCCGCGCCGGTCGCTGCTCGCACCGGTAAACGATCCACGCACGTGTCCGAACAGTTCGGACTCCAGCAGGTTTGCCGGGAGCGCTGCGCAGTTGACCGCGATAAACGGGGCCGCGGCGTCGGGCGAGCTGGCGTGAATGGCGCGCGCGATCAGTTCCTTCCCTGTACCCGTTTCACCCCGAATCAACACCGTGGCCCGGCTGCCCGACGCCTGTCCGATTCGCTTGTACACCGCGACCATCGCCGGATCCTTTCCGACGAGCGCACCGGCGCAGCCTTCCGGGAGGGAAATCATTGCCTCGTCGCTGTCCACAACCCGTCGGGCGCGCACGCGCCGATCCTCGAAGATCGCTTCGAGCACGCGACGGAGCGCATGGAGCTCCAGTGGTTTGACGAGAAACTCCACCGCACCCTCGCGCATGCCGGAGACCACGGTCGGCATGTCATCGAATGCGGTCATGAGCACGACGTCGACCTGAGCCGCACGTTCGTGAAGCAGTCGCAGAAGCCCGAGGCCACCGAGGCCCGGCATGCGGATGTCGGAGAGCACGACGTCGATCGCGGTCGTACCAATTACGTAGAGCGCCTTCTCGGCGCTCTCCGCTGTATGCACCTGCATGCCGCCTTGGCCGAGCGCCTCCGCCAGCGATTCGCGAATCGTCGCGTCGTCATCGACGATGAGGAGGGCGGGTGTCATTCGCGACGCTGGCGGAGGCGGGTGTTCAGGGCCGCGTGCTTTTGCGGGCAGCGAGTGTAGTGACCGGAGCGTGCATCATCCAAAATTCCGCCTCCAGGTCGTCTACGCCGTAGGTGAGGGTTCTTCCATCGCGACTGATTACAAGACCGCGCAGACCGCGTCCAGTCAATCCCGTCGCGACCACGCTGCCGTCCGCCATCGAGAACGTTCGCACCTCGTGTTGGTCTTTTCCGAATGGTGACTCGACAGAGTACAGCAGATGTTTCCCGTCGCCACTCCAGGCGATACCTGCAAAGGACAGCCGCTCGGTTGCCGACAGCTTGAGCAACACGCGCTGCGCCCCGCCGCCGAGCGGGACAAGCACGATCCTGCTGCTGCCGGCAACGTCCGCCTGGACAGCGACCGCCAGCGTTCGCCCGTCAGGGCTGAAGGCGTATCCCACGTATGACCCTGCGTTTTCCACACGAGAGAGTTTCGACGTGTTTCCTTTCACGGGGTCCTTCTCGTTGATATTCACCCCTCCCGAATCGGATTGAAGGATCACCAGCCGTGTCCCATCCGGCGACAACCGCATCCTGGCCCCCGACATTCCCGTTACGAGGCTAAGCTCCGCAGTCTTGACATCCATACGATACATGCCGACCTGCCGCACGGGGTTAAGCGCGTAGAGCAGCAGAGCCCGGCCATCGGGGTACCACTGCACCTGCAGGATGCTCGAGAGCTTGGGCGACAACCGACGAACCTGTTCCCCCTTTAGCGACCGGATCAGCACCTGATTGTACTCGGCGTTCTTCGCTCCCCCTGCTGGCTTGGTCACGAGAGCCAGGTGCTCGCCATCGGCGGACCAGTCGAAGGCATACGGACTCGTCAAACTCTCACCGCCCATTGCCATCGGCGTCGAGATCACGACGGCTGAGCGTGGGTCGAGTCCAACCGTATACACATTGCGATCGCCCTTGATCACCGAGAAGAACAGGTTGCCATTCGCGGACGTCCCGACTGGGACATTTCCCCAGAGGTTCGACCGTACGAGCACAGGCTCGCCCGACGCCTTCCCATCCTTGATGGATACGGACCACACGGACGGCGTGCTGCCGTGTTCAGTGCCCACCAGCAGTCTCCCATCTTCCTTCGCCCATCCCATCACGACATCATCGCCTTTGTGTTGCACCACGAGATTGTCCTGCGTACGGTCGGTGGCCATCACGTACACGTCGCGATCACCACTCGGGCTGCGATCGTCGTAGGCCAGCCATTGGCCGTCGCGGGATACGCTCACGTTCATCGGATAGCTCGCGGAAGTTGTCACGCGCGCTTTGAGCATCCGTGTACTGCCGTCGGTGACGGAAACCGCAGCAATGCCACTCGTATCCTGCCGCCGCATCAGCCTTGCGACTATGTGGTTCCCGTCAGGCATCCAGGTAAGTACCTCGCTGTAACCCAGATCGGGCGGGGACAGAAGTGTCCGCGCCGTGCCGGAGTCGGGCCCAGCAAGACCGCCAACGCGAATCTCCCAGTGCTTCACTCTCGCGTTGTACCAGCCATACGCAATTGATTTTCCGTCAGGCGAGATCGCGGACGACTCGGCATGGCCGCCGGGAGAATCGTCGGGACTTTTGAATCGCAGCGCCTGCACCGTCGATGTCATCAGGTCGTACAGCCTTAGATCGCCTGTTGGGATCGCGCTCATGGTGATCGAACGGCCATCGGGCGCGGGGCGAGCCGTAAAACAACACTCCATCTCCACTGCCTTGAACACCCGTTGGACTGCGGGCGCTGTCGACAGCTCGGTCAATCCGATATCCTGGGCCCGTTCCGCACTACCTGCCGACGCGCTCCTGCCCGGCGTGCAACCGGCTAGCGCGGTGGTGGCAAGCAGAGCAAAAAGTCGATCACGGTCACGATGGTGCATTGCGCCCTCCGTTGATTGGACTCACCCATGGCATGGACCGAGAAGCCGTTTGCATCGCCGTTAGGTAGGTGCCAACCATTCGTGCAATCTCAATACCGCTGCCGCTCTCGCGCTCGCTGTTCGTCAACCATATATGAATGCGAGAGTTAGGTCGCATCCCAACTTCGCGAGTTGCGTTCGTGGCGCAATGGGCCGTTACAGGGAAGTTCCCGTTTCGTTACTTCGCCGGCTGGTTGGCGCGTGGGTCATGGGCCCGCACGCCGGCCGCTTCCTGGCGCGCGGGAGTTTCGAGCCGATGGTGGTCACAGGCCCCTAACGTTGAATCACCATCGACGTCGGGGTGGCGAGACAATCGCGCCGTGCGTGGGTTTGCATCAGAGCGTTACGATCGTTCTTGGTAACGTTACGTTTTTGCGCTGCCGGAACCGTGCGTCGGCGCATCGGTCGGTACGTCACAGGCACCTCATCAACGCCTGGCCCTTGCGCAGCAGGCGTTTCCGCACGGTCCATGGACTGCTGCAACGCGTGACGTCCCGACGGCGTGAATCGTGCCTGCTGAGTTCATTGTCGTGCTGGATCCTCAACCCATCGGTCGGGGCGCGCCTCGCCCAATCACACGCGTCTTCATTCACAGGGTCTGAAAATGCGCGTCGTGTCCAGCTTCCGTAGTCCGCGATCATGCCGTTCACGCGGGATACCCATGTCGATCGGGGTCGTGGGAGTATGTAGCGAACTTTCACCTCGCGCTAGGGGTGGTGGGGCGTGCCGCAAGGAGATCCGCTGCGAGCTCTTGACCATCGCTTGACGCCTGAACGCGACGTTGACGCATCACGAACTCCTTCAAAGGACTGACCGATGCCGCACTTGCTCGCATTACTCGCGTCGCTGACTCTTGGTCCCGGCCACCCTGCCGCCCCTCGCCTTGATGCTGTTACAGTCACCGTGACCGTCGATTCCGCCAAGCGCCTGATCCGGATCAAGGCAGGTCCCTTCTCGCTGCCGAGCATGGCTGGAATGGACCACGCCATGATGGACATGGGGATGGGGAACGAATCGTCGGTGCATCACCTTACCTGGCCGGTGGAGGGATGGCTGCGCGGATTTTCCACCGGCGTGGAGGACGCCCAGGGCCGAGAGCTTCCCAAGCGCCTCATGCACCACATCATTGGCGTCAACTACAGTCGGCGCCAGGCACTGTATCCGGCCATGGAGCGCCTGTTTGGCGCGGGCCAGGAGACCGCGGACGCGACGATTCCCGCCACCATGGGGGTGCCGATGAAGCCGGGTATGGATCTCGGATTTTATGTCATGTGGCACAACGAGACCGGCACCGATCTGCAGGGAGTCTACCTGACCATGGAGCTTCGGTACTCGCCCAGCTCCCAGAACCCCCGCCCGGTGGAAGTGCTGCCTCTGTACATGGACGCGAACCTGACCGTCGGCGGAGGCAACTCCTTCGACTTGCCAGAAGGCAGGTCCGAAAAAGCGTACGAGTTCACCTTCCCCGTCGACGGTGTCCTGCTCGCCTACGGCGGGCATCTGCACGACTACGGGGTCGGCGTGCGGCTGGAAGACATCGCCTCAGGCAAGGTGATCGCCCGGGTCACCGCCGAGCGTACCCCGGACGGCCGGGTCACCGGTGTGAGTCGGAGTCTGCCCGGTGTTCGCGGTGCCGGCGTCCGGCTGCGCGCGGGGCGCCACTACCGGATCGTCGGCGTGTATGACAATCAGTCCGGACACGCACTGACGAACGGCGCGATGGCCCACATCTTGGGCATCTTCGCTCCAGACGACCTCTCCAAGTGGCCCTCGATCGACCAATCCGATCCGGTGCTCCAACGTGACCTCGCCTCGTTGGTAGCCAAGGGCGGCGGCGCGATGGACCGTCAGCAGATGCAAATGGGCAACGCCCCCGCCGCGCCACCTGGCCGCCATCAACACAACTAGGCGGCGGCCGATCGGACTCGCGCGGCAAAACGGTGCGTGACAGCTGCCGCTTGACCATCGCTTGACGCCGGGCAGCGATGTTGACGCATCACTCAACCGGAGGTGCGAATGTTCGGATCCCTTCGCGCAGTAACGGCACTCGTCGGGTGCACCATGCTGGTCACGACCGCTGCTGCCGGGGCCCAGACTGTTACCTCGGGTGCCGCGGTACGCTGGCACGAAGGTGCGACCCTGGTGAAGGCACGAGTGCACGAACCGGCGGCCGACGGAAAACTCATCGTGCAGCGTCGCGACGGCTCGAGAGTGACCATCGACCCAAGCGCGACGCCGATGGAGTATCGCACCAATGGGCGGACTGTATGGGGGAGTGTTGGCATCGGGTTTGGCGTTGGCGCTGGCATCGGCGCAATCGCCGGCCTGCTGTCAGGCGACGACGATTGCGGCACCACCGGTTTCTTCGCCGGATGCTTCGCGATCACCGCTGGTGAGAAGGCCGTCATCCGAGGCATCGGCCTAGGCTTGCTGGGCGCAGTGTTTGGCGCAGTCGCGATCCCCACAGGAAAATGGGTACGGGTGAGCCCTGGAAGCGTTTCGGTGAGTCTGGCATTCTGAGATAGGGGTGTTGGTCGACGGGAAAGGAATGTCGATCAGGGTCGTGGTCGGCGTCCGCGCACGCAGGCAGGCGAAGCCCTCACGAGGCGCGAGAGGGCCCAATGTTCCGGTGTCCCCGATCGTTGGGGGGCGGTCAACACCACATCGAGGTGGACCATGAACGATCTTCTCCGCAGTTGGACCTCCGCGATCGCCACTGTGTCCCTCACGGCACTTGTTGCGTGTGGCGGCTCGGAGCCGGCGGGCCCGATCACACCGGGCGCGCTCACACCTGCCGCGATCTCGGCGGTCTCCTCGCCATCGCTCACGGGAACCGCTGGAGTGGCGGTGCCGACGCCCCCAACGGTAAAGGTCACCGCCAGTTCCGGGGCAGCGATTGCCGGCGTCACCGTGACGTTCGCCGTGCGCTCAGGGGGCGGGTCGCTCATCGGGAATACCGTCTCGACAGACGCCGGCGGTGTCGCCGCCGTCGGAAGCTGGACACTCGGCACCGTCGCCGGCCCCAACACGATGACCGCAACGGTCATTGGCCTCCCCTCTGTGACGTTCACCGCTGCTGGGATGTCGGGCTCGCCGAGTGCGCTGACCCGGGTGGCGGGTGACAGTCAATCGGCGAGTGTTGGAACCGCCGTCGGGGCGGCGCCTTCGGCCCGGGTCGTTGATGCTAACGGCAACCCCGTGGCAGGCGTGTCGGTGGTCTTTGCGGTTATGTCGGGCGGAGGCAGCGTCTCGGGCCCGACGCAGGTGACCAATGTATCTGGGGTCGCCACCAGCGGCGGCTGGATCTTGGGTTCGACGGCGGGGGCGAACACCCTCGCGGCATCCTCCCCAGGCCTCGCCGCCGTGATGTTCAGTGCAACCGGCACTCTGCCTCCGACTGCTGCGCCGATAGTTTCCCCGGCGATCGGCGCGACGGCGCCGAATGCGACGGTTGCCTTCACGGCCCAGGACGGCGCTGGCATGGCACAAGCGGTCACCTGGTCGATCAACAACGTGGCTGGCGGAACAGTGGAGGCAGGCTTCATCTCTGCCAATGGACTCTACACGGCGCCAGCGACGATCCCGACTGGCGATTCCGTCGTGGTGACAGCGGCGTCGGCGAGCGATCCAACCAAGCAGCGGTCGGCCAAGCTCTTCTTCATCCCCGATCTCACGACGAAGGACTACTACGTCGCCATTCCGCGGGTTGTGGATGCGGCGCAGCAGACTCGCACGCGATTTCTGCTCGTGCCCCCAGCCACGGCAACGTCGGTGACCTACCTGCCGTTCGCGGGAGCGCCGGTGCCCCTCACCCCGATCGGCGGCGGCGTGCTCACGTTCGAGCTCGAGGCGGCGGCAGCCACGTTGGGGTATGTCAACGGCACCTTGCACGACCCCATCGGACAACTCGACTATCGGAGCGCCGCAGGCGCCCAGATCAAGCTGACCAACCTCAGCATGAACGTGCGCGATGGCACCATGCCGAATGTCGTCGTGACGGCGCTCGCAGCGGATGCCCAACGCAGCCCGCATGTTCTCAACATCCGGCTCGACGCCGTGACGATCTATCCCGATGCGCCGATCGTCGCACAGGCTCTGCAGCTGCTGGGCGGCGACCAGTTCGACTTCGTGGCCGTCGTCGCGACCGTGACCACGAACAGCAATCGGGGCTACATCGGCGTGCGCAACGACGTCACCGGCATCGGTGCCGCCACGTTCAACACCAGTGCCCCGTGGGGCGGCACGGGTCGGCTGCGTGGGGTGATCGCCTTCCCGATCGACGGGTTTTTCGACGGTGCGGAACAGGGGATGATTCACGAAATCGGGCATGCCTGGATCAACTACGCCACTGACGCCGTCTTTGGAGTGGGGGCGCCCCATTGGCGGCCGTCGACGATGGCTGGCGGCGCCATGGGATTCAACATCCCGGGCTCCAATCAGGGCGGCAACTTTCCGTGGTCGCTCACGTCACTCGGGGACGGGACCGTGCGCATCAACGCGATCACGGCTTCAGACCGATTCATCCCACTCGATCTATACCTGATGGGCCTGCTCCCGCCGGACTCGGTGCCGCCGATGTACGTGCTGCCGGTCACGGCGAACCCGAATGCGTTCACAGACGGCATGATCTCACCCGCCACCACGTACACGATCGCTGACTACATCACCAGGCAGGGTCCCCGCCTGCCGTCGAGCGCGACCGCCCCGCGACAATTCACCACGGCCGTGGTGGTGCTGTCGTACGGCCGGCTGCTGACGCCGTCGGAGATGGCGTTCTTCGACCATGCGAGTGCACGGGCCGAGACTACCGTCCCGCTGCCGGCGGTGGCGGGGCGCTGGAGTGTCATCGCGTCGGGGTTCTTCCTGGCTACGGGTGGCCGGGCCACCCTGCGAACCCGCCTACCCTAGTAGGGGGATCCCAGGACCGCTTGACGGCAGCTCGACGCGGTCGTGACACGCTTCGCGTTGTGGACGTGAATGGTCCTGGGGTGTACCAACTGAGGCGGCGCCCTCCCGCCATCTTTTATCCGCGCCCTGGATCATGGGCCGACGTTTCACTTTTCTCCACAGATGGGACGTGGTACACCACGGTCGGCACGGTGACAGTGGTCGAGATCAGCCCCATCGGTGCGAGGGGGACCTTCTCCTTCACCGCCGAACCGGCCGCTTGGAGCAAGGCCACAGGGCAGCTCGCCGTGAAGAACGGTCGGTTCAATGTGACCTTTTAGAGAGGTCCGGCCAACGTCAATGGCAGCAAGGATCAGCGGCCACCTGCTTGGCCTTAGAACGTCGTCCAGCTCTTGGGAGCGCTGATGGAACTAGGTTCTGGAACCCAGGCCTCGAACGCCGGCTCCCTTTCCCGAGGCCCATCTACATGTCGCCCCCTGAGTGATGAACACAGAACCGTCTCAGGGAGTGCCTCCCCACGACGACGCCCTCGTCGCGCTGCAGCGCAAGACGTTCGATTACTTCCTTCACGAGGCGAACCCCTCCAACGGCCTCGTCAAGGACAACACGCGGAAGGACTCCCACGCGAGCATCACGGCCGTGGGCCTCGGGCTGGCCTGTTTCGCCGTGGCCGTGGAACGCGGATACATCGGTCGCGCCGCGGCGGTCGAACGTGTGCTCACGACGCTTCGATTTTTTCGAGAGAGCGAACAGAGCGAGGCCCCGGGCGCGACCGGGTATCGCGGGTTCTACTACCACTTCCTCCACATGGACTCGGGCCGCCGGGCGTGGAAGAGCGAACTCTCGACGATCGACACGACGTTCTTCATCGCGGGCGCGCTGCTCGCCGCGCAATACTTCGAAGGCGACGACGATCGCGAAGCGGAAATCCGCGCGCTTGCCAACGCGCTCTACCGCCGCGTCGAGTGGGATTGGGCCCTCGACATC
>JBDSMU010000211.1:0-30628 GCA_039915685.1 Gemmatimonadales bacterium | reverse complement strand
TACCGGATCGTCGAGAATCTCGGGGTCGTGCGTGGAGTGGTGGTGCGGAGCCGCTCGATCGTGGGCACCCTGGGTGGCAAACTGCAGACGATCTTCGGGGGCAACATCAGCGCGTTCACGTCGCTGGCGGAGGGGGCTCGGCAGCAGGCGTTCGACACGATGCTGCATCAGGCACACGGAGCGGGGGCCAACGCTGTCGTGGGGATCCGATACGACGCGGGTGAGATCATGCCGGGAGTCACTGAAGTGCTTTGCTATGGAACCGCTGTCTTCGTCGAAGCGGCGGAGTAGCAGCGCCGCGGCCATATGACTGACCCCACTCCCCAAGCCAAAGTCGTCGACACCGACGAGGTCTTCACGTTGGTACCGCCGCGGTCGACCTCGTACCAAGTTTTCATCCTCATCCTCAGCACTGTGGCCTTGGGGATTGTCGCCGCGCTCACCTTTGTCCGGCTCCCTCCGGAGACGATCAAGGTGCTGCACTGGGCCGACCTCGTGGTGTGCATCTTCTTCTTCACCGACTTCGTGTACTCGCTCGCCACCGCACCCAATCGATCGCTCTACTTCTTCAGCTGGGGCTGGATCGACCTCATCTCCAGTATCCCGTTGGTGGTGGGGCTTCGATTCGGACGCGCCGTCAGGATCGTGCGGATCCTGCAGGTTCTGCGTGCGGCACGAGCATCAAAGATGGTAGCGGTATTCCTGATCGAGCGCCGCGCGTCCAGCGGTGGACTAGCTGCCGTGTTGATCGCCTTCCTGGTCCTGTTCTCCGGCACGGTCGCAATCCTGCAGTTCGAGCTCCATCACGGGGGGCCCATCGATTCAGCAGGCAACGCTCTCTACTGGGCCATCACCACCATGACCACCGTGGGCTATGGTGACCTGTACCCAGTCACGACCGGTGGGAAGGTCGTGGCATCAGTGATGATGATCGGTGGCGTGATGCTGTACGGTGTAGTCGCCGGCCTGGTGGCCTCTTGGTTTGTGCGGCCAATCGAGCGGGAGCTGGAGGCCGACACCCAAGGCTTGCACGAGGACGTGCGCGCACTCCGGGCGCTGATCGAATCACGCACTCCCTCGTCGGATGGCGCTGCGGGTCGACCCCGCGAGATGGAACAACTGCCGCCTTGAAATCCCCAACCGGAAACCGACGATGAATCGTTCCTGGCCCGCAATCGCATCCATCATGCTGACATTCCTCGCTCCCACGCCGGTTTTATCCCAACTCATCCCCAGTGAGAAGGCGAGCGTCTCGCAGACCATCGATGGCACCACGATCACGGTCAATTACTCGCGGCCCCGATCGCGCGGGCGTGATTCGCTGATTTACGGTACGATGGAACCGTGGGGCCGAGCGTGGACCCCGGGCGCCGACGATGCCACCACGATCGAGTTCAATCGCCCAGTCCATATTCTCGGCAATGCCATCCCGGCCGGCCGCTATTCCGTGTGGCTGGTGCTCCGGGAGAATAGTCCGTGGACGCTGGTGCTGGAGCCGCGCGCCAACCTCTTCCACACCCAGCACCCCGACTCCAACTCCCGGCAATTCCGCGCATCGATAACCCCGCAAGCCGTCCCCCACACCGAGGCACTCACGTGGAGCTTTCCCGCGGTGAGTATTACCGGTGTCACCCTGGAGATGCGATGGGGCCTCCGGGGAGTCAGCATCCCCGTCGGCATCATCCCAACCTTCCCGCTCTCGATCTCGGCGGCCGACGCCGCACCGTACCTCGGCGAATACCAGCTTAACGGACAGCGGTTCACCGTCGAAATGCGAGGCAACGCCTTGGTTGCCATCCAACGCACTGGCGACAGTGACAACCCAACTGAGTATCAGTTGCTACCACTTGGAAATGATCGCTTTGTTCAGGGACTGATGCTACGGGGCGAGGTCGCGAGAACCAGAGCTGATACCTACGTCCAGTTCACCCGAACCGACGGTCGGGTGACCGGACTGGAAACGTGGGCTGACGACAAAAAGACAGGAACGGCAAAGCGGCGACCCTGAGGTCGCCGCGTTGGTGCTGTGCTATTCGTCTCGCATCGGGTGCCACGGGTTGGACGGATCGCCCAGGGCCACAAGGCGTCGCTCCCAATCCTTGTTCGGCGCAGCCTTTTCGGGGCGGCGGCGCGGGGTGACGCGGGGAGTGGAATTCTTGGGACGGGTGCTGCTGCGGGGACTGGACCGGCGACCTGCCATGATCGACCTCCTGAGTGGCGCTGACGATCTGCAAGCTGTGCGTCCGAATCCCAAGCCCCGGGATCGAACTCGCGCAGGGTTGACCTATATGACGGAAACTGTCGCCATGGAAGCACAACCCAATACTCCGTTGTTTGGTTCCCGGAGGTGTCAGGGGCTCGCTTCCCTCGGGAAGCGAATGCCTCATGGGGCTGGGGCCCGCGCGGAAGAGAAGTCCTCCCGCCGCCGCCGCACGCCGCGAACCCGCTTGCCCTTACCCCGTGAAGTCGCGAACCTCGACTGCGGCGAGGCCCGTTGACCAAGCCGCGCGACGGAGACCGGAGACCGGAGACCGGAGACCGAAGGAACTAGTGGCCGTCGAGCGCCGCCAGCACCTTGGGCAGCCGCTCGGGCCCGGTGGCCCGCAGGTGGATTTCCTCGACGCCCGAAGCCGCGACCAGCTTGGCGACATGGGCGCCCTTGATCCCGCCCGCTGCCACGATGCTGATCCCATGGCCCGCTGCCTCTCGCAGCTTCTTCAGGACCTTCCGCCCCTTCCAAGCAGTCAGGTGCTGGCCGGAAGTAAGGATCCTGGCAACACCGAGTCCCTTGAGCTCCTCGATCGCCGCAAGCGGGTCTGCGACCTCGTCAAATGCGCGGTGGAACGTCACCGGTATGTCCTTGGCCGCATCAATGAGGATCGCCATCGCCACCGAATCGACTTGACCGTCGGCGGTAATCGCACCAGTCACAATTCCTTGCGCTCCCAGCCAGCGGAAATGCTTCACATCCCGTCGCATGAGTTCGATCTCATCCGCCGAATAAGTGAATGGTCCCTCACTGGGCCGCACCATTACAAACACAGGTATCGCGACCCTTTCCAGGGCCATCGATACCAACCCGTGACTCGGCGTCGTCCCGTCCTTGTCGAGGTTGGCGCACACCTCAACCCTGTGGGCGCCGCATACCTCGGCCGCTACCGCAGTCGCCAGCGAATCGACGCATGCCTCGACGATCATTGGCCCGTCACAGCGTCCAGCCCTTTCGGTACTCAGGATTGATCCATTCCTTGGGAAGGTCTGTCTTGATGATGCCTTCCGGAGTGACCTCGATAATCTTCCCCGACCGCACCGCGAGACAGCCGTAAAGCACCATCTCGGTGAGAGGACCGGAATGTTCCACGAACGAAGAGTTGGGGCGCGGACCCTTGCCGGTGATGGCATTGACGAGTTCGTCGTAGACACCGGGTGAGCGCTGGTAGGTCACCTTCGGCGGTGACTTCTTGAACTGCGCGTCCTTCTTCGCGTCGAGCACCCGCAGTCCATCGCCGTACGCATCGGCGATCATGGAGCCCTCGGTGCCCACCCACATCTGTCCACCGACCTCGCCCACTGGCCATTCGTCGTACTCGCCGAGTTCTGACGGCTTCTGCGGCCACAGCGATCCATCGCGCCACACGACCTTGACCGCCGGCCGCTTTCCGCGCGCCGGGAACTGGTACTCCACGCGCGACGACTTCGGCGCGGTCTCCTCGAACAGCGTGGTGCTCTCGGGGGTGATCCGCGTGGGGAACCTGAGGTCGAATGCCCAGAACGCTGCGTCCATGGCGTGGCACGCGATATCACCGAGTGCGCCGGTGCCGTAGTCCCACCAGCCGCGCCAGCGGAAGGGGGCGTATGCCGGGTTATACGGACGCTCCGGCGCGGGGCCCTGCCAGAGATTCCAATCAAACGATGGATGCGGGTTGTGGGCATCGGTTGGGCGGTCGATTCCCTGCGGCCAGATCGGGCGGTTGGTCCAGTAGTGCACCTCACGGATCTCGCCGATCGCGCCGGCATCGTAGTACTCGCGGATCAGCCTCGTGCCTGCGCCGGCGTGGCCCTGATTCCCCATCTGTGTCGCGACGCCCCGCTTCGTCACTTCGGCCATCAACGTGCGCACCTCGCCCAGGGTTCGGGTGAGTGGCTTCTGGGTGAAGACGGGCTTGTTCAACTTGAGTGCCGCCATCGTGGCAGCGGCGTGGACGTGGTCGGGGGTGGAGATGGTGATCACATCGAGCTCACTGCCCATTTTGTCGAGCATCTCGCGATAGTCCTTGAATCGTTTCGCGTCGGGGTAGCGCCCGAACGACTTTCGGCCTTGGCGCCAATCGACGTCGCAGAGCGCCGCGACGGATACGCCCGCCTTGACCATTCCGGTGATGTCGGAGTCGCCCTTGCCACCGATACCGATGGAGCCCATCCGGAGCATATCGCTCGGCGCGGTGTATCCGCGGCCGAGCACGTGGCGCGGGACGATGTGGAATGCCGCGCCAACGGCAGCGGCGGATTTCACGAAGGTGCGGCGGTCAGCCATGAGTCAGGCCCCGGGGTTGGTGTGGCGAAGAAAGTGCAGCGTCACGCTTGGGCGGTGGCTGGTCGGCGAGCCGGCCGGAAAGCCACGGCAAAGAGGACGAAGATCACGAGTGCACCGATTGCCGGCACCCGCCAGATGGCGTTCCAGTCGTGGGTGGTATCGGTGATCTTGTACGCATCGACGATTCGTCCGGAGAGCCACGCGCCGACGAAGTTCCCGAGTCCTAGCGTCACCAGCGCGATGAATCCCTGGGCGGCGGCACGAATCTTCGGGCCGGCTTGCTGGTCCACGTAGATCTGGCCGCTCACGAAGAAGAAGTCGTAGCAGACGCCGTGCAGCAGCAGCCCTCCGTAGAGCATCCACATCCGCGAATCGGCATTGCCCATGCTGAACAGGAAGTAGCGTGCGGCCCAGGCCAGCATCGCGACGAGCAGGATCGTCTTGATCCCGTGCTTACGGAGCAAAACGCCGATGAACAGCATGAAGAACACTTCGCTCATCTGCCCGATTGTCATCTTGCCGGCAGCGCTCGCCACACCGATTTCGTTCAGGAATGGGTTGGCGAAGGCATAGTAGAACTGGAGCGGTATGCAGAGCATGAACGACCCGATCACGAAGATCGCGAACGAGCGATCCTTGAGCAGAGCCAACGCATCAAGGCCGAGGACGTCGCGGGCGGTGAGGGTTTGGCCACGACTCGGCGGCGGCGTGTGCGGCAACACGAATGCGAAGAGGCCGAGGGCGGCCGACACGCCGGCGGCGATCATGAGCGGTATTGCGGTGGCATCAACCGCGAGCTTGCCGAGGAGCAGGCCAACGGCGATCCAGCCGATCGTGCCGAGAACGCGCACCCCGCCGAACTCGCCAGCCGGATCCTTGAGGTGGCTCATCGAGATGCTGTTGGTGAGCGCCAAGGTAGGCATGTAGCACAGCGAGTAGGCAAGCATGCCGATGAACATCGTGTCGAACGAGGTGAGGGTCGACACGTAGACCAGCAGCGCGGCGCCCACGAGATGAAGCAACGCGAGAATCTTTTCGGTGGCGAAGATCCGGTCGGCGACCATGCCGACGAAGAACGGCGAGATGATCGCCGCAATCGCGGTGGTGCTGTAGATCAACCCGATCTGGGTGCCCTCGAACTGGAGGGTCTGTCCGAGGTAGGTGCCCAGGGTGACGGCCCAGCTCCCCCAGATGGCGTACTGCAGGAACATCATGATCTGGAGCCGCAGCCGCGTACTCACTTGAGCGGGCGGATGTATATGTTGCGGAACCAGACGCTGCCGTGGTCGCCCTGCAGGCCGAGGTGCCCGCGTCGTGATTTCCCGTAGGTAGGCCACTGGTTGAACTTGCTGGCCGCGATCAGTGCCTTGAGTTCGTCGGAATCGAAATCGCCCTTGCCGGTGGGGACGTCGTTCAGGAAGTGCTCCACCTTCGAACCCTTCACGATGATCCGCGCGGTGTTCCATTCACCGCCCGGTCGGACCGCCGTGATCGGGGCTGGCGAGAGTCCGTACAGCGCACCTGCGGCGGTCAGCGGCGAGAGTCCATCACGGTGCCCGACGTTGTCGAGGATCTGCATCTCGGGTGCGTTCTCGTAGATCTTCTCGGTCGCCTCGTGCGCCCAGTAGAACACGCCGCTGTTGCCATTTGGCGGCACCTTCCATTCGAGGGTGAGCTCGAACGAATCGAACTGCCGGTCGCTCACGAGATCCCCAGCGCCGGGGCCGGTCGTGGTGAGTTCGCCGTCCACGACTTGCCAGCCCGTGGCGGAGTTCATGCGGTAGGTGTGCCACCCTGCGGTCGAGCTGCCATCGAAGAGCAGTTGCCAGCCGTTGCGGCGTTCGTCCTGCGTGAGTGCGTTGTTCATCTGGGTTGTCGGGGTGTCGGCGCGCCTGGAATTCGAGGCGCACGCCGCCATGATGAAGGCGGCGGCGCTCGTCGCGGCGACGCGGGTGAACGCGCGTCGAGCCATGCTGGATTGCCTCGGTGAATTGTCGGGGTGGTGACCCCCAACGTTACCGCTCCGAGGCGATGCAGGAAAGTGTCACCGTGCCAGCAGGGTCTTCACCGCCTCCACGCCGACTGGTCGGAGGAGACCAAAAGTCTTCCCGTCGGCGCCGGAAACCGCTGCATCGGCTCGTACCCGCCACGGTGTCGGAGGGCTGGTGCCCCGACTCCGGTACTCCAACGCCTCGAGGCCGATGCCGGCAAGGCGCTCTTCGGCCGTCGCCAGCAGGACGCCGTCGCGGGCCAGCGGCACCCGCGGCTCGATCTCGAGCAGCATCCGCCGGAATCCGGCCATCCGAGTGAAATCCTCGCGTAACAGTCGTGCTGCGGTGCTGTCGCCCGCTACCGCACGTTCAGCGCGGGCCTGCATGCGCCAATCGGTCCACGGATCGGGCCACGCCGCATCCGCGAGCCGGGCGAGCGGGGAGAGCTGCGTGGTTCCGCGGCCGCCGAACCCACGAGGGCGGGCGTAGGCAAGGAACCCTTGGAGTCGCTCGGCGTCCCGCCCACCCGCGATGCGACGCACCATTGTGGCGGTGTGTGATTCGTGTCGCGGGCCGACTTCCTCAATCCGTCGCGATACTACCTCCAGCCGGCGGTACATGTCGGGCACGTCCCGCACCGCGACCGGTGACCAGAACCGCTCTGCGACTGCCGCAAGGCGCGGCCACAGTCGCGACTCCACCGTTTCAGCGGTCACATACTCGGCCCACATGCAGGCCTCGCCACCCAGAACCAGCGCTTGCTGGGTCGCGGAAAGCCCCGCAGGGAGCACGTCGGCGAGATACATCTCGCGTGATGTCTTCATGTGGTCGAGGTACCACGGAGCCGAGAGTATCGCCTGACGACCCTGCTTCACGGCCTCGGTGAGCCCGTTCATCCCGCGCCACGACTGGATC
Organism: Gemmatimonadales bacterium; assembly: GCA_039915685.1. Lineage (GTDB taxonomy): Bacteria > Gemmatimonadota > Gemmatimonadetes > Gemmatimonadales > GWC2-71-9 > Palsa-1233. The sequence goes on along the minus strand of JBDSMU010000211.1, from coordinate 23,188 downwards.
ACGGCGCCGGCCGGCAGGTCTGCTTGCAGGATCTCATCCCACCCGACCGGTTGCTTGCCGTGGCGCTCGAGAATCTCGAAGAGGCGACGGTTGAAGTGGGTCTGCAGTGCGTGCAGGTCCGCCACGTTGTTCTGGATCATCCACTGCTGGATGGTGGTGCTGGTCTTCCACTGCATCGGATCGACCTCATCACCGCCGATGTGCCACGAGCGATCGGGAAAGAGCGTCACCATCTCGGTGACAAATCGCTCGAGGAAGGCGTATGTCGTCTCTCGGGTCGGATCCATCGTGGGGCGGAAGACGCCCCAGCGGCGCTCGATGCTGTATGGCCCTGATGCGCTCGCGAGTTCGGGGTGGCCCACGAACCACGCGGTAGTATGGCCGGGCATGTCGAACTCAGGAACCACGCGTATCCCGCGATCGGCGGCGTACGCCACCACATCGCGGATCTGCTGCTGAGTGTAGTACGAGCCGTCGGAGCCCAGCTCGTGAAGCTTCGGGAACACGGTGCTTTCGACGCGGAAGCCCTGGTCCTCAGAGAGGTGCCAGTGCAAAACATTGAGCTTGACCACGCTCATCCCGTCGAGGGTGCGCTGGATCACGTCGACTGGCATGAAGTGTCGGGACGCGTCGATCAGCACCCCGCGCCACCGGAAGCGGGGGGTATCGGCGATGGCCGCGGCCTGCACGTAACTGCCGTCCTTATCAGTGGTGTGTAGCTGGAGCAGGGTCTCGAGCCCGCGCATCGCTCCCACCACGGTCGTTGCTTCGATCGTTGCGCGGGTTGGTGTCACCGACAGGCGGTACGACTCATCCTCGTCGATGTCGGGCACCGCGTGTCCGGCGGATTTCACGGCCAGAATCAGGGTAGCGTTGTCGCCTCCGATCAGGTGCGACATCGGTTGCGCGATTCGCGCCTCAAGGCGTGAGATTGCCCGGATCACCGCGCGCTCCAGCAGCGCGTCGCGGTGGCCATGGATTGCGACTGTGAAGGCGGAGTCAAGGCGCAAGCCACCCGTTGCCACACTGATCGCCCGCGGAACGGGCATCACGTTGTGCTGGACACCCTGTGCGGCGACGCGGGACAGGGCGGAAAATGCGATGGCTATCGAGATCAGGAAGCGCATGATCGGTCCGTGGATGGGTGTACCAGCAAGATGGGGCACCGGGCTTGACCGGGCGAGTAGCGATCCCCGAGGATTCATCCGCATGACCACGCCGAATCCCACCCTGACTGCCAACGTTATGGATCGCCGTCTCTGGTTCGTTGCGGCAAGCGTTGCCGCCCTCCACGTGATCGTCAATATGATCACGCCGTATGGCATCCATCGCGACGAGTTCCTCTACGCCGCGATGGGTCGACACCTGTCGGTGCTCCGGATGGACTTCCCGCCGCTGATCGCGATCTTGTCAGAAGGTCAACGCGCGCTGTTCGGCGACACCATTTGGGGGCTCCGGATGGTGCCGGCCGTGTCACACGGCGCACTGGTACTGCTCACCGCCCGCATCGCTGCCGAACTCGGTGGCAAGCACCGGGCGCAGTGGCTGGCCGCGCTCACCGTGATCTTCACGCCGCTCGTGATGCGCACCGGATCACTCTTCCAGCCTGTCATCCTCGATCAGGTCGCGTGGACGGTCGGTTTTCTCGCTCTCGTGATGGTCGCACGCGACAACCATCCCCGATGGTGGGTCATGCTGGGGTTCGCGGGCGGGTTCGGCCTCCTCGCGAAATTCTCGATCGCATTCTTTGCGGTCGGCGCCGCCGTCGGGATCATTGTCTCGCCTCGTCGAGTAGCACTGCTGACGCCGTGGCCGTGGATCGCGGCACTGATCGCGCTGGTGATTGGGTCGCCGTCGATCGTCGGCCAGGTGGCACTCGACTGGCCAGTGAGAATACAGATGCAGGATCTGCAGGCCTCCCAACTGGCCGTGGTGACGCCAGCCGCGTTCCTCACGGAACAGTTGCTCTACGGCCCGATCGCCTGGCTGGGTGTGGTTGGGCTCGGCGCACTGTTCCTGTACCGCGACTTGCGCTGGGCCAGTATTGTCGGGATCACGACAGCGGCGATCACCGCACTGCTCCTCATCCTGCACGGCAAGGCATATTACCTGGGTCCGATCTGGCCGGCACTCGCCGCGGCCGGTGCTGTCTGGCTCTGCGACGTCACTCGCGCCCGGTTTCGTGCCATCGTTCCCGTGTGCACTGTCCTCACGGTTTTCCTCGGCGTCGCGATAGGTGTCCCGATGGGACTGCCCATCCTGCCGAAGGAACAAATGGCAGCGTACGCAGCGCGCCTTGGTATCTCGGCGGCAGTGACGACCAACCTCGGGGAGGTTGCAGAACTGCCGCAGGACTTCGCGGACATGTTGGGATGGGAGGAGTTCGTGCGCGGGGTCGCCGAGGTCTGGAACGGGTTGCCGGAGTCGGAACGTGCCACGGCGGTACTCGCGGGAGGCAATTACGGGCGGGCTGGCGCGATCGACTGGTATGGACCGCGGTTTGGACTTCCGCCAGCAATCTGCGCCTGCGGCTCGTACTGGTTCTGGGGCCCGGGCGATCGGCGCGGCGACGCGATGGTTATGGCGGGCGGGAAAGAGGATGAACTGCGCATGTTCCTGACTAGCGTCACACTGGCACGAACGATGACGAATCGATGGCGAGTCGGCGAGGAGCAATCGGTTCCGATCTGGATTGGGCATGGATTGAAGGTGCCCCTGGACACCCTCTGGGAATCGCTCCGGGGACGCAACTGACGGTCCGACCGCCCCATCACTGGTGCGCTGCGCCCCAGCGATTGACTGCAGGTCACACATTTACAGGTCCTCAACTGGAGCGCACCATGCCACGTCCCGTCCATTTCGAGATTCACGCCAACGATCCCGACCGCGCGATCGCGTTCTACGAAGGGATGTTCGGCTGGACATTCACCAAGTGGGACGGACCGTGGCCCTACTGGCTCGTCGACACCGGCTCGGGAATGGGGATCAATGGCGGGCTGCTGCCCCGCCAGGGTCCTCAGCCGGTGGACGGTCAGGCGGTCAACGCCTTCGTGATCACTGTCGATGTCGCCTCGTGCGACACGGCGGTGGCGGCGGCGTTGGCCCATGGCGGGTCGCTGGCCGTCGAGAAGATGGAGATACCCGGGATGGGCTGGCTCTGCTACGTGAAAGATCCCGAGGGCAACATCCTCGGCGTGATGCAGGGGCTTGGCCCGGAGTGATGCACGTCGTCTCGCTGCACCGCTATCCGATCAAGGGATGTCGCGGTCATGCCCTGGCCGTTGCCACCCTTGATGCACTTGGTGTGGTGGGAGATCGTCGCATGCTCCTCGTCGACGAGAACGATCGCTTCCTCACCCAACGCGAGGAGCCGCGGCTGGCGACCCTCGTTCCCGCACTGGAAGACGATGGCCTCGTGGTGCGCAGCCTGGGTTCGACGTTCGAGCATGAGGAACCGGCGAGGGCCGATCGACGCGTGGTCACGATATTTGGTGATCGCGTGTCGGCGGCCGATCAAGGCAACGTCGCGGCCGCATGGTTTACCGGCGTCCTCGGCCGTCCCTGCCGACTCGTGGCGTTCGATGCCCAGTCGCATCGGTTGGTCGATCCAGCGTACTCGCCCCGGCTGGACGCCGAGACCGCGTTCACCGATGGGTATCCGGTGCTTGGGGTGCTGCGGGAATCGCTCGACGACCTCAACAGCCAACTCGATGCCCCGATCCCGATGGTTCGTTTCCGGCCCAACGTGGTCCTCAGTGGTGCGATGGCATGGAGTGAAGATGCATGGCACTCGCTTACCATCGGTCATGTGGTGCTTGACGCCGTCAAGCCGAGCTCGCGGTGCGTGGTCACGACGACAGACCAGGTCAGCGGAGAACGCCACCCCGACCAGGAGCCGCTTCGCACCCTCACGCGTACCCGGCTGCAGCGACCACTCGGCGCAATTTTCGGGCAGAACCTGGTATCGCGCAATACCGGCACGATGTCGGTCGGCGACGCAGTCACCTGCGAATGAGCACGGCCACCGAACGACTGTACTATCGCGATGCGGGCCTGCTGGAGTTCACGGCCACGGCGCTGGAAGGCTCCGATCCGTGTCGTGTCGTCCTTGATCGCACGGCGTTCTATCCCACTTCTGGCGGTCAGCCGCACGACACCGGAACGCTCAACGACATTGCCGTGATCGACGTGATCGACGACGGCGACCGCGTGATTCATGTTCTGGACGCGCCACTCGCGCGGGGTCCGGTGCGCGGAGTGATCAACCGCGACCGCCGCATCGATCACATGCAGCAGCATACCGCCCAACATCTGCTCTCGGCGCTTGCCGAGGACCTCTTCGGGTGGGCCACCGTGAGTGTGCATTTCGGCGCACACCATTCGACGATCGAATTCGACACGGCGGAAGCGCTGCCCGCGCAGCTCACGCAACTCGAGGATCGAGCGAACGTCGTGGTCGGCGAGGCGCGAGCGATTGTTGTCAGTATCGAGGCGGCGGAGTCGGCAATTGCCCTGCGCAGGGCGAGCGAAAGAGACGGCGCGCTGCGGGTGATCACGATCGAGGGGATCGACCGGAGTGCGTGCGGCGGGACGCACGTGTTGCGCACCTCGGAGATCGGCGCGGTGTATCATGCCGGAGTCGAGCGGATTCGAGGTCGCGTTCGGGTGGCGTTCGTGGCGGGACGTCGAACGCTGCATCGCCTCCACCATCGAGACGGATTGATTCAGGATGTAGCCGTCGCCCTTTCCTGCGCGATTGACGATGCCGCCACCGTGGCGGTCAATCGCATCGACGAACTCGCGCGGGTGACTCGCGAGCATGATCTCACTGAGGATGCGCTTGCGGCGGCCCGGCTCGGGCTTCTCAGTGCCGCGACACCGCCGGGCCCCGACGGCGTAAGGCGGATCGTACACCGGATTGACCAGCGCGACCTCGAGCAGGCCCGGCGGATCGCCAGAGTGGCGGGAAGCGGATCGGGTGTGGTGTTCATCGCCATGGCTTCGGCGCCACCGACGATCGTGGTAGGCGCGAGCCCGGATTCCGGGATTGATGCGGGGGCGGCACTCAAGTCAGCGCTCGATGCGGTCGGCGGCCGCGGGGGCGGGTCGCCACGCTACGCGCAGGGCGCCGCCCCCGACGCGGCGCTGCTTCGAGGTCTCGTCGACCGGCTGTCCAACACGATGTGACCCGGGTTCGCCGGGGAAGGTCGTTCCGGTGCCTCCCCCACCCACGTTTCCCTGACACTGGAGCACACCGTGCGCCGGATTGTTGTTGTCGCGCTCCTCGCCGGATGTGCCGCCGAGCCCGCTTCCGCGCCGGCTGTCGTCACGCCTCCGACGGCGGAACGCGGCGGCAACCAGGCCGGCACTCCGGGGTATCTGCTGGCAGATTCTCTCGAGATACGGGTCGTCGATGCGAACGGCGAATCGGTTCGGGGCGTCGCGGTCACCTGGGAAACGCAGCCCACCAACGGAGTGGTATCGCCTGGGTCGCCGGTCACCAACGCCAATGGGGTCGCGCGGGCGGCTTGGCGGATGCCGGCCGGTGAGGGAACCCACTGGGCTTCGGCGCGCGTCGGCTCGCAGCCGGCGGCGCGGTTTGCCGCCCATGCCTCCAGTGCGGAGTTGAGTAGTGTGGGTGGCACCGCCGACGCCCTCTGCGGCGTCACCCTGCTGGGCGCGATTCGCTGTTGGCGCCCCCCCACCCGCGATTCGATCCCGATGTCCGGCGTGGTCGCCACTACCGATCGTACCGTGGCACTGGCGTTTGCGCGCGATAAATGGTGCGCGGTATCGGTGACCGGGCGGATCACTTGCTTCACAATCGCTGATCTCTATCGAACTGGCCGGTTTGTACCCGCGCAGGCGTTTGCGTCTCTGCTCACCTCGTTCGGCCCGCAGCTTGTTTCACTTGCCGCCGCTGCGGACGGCGAATCGCCGCCGGTGTTCTGCGGTCTCACCAGCGGCGGCGAGGCGTGGTGTTGGGGCAACAACGCGCATGGGCAAATGGGGGACGGGACGATCGGGGGCGTGGTCGAGTTGCCGGTCAAGGTGACGATGCTCGATACGTTCCGCGAACTCGACGTGTCGGAGCAGTCAGCGTGCGGAATAACCGTCTCCGGTGCGCCGTGGTGCTGGGGGAGCAATGCAACCGCGTTGATCGGACCGAAGGGCGGACTCGTCGGATCACCCATCCCGCGCGCCGTCGCGACGGCGGACCGCTACTTCACCATGGCGCTCACGCTTGGTGGCACGGCGTGCGGCCTTCGCGGGACGACCGGGCAGGCGGCGTGCTGGGGCCGTTCGACCCGCGACGCACTGGGTCGGCCGGGCGTGACCGCTGACGATCCGAGTCCGCGCGCGATCACGTCCGACAACGTGCTGGTGTCGATCGCTCGCAATGGCGCCGGCTTCAGCGCAGTGAGCATCGATCGCGAGCTGGTGATCTGGGGGCCAGTACCGAACGGTGTCTCAACTGAGGGACCCGGCTACGTGACCGCCACCCGTATTCCCTTCGATGAGCGTTTCACCGGGATGCTCCGTGGCGGGACCAACGGATATAGTTGCATGCGATCGTTGTTCGGCGGGGCACGGTGCGTTGATGTCTACGTCCTCGGCCCCGCAGCAGCGCGCGAGAGGGCATCGATCGCCCGCCCGGCCCAGTTTGGCGTGCCGCGCTGACCCTCCGACGCGTACGGTTAATTTCCCTCCAGGGTCGGCGGGCGTCGGCCATTCGCTCGAACGCGGAGACCGGATGTCGTTGGTGCTTGCCTCGCTGCTCCTTCTCACCGCCCCTGCCGACACGATCACCCCGAAATCCGCTAACTCGGTGCGTTTCACCGGTGATGCGGGCTACGTGGCCACGTCGGGCAATTCCTCCGTCCAGACGCTGAACATCGGCTACAAGGTCGCAGCCAAGCTCGGAAGCTGGGCATTCAACCAGCAGTTCGCGGTGGTGCATGGAAAGAATCGTGGGGCGACGGTCACGTCGCTCTGGCGCGGCGCGATCCGCGCCGATTACAGCCTGACCTCGGCCGTGACCGCCTATGGCTCGCTCAACTACGAGCGGAACATCTTTGCCGGACTCGATTCACGGGTCAGCACGGTTGGGGGAGTGTCGGCCGTCGTCGCCGAAGACAAGCGAAACAAGTTGGCGTTGGAGGCGGGTGTATCGCTGACCGCACAACGCGGGATCGGTCCGAGGGGCCGTGATCTCGACTTCCTCGGCGGGCGCGCCGCCACGTCGTATGTCCATCGAGTGGGGCCGAAGGCGTCGTTCACCCAACTCGTAGAGATCCTGCCAAATTTTCGCGAGCGCGAGGATATGCGCGTGAACAGCGAGAGTACGCTCCTCGCACCGATCACCCGGCAAATCGGACTCAAGCTCTCTTTCGTCGTTCGTTACGACGGTTTTCCAGAAATGGGATTCATGACAACCGATCGCCTCTTCACCTCCGGTGTGCAGGTTACGCTGTGATCACGTCACGGCGCCGCGCCTCAGCCCTGGGGCTGATTGCTATCGCTGCCCTGGCCTGCGGCGAGGATGCAGGACGCGGGGGCCGGACCACGGTCGATTCTGCTGGTTCCACGGTCGTGACGTCGACCGTGTCGGTGTGGGGCGACAGCGCCAAGTGGTCCATCGATTCCACCCCGCTTGTGGTGATCGGCGACCCGACCCATGCAGCGGCAGCGCTGCTGATCGACATCGTGGGGGTGCGACTGCTCGATGACGGACGACTCGCCCTGGTCAGCAACGATGAGAAGGCGATCCTCTACTTTGACCGGTCCGGCCTTCCGGTGGGTCGAGCCGGCAGTCGCGGCAATGGAGCCGGGGAGTTTCAGCAGACCACGCTGATCAGTGCGCCTTCCGATTCAATCTTGATATGGGATCACGAACTCGATCGCGGCACCATGTTCAGCCCTGGCGGCAGGCCGGTGCGCACCTTCGCTCTCACCGGCGATTCCGGCTCACGCTACGGTTTTGCTCCGGCCGCGCGCTTGGAGAACGGCGAGCTGCTCGTCGCGGCACGCATTGGGGCGACGCTTCGCGAGCACACCGGCGTGCGACGGGAACCGGTCCCGCTTCGGCGTGCCTCAGCCACCGGTGCTGTCGGGCAGTTGTTGATCGTTGTGCCCGGCAACGAGCAGCTCGTGGTGTCGACGACCCAGCATGTCTCGGCTATGGAGCGGCCCTTCGGTCGACGCACGCTCATCGGAACAAGCGGTGATGACGTGTTGATCGCCACCGGCGAGCGTGACGAAGTAATGGTCGTGCGGCCTCAGGGTCGAAGGATGCTGATCTGGCGAATCAATCGTCCAGGCCGCCTCGTCGACTCGATGGACCGTGCCAGGCAAATGGTCCGGTACCGGGCACAGGCGGCGCAGCTGCCACCCGAGTTTTCAGGCCCGATGCTGCGTGCGATCGCGGAGGCGGGCTTTCCAACCGAACTGCCACCATACGATCAGCTCCTCGTCGATGCGACGGGCGCCACTTGGCTGCGCGAGGACGTCGGACCGATCCACCGGGACATCAGCCCGCAACACTGGACGATCTTCGATCGGAAGGGACGATGGCTTGGCGAGGTGACCTCGCCGGCCGGACTCGTTGTGCATCAGGTGACCCGGGACCGGGTGGTGGGAATCTGGACCGACGAAGATGGGGTCCAGCAGGTGCACATCCACACACTGCGCCGCTGACGCTTGCCTCGCAGGCGGTTCGGTCGTACGCTCCGGTGGTCGTGAGATCATCCTGAACGGGGCTCCATGGCACCATCCAGCAAGTCGACCCGGAAACGCTCGCGCACTGCCCCTGACACCCGGGTTGCGCTTGTCGTGCCGCCGGATCTTGCCAGCGTGCTCCATGCCGATGCAAGTGCGCGGGCGGTCTTCGACGCGCTCGCGTACACCCATCGCCGCGAGCACATCGACTCTATCACCGAGGCCAAAAAGCCCGAGACGCGGACACGCCGCATCGAGAAGACCATGGCGATGTTGCGATCCGACTGCCCCACGCGCAGCAACACGGTGTCGACCCGGTCAACGACCGAGAAAATGCGTATCAGCGAGGGGCAGCGCCTCCTGGTGCTCGAGGCCGACGAGGAAGCGATGCACATCTTCTCGCCGCTCCCCCTTGGGTGTACCATCGAGCGCAAAATCGGGCGCGGACGCTACAATGTCGTCGTGCTGTTCGCCCGCGATGCGGCGACCCTCGGACGCCGTCTTCCGGTTGCGCTCCGGGCCGTCGACGCCAAGACCAGTTTCTGGATCGCCTATCCCAAGCAGTCTTCCGGTCGCGCGACCACACTGACGCGCGATGCGGGATGGGAGCCCGCGGACGGCGAGGGTATCAAGGCCACAACGATGGTCGCGTTCGACGCCGTTTGGGCAGGCGTTCGCTACCGCCTCACCTGAAGCAGGAGTGTACGATGACCGATGACCTCCGATACCCCACCGGGAGATTCCTAGCGCCGACGAGCTGGACCGACACGACCACGAGTGAGTGGCGCTCGGCAATCGCCGCGCTCCCTGCGGCAATTCGCAAGGCGGTTGACGGGCTGGACGATCGCCAGCTCGATACGCCGTACCGCGACGGAGGCTGGACCGTGCGACAGGTGGTCCATCATGTGCTCGACAGTCACCTGAATGCGTACTGTCGCTTCAAGCTGGCCATGACCGAGGACGCCCCCACGATCAAGCCCTACCAGGAGGCGCGCTGGGCCGAGCTCCCGGACGGACGGTCCGGAACGGTCGAGCCGTCGCTCGACGCGCTTGAGGGCGTGCATGTGCGGTGGTGTCGGCTCCTGGACGGGATGGCGACCAGCGACTGGGATCGCGGCTTCCACCACCCCGAGCATGAAGAGTTGGTACCGCTCGGCCGCACCCTCGCGATGTATGCCTGGCACGGCCGGCATCATGTGGCTCATATCACCGCGCTGCGTCAGCGGGAAGGGTGGCGATGATGCGGGCTGCCCTTGCTGGCGTGCTGATCGCCGCGTGTGCGTCGGGCCCGAACGATCGGGCGTCCGATTCCACCACGGATCCGTCAGCGCAAATCGACACCACGCGGGTGCGAGAAATTGCGTCGTTCCAACAAACCGGGTGGGACGCGGCCGCGACGATCGTGATTGACGACCAGTACACGTTGGCATCGGCTTGGAAGGTCGCCCACTCGGGGATGTCCGATGTCCCGCCGCTGCCGGCCTTGGACCTCACCCGTGACCGGGCGATGGTTGTGGCGGCCGGCATGCGCACCAGCGGCGGATATGTGTTGAAGTTGGGGGACCACCTCGTCTCGCATGACACGCTGGTGATCGGCGTCGTGCTACAGCGCCCGGGCGCCAATTGCACCACCACGGCCCAACTCACCGCACCGGCGATCTTTCTGGCCGTCCCCCGTACCGCGGCGTCGACCAGGATTGCGATGTCGGAACGCGATGGCCCTTCCTGTTGAACCGGATTTCGAACTTCGGAGGTCTGCTTGGAACGACGCATCACGAGCATCGGTGGAATCTCGCTCTATGCTGATCATGCAGATGTGCTGGCGCAATGGTACGAAAAGCATCTCGGTCTCTACTTCCAGCGTGAGCCCGGCTCTCATGAATGGTGGTGCGAATTTCCCGGACGCGTGTCGTTCGCGATTCATCAGGCAAAGCATCCGGTGGGACACGAACGGCGCCTGATCGAGATTACCTGGTGCGTCGACGATCTCGACGATCTCCTCGAGCGCCTCTGCGAGTTGGGGGTGTCACCGCGTGAGCGCCAGGAGACGGTCGATGGCGATTATGCGTGGTTCGACGATCCCGAGGGGAATCGCGTGGAGCTCTGGCAGCGGTCCTGAATGCCCCAGGTTCAGCGCGCGCGGAGCATCGCGATGACGGCGACACGGATATCGCGGAACGGCTGCACCGGACCGAGGCCGGGGTTTCCAGGCTTGAGCCAGTCGAGCCCGGTCTCGCGTCCGGTGAGGAGGAAGTCAGTGGTCGCCACCCGATAGGATCGGGCGGCATCGATTGGCACACCACCCACCATCCACCGTGTCCCCTCGCGTGTCACCCCCGAAGCATGGAGGAAGCCCCCAGTCCCCCGATTGGCCTCGCCCTGGGTGAGCACCCGCTCCAAGAGCGCCCCGGTCATCGTCGTGCCCACGACATGGCCGCCGAAGGGCAGGATGCGGATCACGTCGTATTGTGTGACCACGCCGACCGGAATCACGTCATCGATCCGGATCGATCCGCCATTCATCACACCCACCTCGGCGCCGGGTACCTCGCGCCGCAGCGCCCCGGCAACCAGTGCGGTGAGCGGCCCCGGCCGACTTCGCACCACCGACTCACGACCATCAAGCGGCTCGGTGATCGTCGCCACCACAGCCCCCGGATCCAATCCATCAGCGCGGTATGCCGCGTCGCTGCGTGCCACCCATGCCGCGACGTCACGCGCCACGTCGGGTGATTCGGTCGTCGTGCTGTCGAGCACGCGCAGCGTCGATTCCACGTGCGGTCGAGCGTCACCACCGCGCCATGTGAGCGTGATGACCGCCACGGTGCGGACGTTGGCGTCGGCCTTGATGATCGGCGTGAACCGTGCGCCCCGCCTTACCTCGTAATTCTCATGCTCATGACCACCAAGAATGACGGTGATCGCGGGGAGCACCTCGGCGAGGAGCTGGTCCTGTGCGAGTGACAGATGGGTCAGGGCAACAATGGCGTCGACACTGTCGCCGAGCGCGGCAATCTCGCGTCGTGCAGCATCGATCGGGTTCTCGAAGCGCACCCATGCCGGCTGATTGCTGTTGATGGTGAGACCGATCATTCCGATGCGCAGCGCGCCACCGCGGGTCAAGATCCGCACGATCTCGTGGCGGGTGGTACCAGGAAAGAGCGCGCCTGAGGAATCAGTAACATTGCTGGTGACGATTCTGAACCGGGATTCGTCGAGCCGCTGGCGGAACTCGGACTCGCGCAGGTCGAATTCGTGATTGCCCAATACTGCCCAGTCGACGCCGACGGCGTTGAGTGTTGCCACCATCTGGCGTCCTGCCAGGCGTTGGCCATCCACAACGGCGAGCCCCATCGCTGATGGCGAGAGATAGTCACCGCCAAGAGTAGTGAGCAGTGCTGGTGATGACGCCAGAATCTCCCGTCGGACCGTCGCGAGTCGGGCCAACCCACCACTCCGGCCGCCGCCGACGGGCGTTATTTCGTAGACATCGTTGAAGTGCAGGAACATGACGGTGCGGGGTGAATCGATGCTTCGCGAGGGGGTGGCGAGCCCTGGGGCGCAAGCTGTGAGCGCCAGCAAAAGCAGGAAACATCGGTGCATCGACGGACCTCGGTGGATGGCTGTATGAAATCTGTACACCACTGGGCTGGCATGCCAGCGCCGGTCTGTGCATCGTACCGATGCAAGGACGTCCCAGCCGTCATCAACCTTATCAGGAAAAAGGCATGCGCAAAGCAATCTTGACGTTCGTCGCGATCGCAACGATCGGTGGATGCGTCAGCCAGAAGAAGTACGATGACATGGTCGCCGAGCAGAGCCGGGTTTCCGAGCAGAAGGATTCGCTGGTTACCGATGTCCTCGCCGCGACCCAGCTTGTCACCGAGATCAACGCTGATCTCGCCCGCGTGAACGGCCTGGGAGTCAGTCCCGTGTCGTCGGGCGATCGACCGCTCGCCGGCAAGGCTGAGGAGCGCGCTGCGATGCTTGGGAAGATCCGCGAAGTGATCGCCCGGCTCGATGCCGCCGAGAAGCAGGTCGAGGACCAACGCAAGCGCATTGGCACCGTGACCGCTGAGCGGAGGAAGCTTGCCGCACAGCTCGAGAGTTTCCAGCGGACGATCGAGGATCTTCGCAGCACCGCACAGCAGCAGGAGTCGCTGATCACCGAGCAGCGCGTACAGATCCAGACGCTGTCGTCGCGGATCGATACGCTGGCTCGCGCCACCGATTCTCTCACCCTCGCCAAGGCCGCGGTGGGTGACACGCTCTCTCATGTCGTCGATGAGGCCAACACCGTCTACTACGCCGTGGGCACGAAGGACGAGTTGGTCAAGCGCGGAATCGTGGTGAGCGAGGGGAGCAAGTTTCTGGTATTCGGGGGCAAATCGCTCCAGCCGGCGCGCGACCTCAGGCCGGAACTCTTCCAGCGCCTTGACCGTCGGGTCGACACCGTGCTCACCGTGCCCGAGCCCAATCGGGAGTACCGGATCGTGACGCGGCAGAGTCCCCAGCTCCTCGGTTCCACTGTGCTGCCGAACGGGAAGATCAAGGGCAACCTCCGGATCAACTCGCCGGCATTCTGGGACAGCGGGAAGTACCTGATCGTTGTTCGCGACTGATCGGTCCTACCGTCGGTAGTGGGAACGTTCCCGGTCCGGGAGCGTTCCCCCTTTTGCTATCTTGTCCTCTCTGTTCTCTGTAAACTGCCTGAGGCCTGCCATGCGCAACCGGGTCATCTCAACGCTGATCACCGCCGCCCTCGTCGGAGGAACCGCCGTCACGGTGACAGCCGCCCGCTCTCCAGCTCCGATCCCGATGCGGGTGGTGAAGTCCCCCACCTGCGGATGCTGCCAGAAATGGGTCGATTACATGAAGACTCAGGGATTCGCCGTGACGGTCGAAAACCGGGACGAGTTCACCGCGCTCAAGCGTGCGAACGGCGTGACCACTGACCTGCAGTCTTGTCACACCGCATTCGTCGGCAACGTAGTGATCGAGGGACATGTGCCCGCTGACCTGGTAAAAAAGATGCTTGTCGAGAAGCCCGCGGGCGTGAAGGGGTTGAGCGCGCCGGGCATGCCGATGGGCTCTCCGGGAATGGAAGGGCCTGTGTCGCAGCGCTATACCATCTACAGCTTCGATTCGAAGGGCAACGCCAAGCCATACGCGGTGCGCAGCTAGGCGCCCAGTTCCTCGCGGAGTCGGGTGCGCGCGGTGTCGATGCGCACCCGGACCCGCTCCCGAAGTGCCCCGATGTCATCATGCGAGAGACCGGCAGTAGGCTCGGGTTCGAGAATCTCCACCACGGCGATTGATGGGTTGATGCGCCAGTCGTGCTTGGCAATGGCATTGCGGGTGCCGTAGAGCGCGAGCGGGAGGATCGGGACACCGGCATCGATGGCGAGCCGGAAAGCACCGTCCTTGAACGGCAACATCTCCGATGTCTTCGACCGCGTCCCCTCCGGGAATAGCATCACGGACGCCCACTTCCTTAGACGGTCATGACACTCGGCCATTGCTGCGCGAGCGCTGCTCGCCAGGCCGCGATGCACCGGGATATCCCTGACGCCCCACATCATCCAGCCAAAGATCGGCACCTTCATGATCGACGCCTTGCTGAGCCATTTCATCTCCCAGGGGAGATGACATAGCAGCAGCATGTCGGCGAATGATTCGTGGTTCGCCACCACGACGTAGGGATTGCGGGGATTAGCGGGGACGGGACCTCGCACCGTGAAATGCCAGCGAGGAGTGAGCGCCACCACGACCGTTCCGAGCACCCGGAAGAGCCGACCACCATGGTAGTTGGCAGGGTCGACCCCAGCGCCGAGTGTCCGCCAGAGGACCACGAATGGAAGGCCGACGATCACGGCCGTGATCAGGACGGCCCACATCCAGATGGATGCCAAGGTGGTGCGGATAGACGGAAGGATGGTCGACATTGGCGGGAAGGTATGCGCAGGGGATGACGGCGCAATCCGCACGAGGCAGCGGCCCGGTCCCCCTGTTAGCTGCGCCGGGCTAGTCCCGCCATGGCCTCGGGCGTCGCAATCTCCTCAAGCGCCCGGTACGCGGCCGTCCTCACCGTCGCCTCGGCGTGGCGGAGCAGGCCAGTCAGCGCCGGAACGGCCCGTTCCATCCGGCGAAGTCCGGCAACTTCGGCGGCACCGGCGACGAGGTCGGGCCGATGGCTGCCCAGCGCGGTGACGAGTGCGTCGGTGGCTTGTGGCGCCGCGACCAAGGCATCGATGTAGGCACGGCGTTCTGCGCGACCCGGAGCGCCGTTCAGCGCCTCGACCAGCGCAGTCGCGCCTTCGTTGCCCAACGCATGAATCGCGGGAAGAATTTCTGGCGGAACAGGCGGACGCGGCAACTCACGGACCAGAGAGTCGATCACGTGCGGGGGCGCAACCCGCCTACGCTCGCGCGCAATGATGGTGCGCGTTGCGTCGTCGCTGGCGGCATCGAGCTGCTGGAGGTCGAGGACGACTTGCGCGACCTTCGGCCAATCACGCGCCTCCACGGCGGCGGCCCCGGCATGCAGCAGCGGATCGAGACGCGTCGAGAAATCGGCGCGACCTGCCTCGCGGGAGCTGAGTGCCGAGGACGCAGCGTCGCGCCGCGGTACCTGACCGGGAAGGTCGAAGAGCGCGGCGCGGAGAGCGTCACTCATCGCGGGCCGCCCCGACGCGACCAGGAGAGCACCAGGAACGCTCGACGTGAGCGCATCGCGGACATGATCGGCCGACGGAAAGAGACCCGGGGCTGACGCCATGATCTCGGCGACATCGCCCCATTGTCTGGGGCCCAGGCCAGAGGGAAGCTGCAGCCTGCTGGTGTCATGCTCGATCAATGCCGTCCGAACCAGCAACGCCCCAGGTGCGTCGCCACCAACCGGGACTCCGTTGACCAGGAGGCGCTCGTCGTCGAGCTCGAAAACGACCACGCTTCCCGCGGCAGCCCGGGTGAGAAGACCGAGGACACGCTCGGTCCCCACCGGGTCGACCGAAGAGGCCCGAACCTGGTAGATGGCGGCAGCAAAAAGCGAAGTCAGCGGAACTGGCACGTCTGGGCTACCTCAGGCGGTGGGCCGCGAGGGCGGCAGCGACCTCGCGGAATCGGTCATCAGGCCTCGTCAAGTGCAATGCCCGGGCCACAATGAGTACCGGAGGTATGGCGAGCACCCGATCGTCGAAGATCGCCCGAAATGGCAGGACGGCCTGAACAGCGCCGTCCTCGATGCGAACCGCCCGATCGAGCGCCTCGTGCGCAAAGACTGGGTCGTGTGTCACTGCCAATGTTGACACCCCACGCTGGCTGCGGTCGCGCACAACGTCGATCACCCGGCGACGTGAGGCATGGTCGAGTCCGGCTGTGGGCTCATCGAGCAACAGCAGTTCGGGTTCCGCCACCAGCACCGCAGCGAGCGCCACCAACCGTCGCATCGGCAACGGCAGATCGCCAGGGTGCTTGTCGGCTACACCCCCGAGGCCGAGTTGATCCAGCGAGTCCGCGACCCGCGCGTCGATGCGAGCACGGTCCCATCCAGCGTGCTCAGCCGTGAACCGGCATTCCTGCTTGACGGAGGTGGCGAATAGTTGACGCTCCGGCTGTTGCGTGAGCATCGCCACGCGAGGGGCGAGGTCCTCCGGATGGCGACCGCTCGTCGAATGGTCGAGCACGATCACCGCACCCATTTGCGGGTGTTCCAGCGCCATGGCGAGTCGAAGCAAGGTGGACTTGCCCGCACCGTTGACGCCAAACAACCCGCACGCCTCACCCCGATGCACGACCATGCTGGCGTCCCGGAGTACGACACCTCGCTCCGCGTAACCGAACGCGACATTGCGCAGTTCGAAGACGGGGCATCCGCCTGACACCCCCTGATCTTGCTCATCGCAAGTGTTATCGGGCGTGACGCCGATCTGCTTGAGCAGTGCTGCGGGCGTGAATGGCCGTGGTGCCTCGAACCCGGCCGCGGTCGCGAGCGCGGCAGTATCGGTCGTGTCGGCACCGTGAGCGTGCAGCGCATCGCCGACGAGCAGCTCGCGGGGGTCGCCGTCAAGCGCTACTCGTCCGTGGGCAAGTACTACAACGCGATCGGCGATCGTGTGCATCGCCTCCGCATCCTCGCTGGCCACGACGACGGTTGCGCCCTCGTCCGCAAGCGTGCGGAGGATGCGCTGGAGCATCCCGCGCGAGGGATGATCCAACGCGGCAAACGGTTCGTCGAGCAGCCAGAATCGTGGAGCGGCCGCCGCGAGCGCAGCCAGCACTACACGCTGCGTTTCGCCGCCCGAGAGTTTCGACGGCGCGCGATCGGCGAGCGCCGTGAGGTCGAAGCGTGCCAGCGCGTGCTCGACCCGCTTGGCGATCGCATCATGTCCGAGACCAAGGTTCATTGGTCCCACCGCCAGCTCGGCGCGCACGGTTGGCGCGATGCCGCTGAGTTGCAGCGATGGCGAGGGCGCCAGGTAGCCAATGGCGAGTGCGAGCGGCGACTGCTCCGCCGGGTCGCTCCCATCGACCAGCACACGTCCACGGCGCTCCCCACCGGTGAGTCGGGGCGCGAGGCCCGCGGCGGCGAGCAGCAACGTGCTTGTGCCGCTGCCCAGTGCGCCGGTGAGCCACGTGATCATGCCGGGATGGATCTCAAGGTCGAGATCGTTGAGTGCTGCTGCGGGTTGTGCGGGATAGCGGAACCCGAGCTCGCGCACGGCGATCGTCATCCGAAGCGCCACCACGCCGTTGCTCCCACCAAGAGCAGTGCCGCCCAGCGGATCATACGGTCGATCGATCGATCGTGAGGCGGATCGATCGAGGTGCGCGGACCGACCAGGGTGAGCCCGCGAGTCTCAAGCGCGAGCGCCCGCTCGTCGGCCTCCATCACCGACATCAGCATCAACGGGAAGACGAGTGCCGGTATGGCGCGCGACTTCGACAGCAGCGACCTGCCGATCCGGAGCCCCCGGGTCCGTTGGGCCTCGCGCAGCCGCACAGCCTGTTCGCGCAGGCGATCGGCGGCATCGAGTGTGGCGACGACGAGGAATGCCATGTCGAAACGCCAGCCGCGCGCGATGGCAGCCTGCAGAAAACGATGTGGATCGAAACTGGTCGCAAACACGAGCGAGGCGGTCACGATGGCCGCGAGCCGAAGTCCCTGTTCCAGTGCCCACGCCATCCCAGCCGTTGAAAGCGCGACACCGAGCACTGCGATGGCGCGCGGCGCATCACCCATCACGCCGTGCATGATCACGAGCAGTATCCAGAAGGGCAGGCAGACCACCACGCCCAAGATGACCCCGCGGATGCCACCAGTCAGCAGGGCGATCCCCACGGTCACGACATAGACCAGGAGCGTGCCCTGCGGCGGCGGGGCGACCAGCGCCATAACGGCCAATGCGAGGGCCACGGTTGCAGGCGTGAACGGATGGGCGCGATGGGCGAGCCCGCTCATCGTCCAACCGCCCGCGCTGCGAGTGGAAATCGGCCGAGGATCCGCAGCGGCAGAGAACGCAGCAGGGAGCCGAGAAGGATGAACGAGATCGACTTGTCGAGGATGTCGGTGAGCATCGAGGCTGCGGTGACCGCCGCGGGGAGGGAGAATCCCGCCGAGCGGAACAGTGCCCCCACCGCGGTGACGCCGGCGGCCGTCACGCCGCCGAAGAGCAAGAACGAGATCGCCGCAGAGGTGAGGCCGCACGCCACACCGCACGCCATTCCCCAGGCAGCACTCCGTGGCACAGTGCCGAATCCGCCGCGGGCGGCGGCCAGAGCGGCCAGCACCGCGATCAGCCACTGAATGGGGGTGAATGCCAGCCAGACGTAACCACGGAGCATCCCCGACAGCACCTGGCTGAGCGTACCAACCAGCAGGCCGCCGCTCAATCCGTCGAGGACTGCCACGAGCGAAGTGCCGAGGGTGTCCAGATAGACCGGGAGGGCCAGTTCGCTTGCCACCTGACCCACGACGAGGTTGATCGCAATGGCTGCGGGAATGAGCGCGAGGAGACGTGGAGACATGTCGAGCGTGGCTCCCGGGGTGCGGGGTCGGTAGAATCTAGGCTCATTCAACCCGGATTTTCGTGATGCGCCCCACGCGCCAGTTTTCCTTTCTCGTCCCGGTCATCACCGCAGCGATCGCGGGGGTGGGGCGATGAGCGCCGTGCTCGATGCCGACCGCGTGGTGACGCGACTCAGGGCTGGGTTCAATCACGGCGTACCCCGTCCGCAGTTGCTCACGATGGCGGCGGATCTGATGCGTGAATCAGGCGGGCCGTACACGTCGGTGTATCTCTACATGCTGCACGGTGATGACCTTGTGCTCGAGGCATGGAGCGGACGTGAGACCGAGCACGTACGAATTCCCGTGGGGCAGGGCGTGTGTGGCACTGCTGTGGCGACAGGCGAGGACCAGAACGTCGGCGATGTGCAGGATCGCGAGAACTACATCGCGTGCAACCTCTTCACGAAATCGGAGCTGGTGGTGCTGATCCGGCGTGGCACCCAGATTCTCGGACAGATCGACGTCGATTCCGATCAGGTTGACCCGTTCACACCCGACGAGGAGAGCGCCGTGCGGCAAGTGGCCGAGGCACTGGCGGTGCTCCTCTGAGCGAACAAATGCGCCACGTGCGGGGTGTCGAGATCTTCGAGCGTCGTCACGGAGATGGCCCCGAGGTGATCGTGCTGCACGGCGGACCCGGCGCCCATCACGACTACCTCCTGCCGGGCTTCGATGCTCTGGCGAACGATCGCACGCTGGTCTATTACGACCAGCGCGGCGGCGGGCGTTCGCCGGTGGCGCGGGATGCCGCCGTGGGATGGCGCGAGCATGTTGCCGACCTCGAGGCCCTGCGCGACGTATGGGGACTCGATGTCCTCCACCTTTGCGGGTACTCGTGGGGCGCCCTTCTGGCAATGCTATACGCTATTGCGCATCCCAAACGGATTGGATCGCTCGCGCTGGTGTCGCCGGCGCCCGCGGCGCGCCAGGAACGCGAGGAATACGAGGCCATATTGGCGGTGCGCAGCAACACGCCCGAAATCAAGTCCGCGCGCGATGCCCTGCAGCAGGAAGGTCTCCGGGCAACCGATCCGGCGGCGCACGCGCATCGACTCTTCGAGCTCGCTGTCGCCGGATACTTCCACAATCCCTCGCGTGCCCGCGACCTCACCCCGTTCCGCGTGACCGGCCGCACCCAACAACAGGTGTGGGAATCGCTCGGCAACCACTTCGATCTTCGTCCGGCCCTGCGGGAACTCGATGTTGATGCGCTCGTGGTGCATGGTGATGATGATCCGATTCCGGTGTCAACGGCTGCGGCCACCGCCGATGCATTGGGTGCTCCGCTGATCGTCTTGCCCGATTGCGGGCACGTTCCGTATGTCGAGGCTCCAGAACGGTTCGTGGCTGCGCTCGACCCTTTCCTGCCGCGCGCGTGACGCCGGAGCGCGTCCATCCTTTCCATCTCGTGTTCGACGGGATCGCCACCGAACGGTTCCCGGCCATTCGCGACGCGCTGGGTGGCGCGATCGACCTCGATGCGTTCCTGATCGCTCATCCGGCGATCGAGTTGCTCCACGAACTTCGGCCCGACGAAGGACTCGGAGAAGCGATCGACGATTTCGTCCGGTTCGTGCATGCTGCCTTCCGATTCTGGCTCGCAGGATCTGTCACCCTTGAGATCGACCGTGATGCGACGGAGCGCCTCTGCGCTGCCGATTCGCCGTCGCATCCGAAGCAGACGGTGGTGCCAGCCGCGATGTACATTCAGGTGGCGCCCCGAGTCATCTGGGCGCAGCTTGATGAGAAAGGTGCATTCGAGCCGCTCGATGGCTGGTTCGCCGTGGGCGAAGGCGATACTCGCCATGTGGTGGGATGCTTTGGCGTTCACCCCGCTCGACCTGGACTTTCGGTCATGTCAGTCGATCAGCCACCCCCACGCGACTCGCGCCGGGGTGATGGCACGCCGCTGTTCAGCCCCACGATGTCAGGGGGTGAAGCCGCCGGACTGCACGCCATCAGTGGGCCCGACGAGCTCGCGCTGCTCGCCGAACGGGCCGACGTCATAAGGGAGGGGTAACGATGCCTGCGATGATGGACCGGACCGGAGTGGCTCGATCGTTGGAGCAGATCGCCTCCTACCTCGAACTCAACGGCGAGAACCCATTCCGCGTGCGGGCGTTCAACGGCGCGGCGAAGACCATTCTGGGTTTTCCGGCCGAGCTCGACGTGGCGCTGGCTGATGGAAGTCTTGGCCAGGCAAAGGGGGTCGGGCCGGCGATCCACCAGATAGTGAGCGAACTAGTGGGCACCGGCCGATCGGAGTTGCTTGAACAACTACGTGAAAGTGTACCCGCTGGTTTGGTCGAGATGCTCGGCATTCCAGGGCTCGGTGTCGCCAAGATCCGGTTGATCCACGACGTCCTCGGCGTTGAGTCGATTCCCGAACTGGAAGCTGCGGCGGTCGACGGGCGGCTCGCGCACCTGCCACGGTTCGGCGCCCGCACCGCGGAAAAGATCCTCAAGGGGATTGCGTTCTTGCGGCAGGCCAGCGCATGGCGTCTGAGTCACCACGCTGGCGACGAAGCCGAGGCATTGCGGGACGGGCTGGCTCGCTTGCCACACGTGCTGGCCGTTCACGTCGCGGGCGATGTGCGTCGGCGCCTCGAAGTCGTACAGGGAATCGTGATGGTGCTCGTCGCCGATGTCTCGCCGGCCGATGTTTTCCGGCAACTTGCCACCATGCCGGGCGCCCGCGAGATCGCCGGCCACGACGAGCGTCGCGCCACTCTCCAGCTTGCCGGAGGGAGCAGCGTGCAGGTGGTGGTCACGCCACCGCAGAACCTCGGCGCTGTCCTGGTGCAGGCTACCGGCACCGAGGCGCACCTAGAGGCGCTGGCAGCGCACGCGAAGGAACGCGGCTTCAACCTCGCCGGTACCGCGCTCTGGGAAGGAAGTCGCTTCGTACCGACTCCCACCGAAGAGGCGCTGTACGGCGCACTCGGCCTCCCCTGGATTCCCCCGGAACTCCGGGAATCGGGGGCCGAGGTCGGGCAGCTGGTCCCTGCGCTCCTCGAGCGCAGTGACCTCCGTGGATTCCTCCACTGCCACACGAACTATTCCGACGGCACCCCGACCGTGGCGCAGCTTGCCGAGGCATGTCGCGCGTCGGGATACGAATACGTCGGAATCACCGATCACTCGCGTGCAGCCGCGTACGCGGGCGGCCTCACCCCCGACGATTTGCAGCGCCAGTGGGACGAAATCGACGAGGTCAATGCAAGCGGTCCCGGACTTCGGGTTCTCAAGGGGATCGAGAGCGACATCCTTGCCGACGGCGCCCTCGATTACCCCGACCAAGTTCTTGCAGGTTTCGATTTTGTCATCGCATCGGTGCACTCGCGCTTCACGATGAGCGAACAGGAGATGACCGACCGCGTGTGCCGGGCGATGACCTGTCCGTACATGACGATCCTCGGTCATCCCACCGGCCGGCTGCTGCTGGCGCGCGAGGCGTACGCGATCGACCTCGACCGGGTGTTCGAGACTGCGGCCGCCAACGGCGTCGCAATCGAGATCAACGCCGATCCGCATCGACTCGACCTCGACTGGCGAGTGCTGGGCCGTGCGCGCGCCGCTGGTGTGACCATCTCGATCGGTGCGGACGCGCACAACGTCGGCGGGCTTGGTTACGTCGACTATGGTGTCGGCATCGCGCGAAAGGGAGGGCTTGCCGCCGCCGACATCCTCAACTCTCGCGGCGTGGACGCATTCCTGGAGTTCGCGGCCGGGCGCCGTGTGGGCGCGTAGGCGCCCGCAGGCCCGATGCCGCGTGTATCGAAGCGGGCGCGCCATGTGCGCGCCCTCGAGATCCTGGCGCGACTGCGTGCCGAGTATCCCGATGCGCACTGCGAGCTCGACTACACCGATCCGTATCAACTTGTCGTTGCCACGATCCTGAGTGCGCAGTGCACCGACGTACGAGTCAACATCGTGACCCCGGAGCTCTTCCGTCGCTGGCCGGATGCCGCGGCGCTCGCGGCGGCCTCACAGGACGACGTCGAGTCGGTGATCCGCTCCACCGGATTCTTCCGCAACAAGGCCCGCAACCTGATCGGGATGGCGGGCGCGGTGGTGGCCGATCACGGCGGCGCAGTGCCGGCCGCGATGGATCAATTGCGCCCGCTCCCCGGAGTCGGACGGAAAACTGCGAACGTCGTGCTGGGTAACGCCTTCGGTATCAATGATGGGATCACCGTGGACACCCACGTGGCGAGGCTCTCCCGTCTCCTCCGGCTGACGGCCGCGGCCACGCCGGAGCGGATCGAGGAGGACCTGATGCCGATCTTCCCGCAGGAAGAGTGGACCCTCGTCAGCCACCTGCTGATCTGGCACGGCCGCAGGGTGTGCATCGCCAACCGCCCACGATGCAGCGTCTGTGTGCTGAACGACATCTGTCCC
>JBDSMU010000022.1:0-20047 GCA_039915685.1 Gemmatimonadales bacterium | reverse complement strand
ACGTGAGAATGATCGGGAGTCCCAGGGCGGTGAATTCGGTCACAGTCAGCTCATGGTAGCGGGAGGTGGCACTACATGAGATTACGTCCGATTCGGCCGCCCGGCAAACCGGTGGCGCTCATATATTCTCTTTCATGCCTCGCATCTCCATCCTCGCCCATGAACGCGCCACCTGGCAATCGGGTCACCTCCTCATCGGGGTGGACGAAGTGGGTCGCGGGCCACTCGCCGGCCCGGTCGTGGCGGCGGCAGTAGTGTTCCCGGCCGGACATCGCGCAATCCGCGGTGTCCGCGATTCCAAGCGGGTCAAGTGCCGCGACGAAAGAGAGTCCCTCGCGCTGGCGATCCGTGCCCAGGCGGTGGCCTGGGGCTTGGGCGCCGCCAGCGTGCGCGAGATCGCGACGATCAACATCCGCCGAGCCACAGGGCTTGCGATGCGGCGCGCTCTGGTCCGTTGCCGCGCGATGATGCCCCTCGGGAGCCAGGCGGTGCCATGTAGGTCGGGGTGCCCAGTGCCATGCCGGTCTGGGTCAGCTTCTGCGCCTGCTCATCGGAAGCCCTTGCGATTCCGAAGTCGGCGACCAGCGCGTGCCCACCCGAAAGCAGGATGTTTTCGGGCTTGATGTCCCGATGGATGACGCCTTGCGTGTGGGCATAGCCCAGCGCGCCGGCGACCTCGACCGTGATGCCGATGGCCTCATCAATGGTGAGCTGGCCCTCGCGGTCGATCTTGTCGCGGACCGATTCTCCGACCACGAAGGGCATCACATAGTAGAAGAGGCCGTCGGCAACATTGGAGTCGTACATGCCGAGGATGTGGGGATGCTGCAGCTTCCCCGCGAGTCGGATCTCGCGCTGGAACCGCTCGCCGCCGATGCTCGCGGCCAGATCGGGATGCAGCACCTTGATCGCGACCTCGCGCTCATGCCGGATGTCTTCGGCGAGGTACACCGTGGCCATGCCTCCGCGACCGAGCACACGCTCGATCCGGTATTGCTCGCCGATTGCGGCGGCCAGGCGGTCCATGGTGTCGTCAGCCAAGTGTCTACCCCGGAAGGGGATGCAGGAGAGGCAGCACTCAAACTTACTGACGTCAGGGCCGTGAGGCCAAGTCGGTCCCTCTCCGACCCCTGCGACGATACCTTTACCGTCCATGACCAGAGACCCCATGCCCCACGGCCGCCCGCGCCGACCACTACCGCCCGACGCCCCACCATGCTGATTGGCATACCCGCCGAAAGCGCCCCGCGTGAAGAGCGCGTCGCCGCCACGCCGGAAACCGTTCGCAAGCTGGTCGCGGCGGGCCACGAGGTGTGTGTCGAGCGCGGTGCGGGCCTCGGGGCCAGCGTGCCGGACGACGCCTACGTCGCAGCCGGCGCGGTACTCGCCGACAGGTTTGTGGTGCTCGCGGCGCCGCTGGTGCTCACCGTTCGGGCCCCCTCAGCTGGTGATGTCGGCCTGATGACGTCCGGCGCAACGCTGGTCGGGATGCTGGATCCCTTCGATGCAGAAGGGATTGCCGGACTCCAGGCGGCTGGGATCACCGGTTTCGCGCTCGAGGCCGCACCGCGCATCACCCGAGCCCAGGGCATGGACGTGCTGTCGAGCCAAGCCAATATCGCAGGCTACAAGGCGGTGATCCTCGCCGCCACCACCTATACGCGGTTTTTCCCGATGTTGATGACCGCTGCAGGGACCGTCAAGGCGGCGCGGGTGGTCGTGCTCGGCGTGGGTGTCGCGGGGCTCCAGGCGATCGCCACCGCCAAACGCCTCGGTGCCGTGATTGAAGCAAGCGATGTCCGCCCCTCGGTGCGGGAACAGGTGGAATCGCTCGGCGGGAAGTTCATCGACGTGCCCTACGAGAACGATGAGGAGCGTGCGGCAGCGGAGGGCACCGGCGGCTACGCACGCGCGATGCCGCAGGGCTGGCTCGACCGGCAGCGGGTCGAGGTGGCCCGCCGGATCGCGCAGGCCGACGTCGTGATCGCCACCGCGTTGATTCCCGGTCGAGCAGCGCCGACACTGGTGACCGACGAGATGGTGCGTACCATGAAACCCGGCAGCGTGATCGTCGACCTCGCGGCCGGCCGCGGTGCCATCAATCCGACCACCGGCGTGGCCAGCGGAAACTGTGCCGTGAGCGAAGCCGACCGGACCATTACGGTGGGGGGCGTCACGATCATCGGCGAGACGAACCTGCCGGCGACGGTTGCAGCCGATGCCAGCGCGCTCTACGCCCGCAACGTGCTCGACTTCCTCACGCTGGTGCTCGCTGCCGACGGCACGCTGCAGGTACCCATGGACGACGAGATCGTGGCGGGCTGCTGCATCACGCGTGGCGGCTGATCCACCACCTGCCCACCTCATGAGGTTCGCATGGACGTAGCGTCGCACACCGTCACCAACCTGATCATCTTCGTGCTCGCGCTCTACGTGGGCTACCACGTGGTGTGGAACGTGACGCCGGCGCTGCACACGCCGCTCATGGCGGTGACCAACGCGATCTCGGCGATCGTGATCGTGGGCGCGATGCTCGCCGCCGCGCTCACCGACACCACCCTTGGTCGGGTGATGGGCACGGCGGCGGTGGCGCTCGCTGCGGTGAATGTTTTTGGCGGATTTCTGGTGACTCGACGAATGCTGGAGATGTTCCGCAAGAAGGAACGCCGCACAAGCCCGGCCGCGACCGCGGACAGCGGTTCATGAGCCTCAACCTTGTCACGATGCTCTACCTGGTCGCATCAGTCTGTTTCATTCAGGCGCTCAAGGGGCTCAGCCACCCCACCACATCAATCCGCGGCAACATCTACGGGATGGCGGGAATGGCGATCGCGATGGTCACCACCGGGGTATTGATTGCCCGGCTGATCAGTGACGCTGGGACTGGCGCCACGCTGCTGCTGACTGGGCTGGTCGTGGGCGGCGGGATCGGGACCGTGATGGCGCAGCGCGTCGCCATGACGCGGATGCCGGAACTCGTCGCGTTCATGCACAGCATGATCGGCCTGGCCGCGGTGTTCATCGCAATCGCGGCCGTCGCCGAACCACACGCGTTCGCGATCGCGCCACGCAGCATGCCGATCCCCACCGGCAACCGCCTCGAGCTCATGCTCGGCGCGTTGATCGGCGCGATCACGTTCAGCGGATCGGTGATCGCCTTCGGCAAGCTCAGCGGGAAATACAAGTTCCGCCTCTTCAGCGGCTCGCCGGTGCAGTTCCCCGGTCAGCATCTGGTGAACCTCGCGTTGGCGCTGGGCGCCGTGTCACTCGGCGCGGTCTTTCTCACCAACGAGAGCTGGCCCGCCTTCTTCGGTGTGGTCGCGATCGCTTTCGTGCTGGGCGTGCTGATCATTATCCCGATCGGGGGCGCGGACATGCCCGTCGTGGTGTCGATGCTCAACAGCTACTCGGGGTTTGCCGCGGCCGGGATCGGCTTCTCGCTCAATAACCCGATGCTGATCATCGCCGGATCTTTGGTGGGCAGTTCGGGTGCGATCCTCAGCTACATCATGTGCCGTGCGATGAACCGGTCGTTCATCAGCGTGATTCTCGGGGGGTTCGGAGGCGAGGCAATCACCGCCTCCAGCGATGCCGGCCAGCGCGCAGTCCGCAGCGGCAGCGCCGACGACGCGGCGTTCATCCTCGGCAACGCCGAAACGGTGATCCTCGTGCCAGGGTATGGACTGGCCGTCGCGCGTGCGCAGCACGCCGTGAAGGAGCTGGCGGCAAAGCTGGCAGAACGGGGCGTCACGGTAAAGTACGCCATCCACCCGGTGGCGGGGCGCATGCCAGGGCACATGAACGTGTTGCTCGCCGAGGCCGAGGTACCATACGACCAGGTGTTCGAAATGGACGAGGTGAATGGCGAATTCGGCCAGACGGATGTGGTGGTGGTACTGGGGGCCAATGACGTCGTCAACCCTGCGGCGCACACTCCCGGCAGCGCTATCTACGGCATGCCGATTCTCGAGGCGAGCCGTGCCCGCACGGTGATCGTCAACAAGCGCTCAATGGCCGCCGGCTATGCGGGACTCGACAACGAACTTTTCTACATGGACAAGACGATGATGGTGTTTGGCGACGCGAAGAAGACGGTCGAGGAGATGGTCAAGGCGCTGGACCAGGTATGATCACGCTGTCGATGATCTTCATGATGGTGCAGGCCCCCGCGGTGATGGTCCCCGGCATTCCGATGCAGTGGACCCCGCATCGCGCCTACGACAGTCGGGAGAAGCGGTTTGCCGACATCGAGTCGATGGCGGCGCATGCGGCGCAGGCGGATGTGGTGTTCTTCGGCGAGCAGCACGACGATGTCGGCACGCATCGGATGCAGCGTGCGGTGCTTGAGGCCGTAGCCCGTCGGCGCAACGACGTGGTGCTCGCGATGGAGATGTTCGAGCGCGACGTCCAGCCCCAGCTGGATGCATATCTCGGTGGTACCATCGACGAGCCTACCTTCCTGAAGGGTGCGCGACCGTGGCCAAACTATCAGCGTGACTATCGACCGCTGCTGGAATTCGCGCGGGCCCGCGGCTGGCGGGTTGTCGCGAGTAACGTTCCACGAACAATGGCGAGTGCGG
This sequence comes from Gemmatimonadales bacterium, assembly GCA_039915685.1. Lineage (GTDB taxonomy): Bacteria > Gemmatimonadota > Gemmatimonadetes > Gemmatimonadales > GWC2-71-9 > Palsa-1233. The sequence continues at coordinate 15,467 of JBDSMU010000022.1, read as the reverse complement.
TGTCGAAGGAAGGTCTGGGCGCGGTCACGGCTCTCGCCGACTCGACGCGGGGGTGGGCGGCGGCGGAGTTCCGATGCCCCACGGATGACGATTACTTCAAGCGGTTCGCCGCGGTGATGGGTGGGCATGCGGCGCCGGGGCTTGATGCTGCGACGACGACGCGCCGCTACTACGAGGCGCAGTGCGTCAAGGACGAGACGATGGCCGAGTCGATCGTGCGGGCGCGCGCCGCGGGAAATCCGTCTCCGCTGGTGATCCACGTCAACGGGTCGTTCCATTCGGACTTCGGTGATGGCACGGCCGCCCGGGTGAGGCGCCGGCTCGGGACGGTGCGCACGATGCTGATCACCGGCGTGCCGGTTCGTGACTTGGACACGATCGAGCCGAAGTCCGATCGCAAGCGGGCGGATTGGTTGGTGTACACCCTCGCGATTCCGTGATCGTGCAACGCTAGACCAGTCGCTTCTCCCATCCGGCACGGCTGGTCTCGACCACGCGCGTGCCCGGGGCGAGGCGGCGCAGCGCAGCGGCGTTGGTCCCGGTCGATGCGTCCCCGGGTCCAAAGGCGTTGAGCGCCACGCCAAGGCAGTTGACGTTCGATTCGGCGAGTGCGCGGAGCGTGAGCAACGTGTGGTTCAGCGTGCCGCGCGTGTCGGGCGCCGCCACGACGGCCATCGCGCCCAGTCGGCGGGCGACGTCAATGACACTGCAGTCCCACGTGAGCGGGGCGAGCAGCCCGCCGGTACCCTCGGCGAGGGTCACATCGGAGACTGCGGCGATCTGCCTGACGCTGGCGAGCAATGCATCGACATCGACCGAACTGCCTGAGCGTGCCGCCGCCTCTGCGGCCGTGACGGGTTCCGGGTAGCGTAGCAGCGCCTCCATTGGCGCGTGCTGGCCCGTGGCGGCGGCGAGGAGCGCGCCGTCCGACTCGCCGGTGGCCGGACCGGTCTCGACCAGCTTCACGGCGCGCACCGCCCCGTGCCGCTCCGCGAGGGAACGGGCGAGCGCGCAGGTGATCCAGGTCTTGCCGACGCCGAAGTCGGTGCCGGTGACCACGATGATGTCGTGCATGAGGATCCTCGGGGAGGCATCGCCGCACGCGGGGGACGCATGCGACGTGCTGGCAACCCGCAAGAACGGTGCTCGCACTATCTTTGGCGCGGTCCGGGGGTGTAGCTCAGCTGGTAGAGCATCCGGCTTTTAACCGGCAGGTCGTGGGTTCGAGCCCCACCGCCCCTATTGCATGACACCGACCGCGCGAACCCGATCCTGCATCCGTGTCCCGCATTTCCTCCTCGTGACAGGATTCCGCATTGACGACCACCATCTGGATCGACGGCGAGTATCACGATCGCGCCACCGCAAAGATTTCGGTCTTCGACCATGGCCTGCTCTATGGCGACGGCGTGTTCGAGGGCATCCGTGCCTACGACGGCACGATCTTCCGCCTCGACCAGCATCTTGAGCGCCTCTACGATTCGGCCAAGGCAATCGCGCTCGATGTCCCGATGCCACTCGACGAACTGCGCACCGTCACGATCGAGGCGTTGGCGCGTTCCGGTATCGCGAACGCCTACTTGCGTCACGTGATCACGCGCGGCGTTGGCGACCTCGGGCTCGACCCGCGCAAGTGCCCGCGCGCGTCGATCATCATCATCGTTGACGTGATCAAGATGTTCCCGGCGGAACGCCTCGCCGAGGGGCTGATCGTGGTCACGGCGGGGACGCCGATTGCGCAACGGGAATCGCTCTCGCCGCGCGTCAAGTCGCTCAACTATCTCGCGCACGTGATGGCGAAGCTCGAAGGCATCAACGCCGGTGCGGACGAAGTGCTGATGCTCGATTCCGGCGGCACCGTGGCGGAAGCATCGGGACAGAACGTGTTTGTCGTGAAGCACGGAGTGCTGCGCACGCCGCCGGTGTTCGCGGGCATCCTCCAGGGTGTCACCCGCGATGCGGTGCTTGAACTTGCCGTCGAGCTCGGCATTCCCGCGAAGGAGGAACAGCTCAACCGGTACGACGTCTACACCGCCGACGAGGTGTTCCTGACCGGCACGGCGAGCGAGATCGTGTCGGTGCGGTCGGTCGATGGCCGACGAATTGGCGAGACCCTTCCCGGCCCGGTCACCTCCCGGTTGATGGGAGCCTTCCGGGAGCTCGTTCGCCGGGAGCGTTGAGGCGCGGCAACTTGCACACCCGCCGCACTTTACGTACCCTAGGAGGTCCCGCCAGCCACGGGGTTTTCTCGTGGGAGACCGCTTCGACCCCGCCGCACGGGAGTTCCATGTCCTGCCGTACACTTGCGCTCGCCAATTGCGAATGGACCGTTTCGGTCCTCGCCGAACGACGAGCCGGATCAGAAAACTGGACCCTCGTCGCCGGCTTCCGTTCCGCTGCACCGGACCCCCGCCGATACTGGGTACCACTGCCGATCTCTTCGCCATCCCGGGCGGCTGCGTTTGCCCAGGCCGATGCGATCCAGGCGGACATCCTCGCCGCTGCCCTGAGCGCCCGTCTCGGCTTGTGACGCGACCGTGAAGTCCCGCCGGGCATCCTGTCATTGATCCACCCGTCCGGACGCCGCTCCGTTCGCGTCCCATGAGTCCGCTGTCCGGAGGCCTGCCAATGTCTCGTGTGCCGTTCCTGCTGCTGTGCGTGGTGCTTCCTGCCTGCAGTTCAGCCCCCGTTCGCACCGGGCCCCAGCCCAGCCGTGACGATGCCCCCACCGAGGTGGCGGCCCCCAACGGAATCCCGGTGTCACGGCTCCCGGGCTCAAGTGGCAACGCAGCGCCCGCCGACGGCTCACTCAGGATCGTGGCCGATTCGCTCGCCGATACCGAGGTGCTCGACTCGATCCACGACGCGGCAGCCCTCGATTCGGTCCCGGAACTCGATCTCGACGTGCCATCGTGGGACCTCAGTGTCGAAAAATTCGCGGCCCACCCCCGGGTGCAGTACTACGTCGACTTCTTCGCAGGGCGCAGCCATGAACGATTCCAGGTGTGGCTTGATCGGATGCCGCGCTTCGAAGGGTACGCGCGCAAACAGCTCGCCGCGCGCGACCTGCCGGGCGACCTGGTCTATCTCGCGCTGATCGAATCGGGTTTTTCGACGGTGGCGACCAGCCGCGCCAGCGCGGTCGGGATGTGGCAGTTCATGGCGCCGACCGGTCGTGCCTATGGCCTCAGGGTCGACGGCTGGGTCGATGAACGGCGCGATCCGATCAAGGCCACCGATGCGGCGGCTCGGCATCTCGCCGACCTGACCGAGCGCTTCGGCTCGCACTATCTCGCGGCGGCCGCGTACAATGGCGGGGCGGGACGGGTGGGCCGCGGGCTGACGCGCATGGCATCGGGCGACGACGAGTTCGACCAGAGCAGCGACGATGCGTTCTTCGAGCTCGCGAGCACGTCGCTGATCTACCAGGAAACGAAGGACTACGTACCGAAACTCATCGCCGCAGCCCTGATCGCGAAGGAGCCGACGAAGTACCAGTTCCGCGAGCCGGCCTCCGTGGCGCCATTCCCGCACGACTCGGTCATTGTCGACGGCGGCACCGGGCTTGATCTCATCGCGCGCCTTGCCGACACCACGCTCGATGCGATGCGGGAGCTGAACCCGCACCTGTTGCGCATGGTGACGCCACCGGGACGTACCTATGCCGTGCGCCTCCCCGATGGGCGTGCCGTGATGGTCGCGCGGCGGTACGCCGACGTGCCGGCGCGAGAGCGTGCCGCGGTGGCAACGCATCGGGTCGCGAAGGGTGAGACGGTGACCACGATCGCACGCCGGTATGGGGTGGGCGCCCCAGCAATTCGGGCGGCAAACAGCAACGCGCGCGGCAAGCGCCTCGCCGTTGGGAGCACCCTGTACATCCCGGTGTCGAAGGTGCTTCCGGAATCGGTGCTGCGTGAGCCCGAAGCAGTAACCAACTCCCGTAGCCGCACTCATCTAGTGCGTCGCGGCGAGACACTCAGCGGGATCGCATCACGCTATGGTGTGACGCAGGCGTCGATTCGTACCGCCAACAAGTTGCCGAAGCGCGGGGCGGTTCGCATCGGCCAGTCGCTCGTGATCCGCGGTGCGACTGGGGGGGTGTCGAAGAGGTCGTCGGTCGCTCGCGCTTCCGCCAAGACTCACGTCGTGAAACCCGGCGAAACCGTGGGCAGCATCGCCCAGCGCTACGGCGTCAAGCAGTCGACGTTGATCTCGGTGAACCGGCTCGGCAAGCGCGCGGTGATCCGGACCGGTCAGCGGTTGAGGATTCCGGTGTAGCGCCAACGCAAACACGGACGCCGCGAGGGCCGGCTTCCCATTCGGGATGCCGGCCCTCAACCTTTTCAGTGCATGCTACCCAGCAGGTGTTACAGCGATCCCCGGCGGGCGCCGCTCAACACGGCGCTCGAGTACCGCCCGCGCACTTCTTCGCCCATTTCCCGCTGTGCGGTAACCAGCGTCGGGCCCTTGTTGTAGGCCTCAAGGGCGAGCGCCACGTCGTTGTCGAAACGATCGAGGAGGTCGCGCAGGTACCGGAAGCCGATCCGCAGGCTGACATCGCGATTCATGAGGTCCGACGCATTGATCGACGGATCATACGCGCGCGCCGTTGGAAGCATGAGCTGGGTCAGCCCGATCGCCGAGGCATAGCTGTACGCAGTGTTCTGGAACTTGCTCTCAATTTTGACAAGGGCGAATCCGATCGCGGGGGGGATGCGCTCATTGACGGCGTGATCATAGATCGACGCCGCGAGGTCCGCGGTGATCGCGTAGCGGCTCGAGTATTCCATGATCTGGTGCGCCCGCTGCAGCTCGGCGCGGGTCGCCTTGAGCTGGCTCGACATCGTGGCCAGTGCCGAGGTCGAATCGATCGCGACCGCCGGCGTGGCATCGGCAGATGCAACGAGGGTCTCATGCCCCGAGATCATGCTGGACACCGCACCAAGCCCGACGAGGGTCAGTACACCAGCACACAGTACAGCAGCCTGAACGATCAATCGCTTCATGTAGCGCCCTCCACTTTCGTGTCGTTCGTGCCAGCAGCGCGCCACTCACCGCGCGCACCGCCGCTCTTCTCGAGAACGCGGATCCCCTCGATCTGCATTTCCCGGTCGACCGCCTTCACCATGTCGAACACGGTGAGGCAGGCCACACCAACTGCTACCAGGGCCTCCATCTCCACGCCGGTCCGCGCCGTGGCCTGCACCGTCGCCACGATCCGCACTCCGGGCCACTCCGGCACCAGCTCCGCAACAACTGCCGCGCGGTCCAATGTGACCTGATGGCAGAGTGGGATCAGATCGCTGGTCCGCTTTGCCGCCATGGTGCCGGCCAGTTCAGCGGTGCCGAGCACATCGCCCTTCTTTGCCGCCCCGGACGCCACCTGCTCGAAGGCCTCGAGCGACATCAACACTCGCCCTTCGGCCACGGCAACCCTTGCCGTGACGGCTTTCTCTCCGACTCCAACCATCCGGGCGCGCCCATCGGCGTCGACGTGCGTGAGGCTCATCGCCCGGCTACAACGCTGAGCTGGTCGGCCAGCGTGGCGAGTAGCAACTGCGGATTCACGTTGCCCTGTGCGTGTTCACGGGCTGCCATCACACACGCCACTCCGTCGAGCATCGCCTCTGCCTCCCGCTGGCCTCCGCCCGACTCCACCAGTTCCCTTGCGTCAGCCGCAATCACCGCTGTCAGACCGTCGAGCAGGGCGGTGAATTCACCGCGCGCCTGCCACGCCCCCTGCCGCAGTGCCCGATCCGCAGCGGTTGCGGTGCCCGCGGCAACCGCTGCGAGAAAGGCGCGGGCGGCTGCTTCGCCCTTCGACGCGGAGTCGTTGTCGGCCAACGCCGCCCCGATCGACCCGCCGGCGGCCCTCAACCCGGCGTCGCTCATCGTCCGCCCGGCGTGGTCGGCGACGAACTGCCGCACTTCGGCGTCGGTGTTCCGACCCATCCTGACCGGCACCGACCGCGACCTGATAGTCGGCAGTACTTGGCCGGCTTCGGCGGCCGTCAGGACAAACAACGACCTCGGCGGCGGCTCCTCAAGCAACTTGAGCAGCGCGTTCGCCCCCTCCGGACTCGATTCCTGCGGAACCAGGCGGTCGGCGCGCGAGATGATGAACACCCGCCATCCACCTTCACTCGCTGTGAGACTGGCGCGGCGCTGAACCAGGCGGGCCGACGCCACGCCATGCATCGCCATCCCATCGGGCGCTCCCCAAAGGGGGTCCGCGCGCCGCTCTGCCATTACCGCTTCCAAAGCCTCGGCCACTTCGGCCACCTGCTTATCCGGTTCGCCGGCTTTCGGACGTGCCACGGGTACGAGCAGGTGGACGTCCGGATGAGCCAGTCCGAGCACCCCCTTGCAACCCCGGCAGGTGCCGCAGGGTTCCCCAGCGGGCCCGGTGCAGACCATCCGCTGGGCCAGCCAGAGCGCCATCCTTTGTTTCCCGACGCCGGTCGGACCAGTCAGCAGGACGACCTGGGGCAGTTTCCCGGAATTGATGGCCTCGAGAAACTGGGCGCGGAGGTCGAGGTGCCCGACCAAGGGAGCCAGCGGCATTGCAACAACGTAGTGAGGAACGGTTGAAATGGAAGGGGCAAAGGGCACGTAAATGCCTTTTCCACAATGACTTAGCTTGTAATGTAGGCGGCATGAAACGGCCAGTTCGGCGGGTTTTCCACGCACTGGTTAAGAGTGAGCGCTCGCATCAAAAATGCGATTGTGAGTGGTTGCTCATTTGGCTGAGGTAAGTCGTTGACAGGCATGGACGGAGCGTTCTGCGCCTCTGGCTGCCCGGCGAGCTCTCCCAAAATGGCGGAGCGTGCCGGAATGGCGGGATCGGACAACGAAGAATGAAGGCGGAGCACGGAGAAACGCGGCCGCCTAGGGTCCGTCACGCGGCTCGGTCGCGGGATTCGTCACCCGTCGGCTCGGAAGCCCGCCCGTTCGGCGCCGTTATGATCCGAGCCTCCTCTGACGAACCCCGCGAACATTACCGCCTCGACGTTCCCGACCGACCGGCGACGAACGTCCCCGCGCCTTGCCGCGACCGCCGACGCCCCCTTACTTTTGCCGCCCGGCATCGATTGTTTTTGCCGACAATCCCGAGTAGCTCAGTTGGTAGAGCAGCTGACTGTTAATCAGCGGGTCACAGGTTCGAGTCCTGTCTCGGGAGTGAAGCGCGGCGCAGAGAGGAATCCGTGATTGCCGTCGAGTTTCGACTCGGCGGCTTTTTCTTGGGCCCATGTTCCATCTCTCCTTGGCGGCCGAGAGGGTCGACCCGAAAAGCCCCTCGACAACCCATCCTTCCTTAAAGACGATCTACGAGTTTCGGTTTGAAACTTGGGCTGGCTCGAGCGCGTCCACGTCTGCATCGTGGCCTCCACTTCCTTACTGCGGAGATCTGCCGGTGATTCTGTACCAGCGCGAGGCGTGCGCGCGCCGTTGGCTGATCATGGTGCTGTTCTGTGGACTCGCTGCCGGTTGCGATCCCGCCACCAACGAAGCCAAATCCCTACGCACCGCCTGCGAGGGCGGCAACGCCACGGCATGCCACGGTTTCGCCGAGCGCCTCCAGAACGGGGATCACGTCCTCCGCGACGCCGAGCGCGCGGCGGGGATGTTCGAGCAAGGCTGCACCGGCGGTGTTGCGGCAAGCTGCGCCAGTCTCGGCATGATGTTCCAGGCTGGCGACGGCGTGACGCGCGATTCGATTCGTGGACAGGAGTTGTTGGCGCGCGGCTGCGAGCGGGGCGCACTCGACGGGTGTGTCCGCGTTGGCGTGCTCTACCTGGAGGGAGCCGGCGTGGACGTCGACACGGTGCGGGCCTCCGAACTGTTCAGGCGGGGATGCGACGGCGACGCACCGAGCGGTTGTGCCCATCTCGCGGCGCTGTACGCGGGCGAAAACGGCACGACGCAGGACTTCGACCTGGCTGCGACGCTCTTCAAGAAGGCGTGTGACGCTGAGGTTGGCATCGGCTGCGTCGGACTCGGCCGGCTCCACGCCGCAGGAACTGGTGCTCAACAGAACGATTCCCTCGCCGCCGTCCTGTTCAAGAAGGGGTGCAGCAAGGGGCGGCGCGACGGCTGCTACGACTTGGCGCTCGCGTACGAAACGGGGCGCGGCGTGCCACAGAACTTCGAGGAAGCGTCTTGGCGCTATCGCTGGTCGTGCGATTTCGGCAACGGCCTCGCCTGCGCTCGGCTCGGTGACATGCACGCCAAGGGTGCGGGTATCTGGCAGAGCGAGAAACGCGCCGCTGAGTTGCATCGCAGGGCGTGCGAACTCGGTGTCGATGAGTCGTGCAACCGCCCCGAACCGGCGGCGTCATGACCGTTCCCGTGACCGGGCAGCCTCTGCTCGCCGTCGATCACGTCACCAAGCGCTACGGCAAAGTGGTGGCGCTCGACGACATCAGTTTCGACATCACCGATGGGATCACCGGCATACTCGGCGAGAACGGCGCCGGCAAGAGCACCATCATCAAGATCCTGCTCGGCCTGCTGCGCCCGACATCGGGGACAGCGCGCGTGCTCGGAGTGATCGCGTCCGACAACGTTTCCGTGCGCGCTCGCGTGGGCTACATGCCGGAGCATGATTGCCTGCCGAGCCAGGTGAGTGCTGCAGAGTTTCTCACGCACATGGCGGAGGTGAGTGGCCTCCCACCCGACATGGCGCGCACTCGCGCCGCCGACACACTGCGCCACGTAGGTCTCTTCGAGGAACGCTACCGCGCGATCGGCGGGTACTCCACCGGCATGAAGCAGCGCGTGAAGTTGTGCCAGGCCTTGGTGCACGACCCCGCATTCGTATTTCTCGACGAACCGACCGCGGGGCTCGACCCCACTGGTCGCGAGGAGATGCTCTCGCTCATCCGGAAGACGCACCGCGAGTTTGGGATCAGTGTGCTCTTCTCGTCGCACCTGATGGCCGATGTCGAGCGAACGTGTGACCGCATCATCGTGCTGCACGGTGGCCAGCTGGCCCACGCGGGCGAGGTGGCGAACTTCACCAAGGAAACCGACACGGTGTTCATCGAAGTCGACAGCAATCGCGAGCAGCTCGTTGCTGCGCTCGAGCGCCGCGGTGTCCGCGTCACGCCGGACGGTGGCGGACTCACGGTGCAGGGGAGCGACCAATCGGTCTACGACCAGGTCCGCGACGCGCTGGTCGAAGCGGAGGCGCCGTTGCGTCGGATGGCACCGCGCCGCCGCGAGCTGACCGAGCTATTCGAGGGACGCGAATGACCGGAACCGTCTTCGACATCGGCTATCAGAGCTACACCGGTCAGCGCGAAGGGCGCGGACGCTCGCGCCGAGCGGTGTACAAGGACGGGATTCGCGCGTCGCTCGGCATGGGACGCGGTGGCCGCGCCAAGATTCTTCCCTGGGTGTTCATCACCGTGCTTGCTGCGGTGGGGTTGATCATGGCGCTCGTTGCCGGCGCGGTGAACAGGTTCGTGGGCCAGATGATAGCCGACCAGCTCAACCTGCCGACGCACTCCGACTACAACGGCATCGCATCGATCATCATGTTTGTGTTTGCCGCGCTGGTCGGTCCGGAGTTGCTCTGCCGAGACCGGCGTGACGGCGTGATCAATCTCTATCTCGTGCGTCCGCTCACCGGATCGGACTACATCGCGGCGCGATGGGCGGCGTTCCTCAGCGTCATGACCGCCGCCGCATGGCTGCCGCAGGTGATCCTCTTCCTGGGGCTCTGGCTCAGCGCGCCGGTGCCGATGGACTACCTCGGTGCGAACTGGCTCGACATCCCGCGTTTTCTCGCGGCTGGTCTCGCGATGGCCGCGTACGCGACGACGCTCGCGCTGTTGACGGCGTCGTTCACGTCACGCCGCGCCTATGCGTCGGTCTTCCTTGTCGGGCTCTTCCTGATCAGCACACCGTTCACGATCGGCCTGGCAATGGAGATTGGTGGTACTGCAGGGCAGTGGATCTCGATGTTCAACCTCTCGAACATCCCGGTGCATGTGAACGACGCGATCTTCGGCGAGGTCAGCGAGATCACCAAGCTGGCGCCCGCCGGCGAGCTGCCGGCGTGGGTGCGCGTTGCGTGGTGGTTTGGCTGGACGATAGTTCCGGCAACGATGCTGTGGGCCCGGTACCGGAGGCTGACGCCATGACCGACTCCACGGCACCGGTGATCCGTGTGGATCGCGTTTCGAGGTGGTTCGGAAGCGTCGTGGCGGTGAGCGACGTCAGTTTCGACATCGGCCCGGGCATCACCGGGCTGCTCGGGCCCAACGGTGCGGGGAAGACGACGCTGCTCAGAATGATGACCGGCCTCGCTGCGACGTCGTCGGGCAGCGTCACGGCGTTCGGTGAGACGGTGCGCGACAACCCGCCACTCTATCGTCGCATCGGCGTGATGTCCGAACACGAGACGGTGTACGGCTTCATGAAGGGGCGGGAGTTTGTGACGATGATGGGTCGCCTCCGCAAAGTGCCTGATCTTTCGACGGCGGTTGACCGCGCGATCGCGCTGGTCGACATGACCGACGCGCAGCATCGCCCGCTCGACACCTACTCCCGAGGGATGCGCCAGCGGATGCGCCTCGCGGCGACGCTGGTGCACGATCCCGAGATTTTGGTGCTCGACGAGCCACTCAATGGCGCCGATCCCCGTCAGCGGGTGCACTTCAAGCACCTGCTGCAAACGCTGGCGGCGGAGGGGCGGACGATCGTGCTGTCGTCGCATATCCTCGAGGAGGTCGAGCAACTTGCGGACACCATGCTGCTGATCGTGAATGGCAAGCTTGCCGCGTCCGGAGGCTACCGCGCCATTCGTGCGGCCCTCAATCAGCGGCCGTACCACGTGCGGGTGCTGGCTGATGCACCGAGACGGCTGGCAGCGGCACTGGTGGAGCTGCCGTCGGTCGATGCGGTGCATGTCGACCCTGACGGCGCGTTGATTGTGCTCAGCCGCAATGTGCTCGACCTCCAGGTCGAGTTGCCGAAGCTCGCGCAGGCCGGTTCAATCCGCCTTCATCGCGTGGAACCGCTTGATGATTCGCTCGAGAGCGTGTTCGGCTACCTGGTGGAGAAGTAGGATGGGATCGGTTTACCTGCTCACGCTCAGCCAGCTGTCGGGTCGCTGGCGTCTCGCGATCATGGCGGTGCTGGCCGCGCTCCCGGTTGTCATCACCCTCGTCATGCTCCGGTCCGCTGAGGCTCCGTCGGTGGCGAGTTTCGAATCAACCGTGCTCGGCGCCATGCTCGCGGGATCGATCGCGCCGCTGGTGGTGCTCGCCATCGCTGCAGTCGCATTTGGGAATGAGATCGAGGACCGCACCCTGGCAAATCTCACGCTGTCGCCTGTGCCCCGCTGGCAGATCGCGGTGCCGAAGCTCCTTGCCACCGTCTCCGTTGCCGGTCTGTTCGTCGGCGCAAGCGCGATGCTGACCGCCCACATCGCATTCCTGGGCGAATGGCCGGCGACGATCGCGATCGCGGTGTCGGCAGTCGTGGGCGTGGCGATGTACGCGTCGATGTTCGTCTGGCTTGGGCTCGTCAGCACCCAGGCCATCGGTGTCGGCTTGCTCTACATCGTGCTCTGGGAGGGGTTCTTCACGAGCTATATCCCCGGAATTCGCCTGTTCAGCATCCGCTACCACGCCATCGCGCTGATGCACGGCCTTGATCCGCGCCGGTTCTCGGCCGACCAGCATGTTGATCTTGCCGTGGCTGTGGCGGTCGCAGTGGTGGTGATCGGCGGTTTCCTGTGGCTGGCAGTGCGGCGGCTGCGCATGATGGACGTGCCGTAGCGGGTCGGCGAATCGCGCATCGATCCGCCTTTGGCCAGCGGCTGAGAGCCGCTTCTAGGCACTGAGGGAGGCTGAAAGCCTCCTTGCTTTTCATTGTGCGGCGATCTCCGCACCGCACGAAACAAGGCGAGTTTACTCGCCCTCTTTGCCGAGCCCGGGTGATGTCCGACCCGTAGGGGCGGACCACCCGTGGGCCCGTGGGTCGGGAGGCTGAAAGCCTCCTTGCTTCTCGATGTGCTGCGAACTGTCCGACGAACGAGATAAGGCGAGTTTACTCGCCCTCTGTGCCGAGCCCGGGTGATGTCCGACCCGCAGGGGCGGACCACCCGTGGGCCCGTGGGTCGCACCATCGAGTTTCTGCAGGCGAGCCCGGAACGTCACGCGTGGCCAAACGCCGGGCGGGAGGCAGCTGCGATATGTGGCGAGCGCTTCATCGGTATCACGAGCGCGAATGCCGAGGGCCACGGGGATCCACATCCCGTCGCGGTGCAGCCGCTCGACCACGTGCGGGGGCCCCGGGTAATCCGGAGGTGCGCCGTCGCCCTGGTCGAGCAACCGGTCAAGGATCACGGACCGTATTGTCCTGCGGCGGCCGCGTAGCCAACGACGAATCCCAAACAAGCGCCGGCGATCATTGCCACCATCGCCGTGCCCAAGATGAGCCGCACAGTCCGGGCGCGAACAGCGCCGATTCGGGGAATCGGCCTGGCGAGCGGTGTGTGTATGGTGAGGGGCCGCTCAAGGGTGTTGTTGATCGTTCCCATGATCTTTCCTGTAGCCGGTTCCAGCGTGGCGTGACTGGTGGATTCGTACTGTACTCGACAGGTGACGATAATCGTCGGATGCACCCACACTGGGCGGTCATCGCCGTCCCGCTTCCGCGCTGGCTTCGTCCGGTCGAAGCGCGACCCGATGAACCATCCAGATAAAGAGCGCCTGAAGGGGGAGGCGAACCCAGAGCCCGATCTCGTACCATCCGCCGCCGCCCGATGCTCGCCAGTCCTGCAGCATCTGGATGTTGGCGGGAAACACGGCAACCAACAGCGCGATCAGTCCGGCGCCCGCGATTCGCCGCGACCGGCGAACCATCAGACCTGCGCCTCCGGCTATTTCGAGAACGCCGCTTGCCGCAACGAGAAGATCGGGGCGGGGGAGCCAACGCGGTACGATCGCAATGAAGTAGCCCGGCGCCACGAAATGCAGGACGCCGGCGACCATAAACGCGACCGCGAGCAGCATCCTCACGCGGCGCCTCCGAACACCGTGCGCCAGCATCTCGGCTCCGCGACATCTCGTTTTTTCGTTCCCGCTCCGATACTGTAGGACATGCCCAACACCACCGTCTTCCCCCGCGTTGCACTCGTGGCGGCGCTCCTGATTGGCGCCTGTCGCGATTTCGAGCCAGATCCAACCGGACCCATCACCCCGCCGCCGCCCCCTCCCGTCGGGAGTGCGACGCCATTTCGGATCGGGTCGACCGGCGCAGACTACGCTCGGAATGTCGTCACCGATGTCGTCGGCAACGGATACGTTGCCAGTTACTACAGCGGATCCGTCGACTTCGATCCCACCTCAGGAACGACGATCCGCGCGTCGCTCGGCGGGAACGATATCGCGGTCGCCAAGTACGCGCCCAACGGTCCGCTGGTCTGGGCCGTGTCCCTCGGCGGCGCCGTCAACGACCAGCCATTCGACATGGCGCTCGCTGCCGATGGTGGCGTGTACGTCGTCGGGTTTGCGGGCGCGGGCCTCACCTGCGGTGGCGCACCCGTGGTCAACAACGGTGGTCGTGACATCCTACTCGCGAGGATCTCTCCGATCGGCACCTGCCAATGGGCACGCAGCATTGGGGGCCCTCAGGACGATGAGGGCCGCGGCATCGCCGTGCGACTCGACGGGAGTGTGGCGATCGTCGGGCTTTTTCGCGGGATCGCCGATTTCGATCCGTCTGCCGGGAGCGCGGCGCTGACCTCGCGCGGCGGTGTAGACGGGTTCATCGCTACGTACACGTCTGCCGGCGACTTCGTCGCTGTCTCGCAGATGGGCGGGACCGGTGACGACGTGCTCGTGACGGTGCGAACCGCCCCGGCCGGCGACGTGGTGGTGGGTGGCGATTTTCGGGGGCTTGCGACGCTGGGAACGTCGGTGCTGTCAGCACCGGTGGTGAGTGCGGGCGAATCGGACTTCGTGGTCGCCCGATACGATGCCCAGCTCGATCTCAAATGGGCACTCCGTGGCGGCGGCACCCAGGCCGATCAGGTGGGCGCACTGGTGATCGAGGGGACCGGGTCGATCGTGGTGGTGGGCGGCTTCGCCGGCGTGGCAGACGTCGGAACGGGCGGTGCGGTGCCCTTGGCGAGTGCCGGCGGGCAGGATGTGTTCATTGTACGCTATGACTCCGATGGTCGGTGGCAGGGGCTCGCCCGTCGGCTCGGCGGGTCGGGATCCGAGGGCGCCCAAGCGGTCGCGCTCGATGCGTCCGGCAACATTCTGGTTTCGGGCTGGTTCCAGGGCACGGTCGACTTCGATCCCGGTCCTAATGTCACGGCCCTCACCGGGCTAGGCACGGCCGCCGCCGGCGACGCCTTCCTCGTCTCGCTCGATGCCGGTGCCAATCTTCGCTGGGTGGCGCCAGTCGGGGCGGTCGTCGCTGGGGACGCCAACTTCGCCCTCGGGAGCGGGGTGTCGGTCGATGCGGATGGAGTCGTCTGGTGGGTCGGGCGTTTCTTCGGGGTGGTAGACCTCGACCCGAGGGCTGGCTCGGTCACGGTGCAGAGCGGCGGCGACGCGGATCAGTTTGTGATCAGGCTGAATGCGGCGACGGGGAGCTTGGCGCCTTAGGACGGAGGTATCGTCACATTCCCGTGCCGGCAAATGCCGGGTGCTTAAGTGTTGTCGCATTTCCATTCCGGCAAATGCCGGGTGCCGCGCAAGCGCGGCACCTGTGGGGGCATCCCCATCAGCCGCCGCCTTTCAACCTTTCAACCTTTCAACCTTTCAACCTTTCAACCTTTCAACCCACCCCTTCCCATACGCCCGCCATTCCCCCATCTTTAAGGGCTGATTACTGTCCCAGCCAGAACGGCTGGGGCACTACGAATGGAGTGGGGATTCGATGGCGAAGACGAGCTGGGTTGAGCGCAATGAAAAGCGCAAGAAGTTGGTGGCTCGGTATGCCGACCAGCGCAAGGAACTGAAGGCGACGATCAAGTCGCTCACCGCGTCGCCTGCCGAGAAGGATCTGGCGAACCGGAAGATCCAGGCGCTGCCGCGCAATTCGTCGCCGGTGCGGGTGGTCAACCGTTGCGCCATGACGGGTCGCTCGCGCGCGTTCGTGCGCCGCTTCGGGCTCTCGCGTATCGCATTCCGTGAACAGGCGCTCCAGGGAAACATCCCGGGCGTCCGCAAGGCGTCCTGGTAAGGGCGGGGGAACGACACAATGGCCAAGAAGGGACGCGTGCAGGTCAAGCTCCGGAGCACCGAGAGCGCCTACATGTACACGACGACGAAGAACGCGAAAAAGCATCCCGAGCGGATGGAGCTTCGCAAGTACGACCCGATGCTGCGGCGGCACGCGCAGTTCAAGGAAGAGAAGTAGGCGGCTGATCGCCGTCTGGAACGAACCGGGTCGCCGCTGCGTACGCATCGGCGGCCCTTTGTGTATCCGGGCATGACTCA
>JBDSMU010000180.1:0-14641 GCA_039915685.1 Gemmatimonadales bacterium | reverse complement strand
AGTCGCCAGAGCGAGGGCGTTGCCTGCACCACCGTCACACCATGCTCTGCGATGGCCCGCTGCAGCCTCCGGGGGTCGCGCGCTTCGTCACGGGTGGTCAGGATGACGCGAGCTCCGACGCAAAGCGGCAGGAAGAGTTCGAGGGCTGCAATGTCAAATGTGATCGACGTCAGCGCCAGCAGCACATCGTCGGCGCCGAGTTCCAGCCGTTGGGCCAGAGAGCCGAGGAGATTCACCAGCCCCGCGTGGTTGACCAGGACGCCCTTTGGTTGTCCCGTCGATCCGGAGGTGAAAATGACGTAGGCAAGCTGATCGGCCGTCACGGCGGGCCGGCGCCGGGTTGGAGCACTGCCGGCGGCCGGCGGTGACGGCTCCGTGGGGTGCGTTACACGGAGGCGAAGGATTCCCGTCGGTGGCTCGAAGGCATCGCACGCGAACACCGCAATGGCCCCGGCACCGCGCAAAAGCTGGCGGACTCGGTCGGCCGGCGTGGCCGGGTCGATCGGCACGTAGGCTGCTCCCGCCTTGAGCACGGCGAGGAGCGCCACAATCAGGTCCGGCGATCGCTCGAGGCAAACGCCGACGCGCTCCCCGGCGCCCACACCGCGCGCCTGCAGTTCGTCGGCAAGGCGATCCGCCCACCGGTCCAGCTCGCGGTAGGTGAACTCGACCCCGCCACAAGTGACGGCGATCCGGTCCGGGGTATGCCGGGCCTGCGCCTCGATCAACTGATGCAAGCCGAGGTCGCGGGGATACTCTCGAGCGGTATCGTTTAGGGTGACCAAGAGGTGGTGCCGTTCTGCCGCGGTCATCAGGGGCAAGGCGGAGACGCGGACGTCCGGCTGCGCGACGGCCGCTTCGAGCAAAAGCAGATAGGACCGGGCAAACCGGTCGATGGTCGCGGCCTCGAAGAGATCGCGATTGTACTCAAAGGCAGTGTCGAGGCCGTGCGGAGACTCGCTCACCGTGAGGGTAAGGTCGAACTGCGCCGCGCCACGATCGAGGTGAATGAGGTCGACCGAGAGCCCGGGAATTGCGAGATCCGGCAGCGGGGAGTTGTGCATGATGAAGAGCGCCTGGAAGATCGGCGTCCGACTCAGGTCACGGGGCGGCCGGAGCTCTGCGACGAGCTGTTCGAAGGGCAGGTCTTGGTGTGCGTACGCCGCCAAGGCGGCCGCCCGCCCGCGGCCAACCAGCTCGCGGAAGGTCGGGTTCCCCGAGAAGTCGGTGCGCAGCACGAGCGTGTTGATGAAGGCGCCGATCAGCGGGTGGGTTTCCGGTCGCGACCGGCCCGCGGTAGGCGTGCCGACCAACACATCATCCTGCCCGCCATAGCGATGCAGCAGCGCCTGGTACCCGGCCATGAGCACCATGAACGGGGTGGCATCGCACTGTCGGCTAAATTCCTTGAGGCCATTGGTCAGTGCCTGCGGCAGCGGCAACCGTCGCGTGGCGCCGCTGAACGTCTGCCGGGCTGGTCGCGGGTGGTCAACAGGAAGTTCCAGAACCGATAGCTCGCCGCTCAGTTGGTCACGCCAGAAGCCCAACTGCTGCTCGAACAAGGGCGCGCGCCGGGGCTCGCGTTGCCATGCGGCGAAGTCGCGATACTGAATCGGCAGCGGCTCGGGCTGCCAGTCCGGGTTGAGGGCGAGTTGCCGATAGGTGGTGAAGAGCTCCCCCAGCAGTACGCCCAACGACCAGCCGTCGGCCACGGTGTGGTGCACCACGATGACCAAGACATGGTCATCGGGGGCGAGCCGAAAGGCCGTTGCCCGAAAGAGCGGCGCCTGCCTCAGGTCAAAGGGCCGCCGCGCCTCCACTTCAGCGAGTTGCAACGCAGTGGCCTGGCGTGATTCGCCCATCGGGGCGTCGGTGAGGTCCATCACACCGACCTGGACGTACACCTGGTCGGCAATCCGCGCGGCAGGCCGGCCGAGACCGAGGTCGAAGCTGGTTCGCAGGGTTTCATGACGGGCGATGATCCGATTGGTGCTCTGCTCGAGCAGTTGCCAATCCAACGCTCCGTGCATGTGCAGGCACACCGCCAGATTGTTGACCGCAGTTCCCGGATCGAGCGCCTCGAGAAAGAGCTGACGCTCCTGCACGAATGACAAGGGCACCGAGCCGTTTGCCAGTGCGGTGGCGGTGATCTCGACATCGCCTCCGGTGCCGCTGCGGGCCCACTTTGCAAGCAGTGCTTGCCGGGCGGGCGTCAGATCGGTGGTGCGGTGCATGCATCCTCGTGACGGGATGGACACTACTCGTGCAGCAGGTTTTCGACCTCTTCCTCACACATTGCGTCCATCTTGGCGATCAAAGCCGCCTCGATTCGGCGAGCCAGGTTCTCGATCGTGAATAGTTGGAAGGCGTCGCGCGGGTCGATCGTGACCCCGAACACCCGGTGCAGTGCAGCGAGGACTTGGGCGGCGAGGACCGAGTCACCGCCCAGCTCAAAGAAAGAGTCCCGAATGCCGACGCGATCAATCCGGAGGGTGTGGCGCCACAGCTCGGCAAGCCGCGACTCGATGTCATCACGCGGCGCGATGTACTCTTGCCGGAGTCTGGGACGGGCATAGAGTCGCGCGACGTGCGTCTCCGCGCCGCCACTCTCCGAGAACAACGGCAGCCTTGCCGCGGCGGGATAGAGTTCGAGCAGGCTACGCAAGTCAAACGGCAGCACGGCGAACTGGGCCGACTCCTCGCGCAGCGCCATGGCAAGCACTTCCAAGCCCCGCCGGGGTGCGATCCCCTTCACGCCGCCGCTCGCCGAACTCCGCCGTGTCCCGATGGAGTTGCCAGCGGCCACCAAGCCAATCTCGGCCCATGGTCCCCAGTTGACGCTGACCCCGGGACGCTGCTCACGGTGTCGGTGGTGCGCGAGGGCATCGAGAAAGCTGTTGGCAGCCGAGTAGTTCCCCTGCCCTGGCGATCCGAGCACGGACACTGCGGAGGAGAAGAGCGCGAAGAAGTCGAGCGCGTCATCACGCGTGGCCAGGTGGAGGTTCCATGCGCCGGCCACCTTGGGGGCCATCACCCTGGCGAGGCGATCGGCGTCGAGCGTCATGACCGGGGCGTTGTCGAGGAGGCCAGCGGCGTGGATCACCCCCCTGAGCGGCGGCATGCTCGCCCGGACATGATCTAGGGCACCTGCCAGTTCATCGGGTCTGGAGACGTCAGCAGTCACGTACAGCACCTGGGCACCGGTCGCCGCCAATTGTGTGGCGGCTTGCCTCGACGCTCCGGTGGCCGGGGTCCTGCCAACCAGCGCGAGGTGTTTCGCTCCCCGTTCGATCAGCCAGCCCGCCACGGCGAGCCCGAGGCCGCCGAGACCACCGGTGATCAGGTAGGTGGCGTCCGCCGGCAAGACCGTTCCGCCGGCAATAGCGCAGGCGGGCCCGTCAGCCAGCCATGCGGTCGGCACCAGTCGTGCCGCGAAGCGCTTCTCACCGCGGAGCCCCACCTGATCTTCCTCGTCATTCGCCAGCAGTTCCCGCAGTAGCAATTCGGACGCGCGAGCCGGCTCGACAGCTGGATCGAGATCGACCAGGGTGCACCGGAATTGCGGCAGCTCGAACGCGATTGACTTGCCCAGCCCCCAGATCGGTGCCTGCGCCACGGACAGCGGCTGATCGGGTATGACGGGCTGGGCACCCTGGGTCACGACATAAAGACGTGGATTGCCTAGCACGCTGCTTTGCGTCACGAGGCTTTGAACGAGTGCGAGCGCGGTGTGGCAACCGAGCGTCGGATCGGCGGCTGCGCCGGTAATGGCATCGGGGCCCAGACCCAGCGCGGCGAGATGAACCACCGCCCGCACCGATTTGCGTTCCACACGCAATGCATCCGCGAGTTGCGCGTCATCACCAGGGTCGATGACGCGGCAACTCGCCCCGCGTTTGGCGAACTGGCGCTCCAGCGCAGACGCCAGACCGCCTCGGTCGGCAACGATTATCCACCGTTCACCGCCCTCCTTTCGCTCCGGCTCCGCCACCGCTCGATCCGGCCATGGCGCGAGTTGCCAACGGACCTCGTACCGCCAGATATCCTGCTCCGCTTGAGCGCCTGCCGGTTGCGGTCGAGTGACCGGCGCGAGACGCAATCCCGCCAGTTCGGCGACCAGAATACCGGTCGGATCGAAAAGGCGAATGTCGGCGTCGATCTCGCCGCTCCCGGCATCCGTGAACCCCTTAAGTTCGACGTGGCCCCAGAGCTCTGGTCCAGCCGCGCCCAGCAGTCGAACCGAACGACACGCGACGGGCACCAGCGTGGTCGTGGTATCGCCTGGAGTGGTGGCCGGCGCAGCGGCCGCAAGCAATTGCAGCGCGGCATCGAGCAGGACGGGGTGAAGCCGGAAGTGATTGGCATCGGCCGGGCTGGACGCGGGCACGACGAGAAACCCGAGTGCTTCCCCGTCCCGCCGCCAAGCCGTGGCAACGCCTCGCATCGCCGGCCCATAGTCCAACCCACGGTCGGCGAGTGCGCGGTAGAGCAAGTCGGACTCGACCGGTTCGCGGCACCTCTCCTTGATCGCGTTCAGGCCCATGGACGCTTCGCCACCGAGCGTTGCGCCGGCATCGACCGGAACCAGCCTCGCGGTCGCGTGCCGTGTCCACTCCGGGGTTCCGGTCTTCGCGATGCTGCTGAAGATGGCGAGGGAGAATGCATCATCTCCGGCCGGCTCAACCGACACCTGGAGGACTGGAGGCTCTTCCGATCGTAACAAAAGCACCCGGGAGAATGCCATGTCGGAGAACACGTGAGAGCCGGCGAGGCCCGCCTCATCGGCGGCAGAGAGTGCCATCTCCAAATAGATGGCGGCGGGGACCACTACTTCGCCGTTGACCTTGTGATCCTGGAGCATCGCCTCGATCCGCGGGTCCAGGCTTCCCTGCCACAGATGTGCGCCCGGTTGGTGAGCGAGGGTGACATGCTCGCCGAGGAGCGGGTTGGCACCGGGTCGCGAGGAGACCTTGGCCAGGTGCGGCGCCCCGCCATTCTCCGTGGCGGCATCGATCCAGAAGCGTTCGCGCTGCCATGGATACGCGGGCAGGTGGATGAAGCGGCCATCGCCACCATCCAGGCTGCGCCAGTCGATCGATCCGCCGGCTAGGTAGTAGAGCGCGAGCGATTCCCGGCAAGCGCGTGATTCGCTTTCCCCGCGCCGGAGTGAAGCGAGCGCGGTTCCTTCGGACGCGTAATGAATGATGCTTTGCTGGATGGGCGCCTGGAGCACGGGGTGCGGACTGATCTCGACAAACACCTGGTGTCCGCTCCGCAGCAATTCCTTGACGGCGCCGGTGAAGTTCACTGGCTCGCTGAGGTTCTGGGTCCAGTATTCCGCATCGAGCAGGCGATTGCCCACGGCGGTGCCCGAAACCGTTGAGAAGAACGGCACCCTCGCCGGGCGCGGCTCGATCGTGGCCAGCGACTGGCGGAGCTCGACGCCCAGCGCCGCAGCCTGAGTGCCGTGGGCGGCGATGTCCACATCCACCAGGCGACTGAAGACTCCCTCTTCTTCCAGGGTGGCGAGGAGTGCTGCCAATTCATCGCGATCTCCTGCCACTACGGTGGATCGCGGCCCGTTGCTGGCCGCCACTGCCAAGCGACGACCGTTCTCGGAGAGGCGCGGTGCGACCGACTCGATGGAGAGACCGACCAACGCCATCCCGCCGCTTCCGCTCAGCCGTTTCAGCAGCCGACTGCGGGTGCCAATCACCAGTGCCGCGTCCTGAAGACTCAACGCACCTGCCACATGCGCGGCCGCGACCTCTCCCATGCTGTGACCGACCACCGCATCGGGTTCGACGCCCCAGGAACGCCAGAGGGCGGCGAGCGCGACCTGGATCGCGAACAGTGTCGGCTGAATCAGGTCGATTTCCTCGAGGCGAGCGAGCTTCGCGTCGTCGCCCAGCAGATCGAACAACGAACTGCCGAGGTACGGCAGCAGCGCGGCGTCGCAGTGCTCGAGCATGACCTTGAAGACCGGTTCTTGCTGCATTAGTTCACGTCCCATGCCGGGCCACTGAGATCCCTGGCCTGAAAAAACGAAGGCGGATTTGCAGTTGTCCGGCACGGCTCCCGCGCTGACTTGGACATCGGGGTGTTCTGCGCCACGCACGAAGGCGTCGAGCCGCTCAACCAGCTCGGATTTCGAACGGGCGAGGATGATCAGCCGATGATCGAGGTGATTGCGTCGCACCCCGGCGCTGAGACAGATGTCGCGGAGGCGAACGAGAGGATCGGCTTGGCGAGCGACCACGAAATCGCGGAAGCGTTGTGCGACCTCATGCAGTGCTTCGGTGCTCCGTGCAGACAACGGAATCAGCTGCGGCGTGTCGAGATCAGGGCGCGCATCGTGGGCACGATCGGCGCGCACAGCGGTCGGCGCCTCTTCGAGCACGAGGTGGACGTTGGTGCCGCCGAATCCGAAGGAACTGACGCCAGCCAGTGCCGGGCCGTTGTGGTGGGGCCACGGAGCGAGACTCTGCGGCACCTTCAGCTTGAGCGATTCGAACGGCACGTGCGGATTGGGTGTGGCGAAGTGCAGGCTCGCCGGGATGACGCGATGGGTGAGGGAAAGTGCCGTCTTGATCAGTCCGGCGACCCCGGCGGCCGCCTCGAGATGGCCGAAATTGCTCTTCACCGATCCGACTGCGCAGGGCCCAGTAGTCCGGCCCGGGGAGAGTACGGCACCAAGCGCGCGCGCCTCCATCGAATCACCGAGCAAGGTTCCGGTGCCGTGGGCTTCGACGTACCCGATGCGCTGCGGCGGGACCCCGGCGTCCAGATACGCCGACCGCAGCAACGCTTCCTGCGCGTCCGGATTGGGTGCCATCAGGCCGTTGGTTCGCCCGTCCTGCTGGACGGCGCCGCCCCGGATCACCGCGTAGATCGGGTCGCCGTCGGCGAGGGCACGAGCGAGCGGCTTGAGGACCACCATCCCGCCGCCCTCCCCGCGCACATAGCCGTTGGCTGATGCGTCGAACGGCTTGCAGCGTCCGTCCGGGGCAAGCACGCCCGCCTTGGTGAAGGCGATCGAGTGCACCGGAGAGAGGATCAGGTTGACCCCACCGGCCAGGGCGAGGCCACACTCTCCAGAGGACAACGCCTTGCAGGCAAGGTGAATCGCGGTCAACGAGGACGAACAGGCGGTGTCTACCGCGATACTGGCACCGTGGAGGTCGAAGAAGTACGAGATCCGGTTGGCGGCGATCGAGAGGGCCACGCCCGCCGCTGAATGCCCGTTGAGATGGTCGTACCGGCCGGCCTGGAGCATGGCGTATTCGTTGGCGGAGATTCCGACAAACACCGCCGTCTGACTGCCGGCCAGGGCAGGGATCGGATAGCCAGCATCTTCGAAGGCTTCGTAGGCCAGCTCCATCAGAAGCCTCTGCTGCGGGTCCATCCGTTCGGCTTCCCCTGGGGAGATGCCGAAGAAGAACGGGTCGAAGCCGTCCACCTGCTCGAGGAAACCGCCCCAGCGCGTGACGGACTTCCCCGGTACGGCCTGGTCGGCATTGAACCAGCGGTCAGCGTCCCACCGATCTGCCGGCACTTCACGAATCATGTCGCGTCCTTCGCGGAGCAGGCGCCAGAATGCCGCCAGATCGTCGGCTCCGGGGAAGCGGCAGCCGATGCCGATGATGGCGATGGGTTCGTGCACCGTGGGCGCTGGGCGCGCTGCGCCTGCTGTCGGCAGCGCGTCGACCGTCTCACCGCCCAGGAAACGACTGAGCGCCTCGATGCTTGGATACTCGTAGATCAGCGTGGGCGAAAGCTCCCGTCCAAGCAGCTGTTCAAGATCTCCGGAGAGCGCGACGGCATCGGTCGAGGACATGCCGTAGGCGTCGAACGACTCGTGGAGATCAATCGCTGCCGGATCGAGATGCGCCGCGCGGGCAACCGAAGCGATCAGCCAGGTACGGATCTCCTCGACAGTCACTGGCCCCTGTCCTCAACACGAAGTGGTTCAGTGCTGGCGCCTGGCCGCCCGCCGACCTGCATCTGCCACAGCGCGGCCATCCCGGGCCGGCGATCCGGAGTCATGTCGGCGGCCGCCGCGCTCTGCTCGGCCCACAACCGAGGATACGCCAGGATCGGCGAGGCATCAGCTTGGAGCTCGAGCGGGGGAATGCGTGCCATGGCCGCGGCGATGTAGGGCGCCAATTCTAGCTGCTTCCGCTGTTCACGTTTGGAGTCGCGCAGCTTGAAGGTTGGCTGCACCTCCGCGCCAAACAGTTCCAGCGATTCACAGACATCTGGGTGGCGGTAGTTGCCGCACTGCTGAAGCAGAATCAGTTGGTCAACCCCAGCCTCTTCGTACGCCTGGAAGTTCTCGAGCAACTGTTCCGGCGTGCCGATGCCGCCCATCCCGGCCTTCAGTCGTTCGCGAGCAACCCGCTCGCCTTCAGAATCCGGGCGCCGCTGGAATTCGCTCCAGAGATCCAGGCGTCCCGGCACATGGCGGCCGTCGCGCCAATAGTGGCCCAGGCCGAAGGCGAAGAACTGCGCTCCTTCCGTTCCGCGAAATCGGGCGACCGCCTCGTCGCGGTGACACATGAAGCCGCTGAGCACGGCCACGTTGGGATTGACACTTCGACCGATCGGTGTGCACTCGGTCTTGAACGTCTCATAGTATTCGTCGACCCAGAACCGAGCCTCTCGTGCGTCGGTGAAGGCGAAGGTGAGCGCACCCATGCCGAGACGTGCGGCGAGCTTCAGGCTGTCGCGGTTGGAGCAGGCGGCCCACAGTGGCGGGTGGGGCTGCTGCAGCGGCTTTGGCAGCACGTTGCGGGGCGGCATGGAGAAGTAGCTTCCCTGGTAGCCTGGATACGGCTCGAGACATTGCATCCGGACACACTCTCGCACTGCCTCGGCCCACATCGGCCGCTTGTCCACGAAGTCCACGCCAAATCCTTCCAGCTCCAGGCGCGTACCTGATTCGCCGGTTCCCCACTCCACCCGCCCTCCGCTCAACAGGTCGAGCGTGGCGATCCGCTCCGCCACCCGCGCGGGATGGTTGAATCGTGGTGACATGACGGCAATGCCATGCCCGAGGCGAATCCGCTCGGTCCGTTGGCTGCAGGCGGCAAGGAAGACCTCCGGGGCGGAGGAGTGGGAGTACTCCTCGAGGAAGTGGTGTTCCTGCGCCCAGGCATAGTCGACGCCGATCCGGTCCCCCAACTCGACCTGCTCAAGCGCTTCCTGCAGGGATTGCCGCTCGTTGCCCTGATGCCAGGGCCGGGGATGCTGGAGTCCGATGAACATGCCGAACTTCATGGCAACGACCTGGTCTGAAGGCTTCGCGCGAGATAGTTCTCCCGGCACGCATTCCGGCGGATCTTGCCGCTCGTGGTCTTCGGGATGTGTCCTGTTGGCAGCAGGAAAATGTCGGTGACATGGAGGTCGTGCTGGCGTGAGACCGCGGTCCGGATGGCGCGGCAGACTTCCTCCTCCGGCACGCGTGATCGGCCCGTCACCACGGCCATCACCACAAGTGCCTCGCCCTCGTCGCGTGTCACCGAGAATGCGGCGCAGTCGTTCACGCCGATCGCGGAATGCGCTCGTTCGACCGTCCGTTCAATGTCATGCGGGTAGTGATTCTGGCCGTCGATGATGATCAAGTCCTTGAGGCGACCAGTCACGAACAACTCCCCATCGAGCAAGAACCCCAAGTCGCCGCTTCGGAGAAAAGGGCCGGCACTCGAGTGTAGTGGGGTGGCGTCGAATGTTTTTCTCGTTTCGACGGGATGGTTCCAGTACCCCCGTGCCACGCTCGGTCCGGCGATCCAGATCTCGCCGACCTGTCCATTGCGACACGCGATCCTGCTGTCGGGATCCACAATCAAGACCTGATGGGCTGGCGAGCCGCACGAAGGCACTTCACGGACCGCCACGTCATCCCGCTCCGCCAGCACGACGTGGCGTTGGCCAAGGTCGCTGGCGCGGAAACGGCGGACCGTCGGTGGACCGGGTGTTGGTGTCGAGGACACCAGCAAAGTCGATTCGGCGAGACCATAACACGCCTTGAATGCCGTCGGCTTGAAACCATAGACCGCGAAGGTGTCGGCAAATGCCCGCAACGTACTGGCGTTGATCGGTTCCGCGCCGTTGAATGCCACCGTCCAGCCCGCGAGGTCGACACCCTCGAGTTGCGAGGCGGAAATTCGCCTGACACAGTGATCGTAGCCGAAGTTGGGCGATCCGCTCGTCGTGGCTCCGAAACGGGAAATCGCCCTGAGCCAGCGCGCCGGTCGCTGCACGAAAGCCGCCGGCGACATCAGCGTGGCCGGCGCTCCAACGTACAGCGGGGCCAAAATCCCCCCGATGAGGCCCAAGTCGTGTTGCGGCGGCAACCAACTCACGCTCTCGGTGTCGGCCGATGCCCGGAAGGACGCGCGAATGGCTTCGAGGTTGTTGATAAGATTGCCGTGGCTCACCATCACGCCACGCGGGGTCGAGGTGGCTCCAGAGGTGTATTGGACGAACGCGAGGTCTTGGGCACCCGCATCGGCTCCGTCCCACTCGGGCAGGGCGCACTTGCTTTCCTCGAACGCGTGCCAGTGCGGGGCGGGCACATCGTGAACGTGCCGCACATCAGCGGGGAGGCTGTCGAGAATCTTGCGCGTCGTGAGCACCACGATTGGCGTGGCATCGCGAACGATTGCACTCAGATTGGCGGTGAACTGTTCCCGGCGTGCCGGATGGGGCGGATGCACCGCGACGGCGGCCGCCCCGGCCGAGAAGCATCCGAACCAGGCGGTGATGAAGTCGAGCCCAGGCGGGAAGATCAGCAGGACCCTCTCGCCCGTCGCCCGATGCGATCTCAGGAACGCGGCGCTGTCGCTGACGCGGCGGTGCAGCTCGCCGTACGTCAGGCAGACCTCCTCGGCGTCACCGTCGGGGAGGAAACGGTAGGCCAACCGGTCGGGTTGATGATGTACGCGCCAGCGCAACGCATCCACCAGGGTCGCGAAGATTGGTGAACCCATCGGTGAGCTCTTCACAGGAGGAACGACAACGATACGGCCCGGACGCTGCTGGCGCCATGAAGTCGGGTACGGCGCGCGGTGCCCCCACGTCCGCGTCGATAGATTTCCCCGATGCCCCTCCCCCTCCCAGCCGTCGTCCCCCTCTCCGGGGGCTGGTGGCCTCCGCCAGAAGGCCATCCGGTGTCCGTCGATGCCTGAGACGTCCAGCATGGACGCAACGCCGCTTGTCCTTGTGCACGGCCTCTGGCTGCACAGCGATTCCTGGAGCCGATGGCTGGATTTCTTCCATGATCATGGTTACCACGCCGTCGCGGCGAGTTGGCCGGGTGACGCGGAGACTACCGAAGCAACTCGCCGTCATCCGCAGGCTGTGGCGAACTACGGCGTCACCGAGATCGTGGACCATGTTGCCGGGCAGTTTGCGGCGTTCGACCGGAAGCCGGTCCTCATCGGCCACTCGTTCGGGGGCCTGGTCGCGCAAAACTTGCTGGGCCGGGGCCTCGCGGCCGGGGCCATCGCCATCTGCCCTGCCCCGATCAAGGGCGTGCGAGAGATGCCCATCGCGGCCCTGAGGTTCGCACTTCCGATCCTGCGCAGTCCCCACAATGTCAAGCGGGCAGTGTCGCTGACAGAGGCGCAGTTCCGCCTCGGCTTCGGTAACGCGATTCCTGCGGCCGAGGCGCGCGACCTCTACTCGCGATACGCGATGCCGGCCCCGGCGCGCCCGCTCTTTCAGGCCGCCACCGCCATGCTGAATCCATGGGCGGCGACCAAAGTGAACCTCGAGTATTCGAATCGGGGCCCCCTGCTGTTGATCGCCGGATCCGAGGATCACGCGACACCGCCAGTGTGGGTCCGGAGCACCGCACGGCTCCAGCAGCGGGACGGCTCCAGCACCACCTTGAGGGAATTTCCAGGCCGAGGTCATTCCCTGGTCATTGACCATGGATGGCGAGAGCTTGCCGAGTATTGTGTTGCCTGGTTGCACGACCATGGGTTTTCGGCGACCTGACTCCCTTTTGACTTGCTGAAGTCTGCTTCATGCTCCCATCAAAGGATGCCACGCGATTGCCCCAATCTCCGCCGCAGACACAGCCCCTCGGCCTCGTGGTGAACTGCAACGCCCGAGCAGTGAAGCGCCGCTACCTCCCGTCGAATCGCTTCTGGAGCGATGTGCTGCCGACGAAGTGCGTGCGGCTCACTGACACCATCGAGGAGCTGGACGCTGCCGTCGCCCACTTTCGGCGCACGAGGGTGGCCGCCGTGGCGGCTCTCGGCGGTGACGGGACGGTTCACCGGCTGGTCGATGCGTTGGTTCGCCACTACGGGGAGGCCGACCTGCCGATGGTGGCGATCCTCGCGGGCGGCACCATGAACGGGTTGCCGCGGGCACTCGGCTCAGGTGCAGCTCCAGAACGTGTGCTGCGCGCGGCCCTCGCCGCATTCGACCTTGGGGATCCGCCAATCCGGAGGCAACACCTGTTGCGAGTGTCCGACGCGTGCAACGGCACCGTTCGCCATGGCTTCAGTTTCGCCACGGGTGTCGTCTATCGTGCCTTTGAGCAGTACTACCGCACCTTCGAGCCGGGAATGATCGACGCCGTTCGCGCTTCGCTCTGGCCCCTGACGACGGCGCTCTCGGGTCGCTCTTTGGCTGACATCGCGCGCCTTGACGTGCGCGTCGACCATCAGCACTGGATGCCCGAACTACCGCACACCCTGGTGGCGAGTGTGATCGAGAATCCAGTGCTCTGGTTCAAGCCCTTCGGTGACGCACTCGGCGACAACGCCGCGTTCCACCTCGTCGCGACCTCGATGCACGCCGCGGAGATCGCGCCGAGGCTCTGGCCACTCTTCCGCGGCCGCTGCCGTCATCCGCGCTTGCGCGTCGGGCATTGCCAGGATGTCACCATTCACGGCAACACCGGCTATCTCATCGACGGCGACTGCTATGCGCCTGCCGATGCCGTCGATGTCCGGGTGACTCTCGGGCCGCAGCTACGACTACTCGTTCCGACGGCAGTGCCATGAGACGAGGGCTGTTGCTCGCTTTGACGCTCGGACTTCACCCCCTCTCGGCTCAGGATGTCGGCGTCGAGATCGACCGCCTGCCGCAGGCGGTCACGCAAGTAAAGCGCGACCAGTTGATCATTGAATTGCCGGCAATGGCGGTGCCGGCCAACGGGATGAAAGGTACGCCCCTCTACCGGGTCACCATTCCCTTCGACGCTTCGCTGTATGCCTTCACCGTCCGGGTGCTCGATGCCTCCGGACGCCCGGTACCACGCGACCGGCTGCATCACATCATCATGCATGATGCCAATCGGCGAGGGCTCTTCGCGCCGGTGGCCCTACCGGTCTTTGGCGCCAGCAAGGACTCGCCGGACTTGGCGCTACCCAAGTACCTCATGGGACTGCCGCTGCCCGCCGGCGGACGGTACCTCTTGGCAGCCATGTTCATGAATCCGGACCATCAGCCGGCGACCTTCCGAGTCCAGGTGATCTTCTCGGTGCGTCGATCGGGGCGAGTGCTTCCCCTCTTTCGGGTGTATCCCTGGGCCGTCGATGCGAAGTCCCCCCTGGGAAGTGAAGGCGGACGGCATGACTTCGATCTTCCCATCGGCCGCTTCTGTCAGAGTTGGGAAGGCTCCCCGCAGATCGGTGGCAGGGTCGTGGGGATCGCCGGTCACGCCCACGACTATGCCACCAAGATCGAGATCGTCGATGTCACCAGCGGAAAGACCATCTGGCGCCAGGTGCCGATTCGCGATGCGGTTGGGAGAGTGCTCGCGATCCCCTCCACCCGATTCGATCGCTGGTACCGCCTTGGCATCCGCATCGAGTCATCGCATCGCTATCGCGTACGGGTCTGCTACGACAACCCGACCGGCGCAATCATCCCGTTCGGTGGGATGGGCTCGGTCATGGGACTTATCGCCCCCGACCGCGGCGTGGCCTGGCCTCGGCTCGATACGAGCGACTCGATCTACCAGGCGAATGTGCGGAACCTGTTGCTCAACGTCGGCGGCATGCCGATGCGCGGGCACGACCATGAGTGAACTGGGCGGGACCGTCGACTGATCCCGACGCGCGCTCACGGTCTCTTGGAACCCGGCGTCTCAAAGGTGTCATTGCAAACCTGCGCAAATCTCGTCACCATGGTGTCGGTGGTAGGCAGCACCGCCTGCTTCACCGTTGCCGCCACCCATGAGGCGGTGTCGTTGCATCACGCAGGGTTCTCCATCCACTAACACTTGGATGCGTTCGATGGATTCCTCGCCTGCACGCTGCACCAGGAACCCCGGTTCGGCGCACGGATGGAAATCTTTTCCGACCGGCTGCTGGTCGTGTCGTTCTACCACAATGCCCCGGTGCACAATCCCCACCAGTTGAGGCCGCTGTTGCGGTGGTCAGGGGCATCGGGCTGCGCCGATTCGGTAGCAGCCTAATTGCCACTGGTGAGTCAAGCGGAGGGCGCCGTGGTCAATCCGCCGAACGTGCTTCGGCAATCTCTTCACGTTGAGCACGACTTGATAGTTCGCGATGCGGACCAGGCACCACGTGGTCGACAACCTCCTGAGCGTCTCGCCTCCAGCACTGTGGATCTCACGGTATACTTGGCCATGCATCAGGTTCAGGCACTCGCGTGA
>JBDSMU010000176.1:0-23235 GCA_039915685.1 Gemmatimonadales bacterium | reverse complement strand
TCGATGATCATCGCCACCGGTCACACCGGCGACGCCGGGCGCGCCGCGCTGCTCCTCAAGCGCTGCATCGGTGACGCGCGCAACAGCGTGCTCCTCCTTTCCTTCCAGGAGGAGGGATCGGTCGGCCACGCCCTGCTGACGGGCAGCGACACCGTGACGATCGGGAGCGAGCAGGTGTCGCGGAACGCCGCGATCCACGAGCTGCCCGGTTATTCGGGCCACGCCGACGGCGAGGAGATGCGGGCATGGGTGCGCGCACTCGGCGGCCCCATTCGGCGCGCATTCGTCGTGAACGGCGACGACCTCTCGGTCGCGATGATGGTAACGATCCTGCGAGAGGAAGGCGTGCGCGACGTGATCGTCCCGCGCGAAGGGGAGTCGTTCCCCTTCTGAGCACCGCCACCCGCGAACTGCTGGCGCTGGTCATCTTTGCGGTGGCGAGCACGTTCCTGCTCTCCTTCCTGATCGTCTTCGGGGTGTCACGGACGGACGAGCGCTACGAAGCCGACGCGGTCGTGGTCCTCGGCGCGGCACAATACAACGGTCGCCCCTCCCCGGTCTTCCAGGCGCGACTCGATCATGCCGCGATCCTCTACCGCGACGGCTACGCCGACCTGATCGTCGTCACCGGCGGGATTGTCGAGGGCGACCGGATGAGTGAGGCGACCGCCGGCAGGCAGTACCTGGTCTCGGTCGGCATTCCCGCCGACAGCATCGTGGTCAAGGCAGTGGGACGCAACACTGCGGGTTCGCTCGAGGCAGTCGCCGAGTATCTGCGCGGTGCCGGCATTCACAGGGTGCTCCTGGTGAGCGATCCATTCCATCTCGCGCGTCTACGACTTGAGGCCCATCGACTCGGCTTCGACGCGCTGACGTCACCCACGCGCACGTCGCCGATCTCCGAGCACTTCCGTACCGAGCTCGGTTACCTCCTCGCGGAAGCGGTCAAGCTTCCCGTGCTCCTCCTACGCGGATCTGCCCAGTGAGTGGAATCGACCTGACATTCTGGGGTGCGGCCGGCCAGGTGACCGGCTCGTGCCACCTCCTCAACGTACGCGGCACCCAGGTGGCGCTCGATGCCGGCCTGTTCCAGGGGCGACGCGACGAATCGAAACGGCTCAACGAGGCGGTGCCGTTCGACCCCCGGCAGCTGGCGGCACTGGTGCTGAGCCATGCGCACATCGATCACGCCGGCCGGATCCCGCTGCTCGTGGCGCGGCAGTTCGATCGCACCATCCACGCGACACCCGCGACCCGCGACCTCTGCGCCGTGATGCTCGCCGATTCCGCGCACATTCAGGAAAGCGATTTCCGCTGGCTCCAGAAGAAGGGCCGCGCCGGACCCGACTCGGCGCCGCTCTACTCCGCCAAGGATGCGGTGCGTACGCAGGAGTTGATGCACGCCCATCCATACCTGAAGACGTTCCGCGTGGCCGACAATATCGACGCCACCTACCACGACGCCGGCCACATCCTGGGCAGCGCCAGCGTCGAGGTACAGGTGACTGGCCCGACGCCGCATCGGTTGGTGTTTTCGGGCGATATCGGGCGCTGGAATCAGCCGATCATCCGCGATCCGCGTGCACCGCGTGGTCCAGTCGACACGCTGATCATCGAGAGCACCTATTCGCGCAAGCAGCATCCGACCATCGTCGATGCGTCAGGCCTGCTCGCCGAACTGGTGCGGCGTGTTTACGACCGGGGCGGCAAGATCGTGATCCCCTCGTTTGCCGTGGGTCGCACGCAGGAGCTGGTGTACGCACTCCACCAGCTCGCCAAGGACGGGGCGATCCCCGAGATCCCGATCTTCATCGATTCGCCGCTCGCCGTCGAGGCGACTTCGGTGTTCCGGATGCACCCCGAAGTGTTCGACACCACCGAGGAGCTGATCGCCTCCAGGGCATCGATCTTCGATCATCACCTGGTGCGCTACACCCGCGACGTATCGGAATCGAAAAAACTCAACACCATGTCCGGCCCAGCGATCATCATCTCCGCGTCGGGAATGGCCGAGTCGGGGCGGATCCTCCACCACCTCCTCAATCACGCCGGCGACCCGAAGAATTGCATTCTCATCGTGGGCTTCCAGGCCGAGCACACCCTCGGCCGGCGGATCCACGACGGTCGCAAGGAAGTGCGGATCCTGGGCGAGGATGTGACCGTGCGCGCCGAGGTTGCCAGCATCGAGGGATACTCGGCGCACGCAGGCCGCGACGAGCTGCGGCAGTGGGTGCGTGACCTCGGCGGACCGGTGCGCCGTGCGTTCTGCGTTCACGGCGAACCCGAGTCACTCGCGGCGATGAAGCTGCTGCTGGAGGAGGAGGGAGTCGAACAGGTGCACGTACCGGCGCACGGAGAACGGGTCGAGCTGGCCTGACACCCCGCAGGCACATGGCACGGAAACAGAAAGGGCCGCGCAGTGCGCGGCCCTTTCTGTCTCAGGTGACAACCGCCGTCAGGTCAACGGAGTGCTGCCACGATCGTCGCCAGCTTGTGCACCTTCTCATGCTCCGGTGCACCCGGCGCGTCGCGGTTGATGTGCGCGGCCAACGCGACCAGCGCCCGCTTCCGGGCCGCCGGGCGGAGCTTTTCGGCACGCGCCAGATCAGCGCGCGTCGTGGTGATCATTGAGGCCTTGAAACCCTTGGTGCGCTCGAGCTGGTCGATGTAGGCACGCGCCAGCGCGAACGTTGTTGGCCATATGAACTTCGGCTGGTTCTGCACGTTGAGCTGCTCGAACCGAACAGTCTTCGCCGCATCGATCTCGTTCTGGGTGATGTGCGCACTCGGCAGAAGCTCGAAGATATCGAGCCCGCGCGCGATCTCGGAGCTCACGATCACGCCGTTGTACCAGTACACCGACCACGAACCGCCCATCGTGAAGCGAGTCGAGTCAACCGGACCACGGTCGAAGTAGGCGATCTCCGTCGGGTGCGAGGCATCGGTGAAGTCGAACACCGAAATGCCGCCCTGATACCACGCCTGCACCATGACGTCGCGACCGGGGATCGGAATGAGCGAACCGTTGTGTGCCACGCAGTTCTCGAACGCGGTCTGCGCGGCGGGCAGCTTGTAGTAACTCTTGAAGGTCAGCTTGCCGTTCTCGAGCGCGAAGATCGCATCGGCGCCCCACTCCGGCTTGTCAGAGGCGCGGCACTTGGGCGCGCCGCCACCACCCCACTCATCCGAAAAGAGCAACTTGGTGCCGTCGTTGTTGAACGTCGCCGAGTGCCAGTACGAGAAGTTCGAGTCGGAGACTGCGCCGATCCGCACCGGGTTCGCGGGGTTCTTGATGTCCAGCAGCAAGCCGTATCCGCCGCAGGCACCTCCGGCGAGGCCGATTCCGGGGTACACCGTGATGTCATGGCACTGATCGGGGCCGCTGGGCCCCTCGCCGCCGCCTACGAGCATGGCGATCAGGGTGGGGAGGTAGGCACGGAACGCCGCGCTGTCCGCGCCCGTCGGGGCGCCGGTACCATTGCGCGCCTTGACCACGCTGTCGAGCATCGGCGCGACGAATTGCGGCGGCAAGACGATCTGGTCGCTGCCGATCGTGGCGATGAACGCGCCTGAACGCCGGGCAGCCTCGATCTCGAGTAGATCGTCGGCACCGAGGCCATGTTCTGGTGGTGCGGCCAGGTCGTTGAAAATGCGGGCTGAGTTGACGATCGCGGCCTGCTCGGGATGCGCGACCGGAACCTTGATCACTTCGATGCGGAACCGCGACGAACCGGGGTCCTCGGAAAGTGGGCGGTTGGAACAGCCAGCAAGCTCATTGGGCGAGCGCACGCCGGCCTGGCCGGAGATGTAGATGTAGAAGTTGTCGGGATCCTTCGGATCGGTCACGATCGTGTGGGTGTGCGAACCGCGGCAGGTCTGCACGTTCGCGACGTACTTCGGGTTGTTGATGTCCCGGATGTCGAAGATCCGGACGCCCCGCAACCGCTCGGCGCTCACGGTGTCGGAAATTCCGCCACCACCGCAATCCAGCCGGCCCGAGTTCGATTCGTTCGACATGATCATCAGGTGCTTGTACACCGAGACGTCGTTCTGCGACGCGGGGCAGAGATCGGTCTTGGTGAGCACCGGATGCGCCGGGTTGCTGATGTCCCAGACGATGGGCCCAGCATAGTTCCCCTGGATCACGTATTTGCCGGTGAAGGCAAGGTCGGAGTTGGTCTGGCCCATGAACGGCGCCGGCGGCATCGTGTTCGACAGCAGGCGGATGTTCCAGGCGGCCTCCGCCGCTGGCGTAACCGCGCCATTGGCGGCCTGAGTGCCACCGCGAAGGCCTACCCGCGGATCCGGCGTTGGCGCGCCCTGCGCAAACGCAGTGGATGCGATGGTGGCGGTCGCGAGCGTGGCGAGCAACAATCTTGCAAGGTGCTTCATGGACGGTCCCCTGGCAGTGTGAGAAGCATGATCGTCATGCGGTTGATTTCGGTTCCCTGGTCGGCCTGAACGTCGTTGGCAATCTTGAATGTCGCCTCGTCCTGACCCGCGCCCGGGGTCTGAAAGAGCTTGTCCACCATCACCATCGCACCGCGATGGTGCTGCAGCATGTAAGTGAGGAACTTCCGGTCGAACTCGCCGCCCCGAGCCTGACCAAGGTCGGTCAGTTGCACGGGCGTGAGCATTCCCGGCATGTGCGCAGCGTGATCCATCCCCCGCATCGCCGCCTGGGGCACAGACAGGTCGGGCACTGGCTGGCTGCGATCGCGCAACCACCGCTGCATCAATGCGATCTCGTCCTGCTGGGCATTGATGATCCTGGCAGCCAACCGCTGCACTGGTGCGCTTGCCCCGTGGGTGGCAACAAGGCGCGACATGACAATCGCCTGCGCGTGATGGCCGATCATTCCGGTCATGAAATCCGCATCAGCCTCGGTCCACGGGAGGCGGGCGCTGTCGGCGCGGGCAACCCGCATCGCCACCGATTCCGTCGCCGGTGCAGCCACCGACACCGGTTCAGGGCGTGGCGTCACGACAGGAGGATCCGGCGCCGGTGACGCGCAGCCGAGAGCGACGGTGGCGGCAAGAGCGGCCGCGACGTGGCGGCGAGAAAACGTGACCATGCATTAAATGTACGCCCGATCCACTATTTGCGGCGAGCCGGGTCGTTCGACCCGGCTCGATGCCAGCCGCTAGCGCATCAACAGCGAGCCCATTGCACCCAGAACGCTCATTCCAAGAGTACCGCCGACTACCACGGGGCGATGAAGGAACGCGGTGCGCTCGACTTGTGCGTCGACTGCGTGACGACCGAATCCGGCGATGGCCAAAGCCATTGCCATTACGCCGTACATCACCGGCAGCTCGATCCCGTTGGTGGTTGCGAAAAACCCGTTGGGCAGGTGCACGGTGGCAATTGCCACCGTCATCACCCCAACGATCATCGCTGGGCCAACGACGCCCAAGAACCCCAGCGTGATCAGGAGTCCGCCCACCAGCTCGGCGCCGCCGGAGATGAGTGCAAAGGCCGTCCCGGGGTGAAATCCCAATGTTTCGAAGTATCCGCCGGTCCCGGCGAGGCCGAAGCCGCCGAACCATCCAAAGAGCTTCTGGGCGCCGTGCGCCATGAAGGCAGGGCCCATGATCACCCGCATCACGAGGAGGCCGGTGTCCACCGTGGGACGCTGAAAGTTCGTGGTCGCATTCATCGTATTACTCCGAAATGGTGTTTGTGTTCACAGTTAGTGTTATAACAGCCAACTTCGTAAAAAAATCAGCGGTTGTTCCGCACCGCATCGAGACCCAAGAGCATCGTAGCCACCAGGTCGTCATCCATTTCCGCAAAAACTTGCCGCTCCAACGCCTGGAGATGTGGTCCTGCCGCCCGCAGTACCTCGATTCCGCGGGAGGCGATCCGGGCTGTGACATGGCGTCGATCATCGTCGTCGCGTTCCCGGGTAATCAGCTTCAGCTCCGCCATCCGATCGAGCAGTCGACTGACGTCTGGCACCTGCGAGACCAGTCGCTCCCCCACCTCCCGTCCGCAGAGCCCTGTCGCCGACGACCCCTGAAGGATTCGGAGGACATTGTATTGGGTCGGCGTGATCCCGAATGGCCTGAGTGTTTCCCCCAACGCGTGATCGAGGACTGCGGACGTCCGGGTTATCGCGACAATTGCTTCCTCGGTTCGCCGGGGAAACGGATGTCGCTGCTGGATCTCTTCGTGCACCCGGGTTGCCATGTGGAGTAAACTAACTGTTATAACTTGCAATGTCAAGGCCCTTCCCTTGGTAGCTTAGAACCTTGGCGCCAGTTCGCCGTATGGGGTCGCGCTACCCGTCCTCAACCACCCGGATCGCTACATGTTGCGTCGCTTGCTCACCGCCACCACAGCCCTCGTTGTCATGGGGGCGTCCGCCGCTGGCGCCCAGGGAATACGGGTGCCGGCCACCGTCGACACCTTGCCCAACGGGCTGCGGATCATCGTGCACGAAGATCAATCCGCACCGATCGTCTCCGTCAACACCTGGTACCACACCGGATCGGGGTCCGAGAAGCCCGGTCGCACCGGGTTCGCCCACCTCTTCGAGCACCTGATGTTCATGGGATCGGAGAACGCGCCATATCCGATGTTCGATCGGGCGCTCGAGTCGGCCGGTGCAAACAACAATGGTTCGACCACCGAAGACCGGACCAACTACTACGAGTCGGGTCCGGTCAACGCGCTCCCGCTCATGCTCTGGCTCGAGGCCGACCGGATGGGCTGGCTGCTGCCCACGATGGACGAGGCCAAGGTCGACGCCCAGCGCGACATCGTGAAGAACGAGCGTCGCCAGAGTTACGAGAACCAGCCTTACGGCATGGTCGGCGACGTGATGCCGCCGCTGATGTATCCCCCAGCGCATCCGTATTCGTGGACAGTGATCGGCTCGATGGCCGACCTCTCTGCGGCGTCGCTGCAGGACGTGAAGGATTTCTTCCGCTCCTACTACGCACCCAACAACGCGGTGATCGTGATCGCTGGCGCGGTCCGCCGCGACAGCGTGCTGTCACTCGCACGGGCCTACTTCGCGGCGATCCCCCGCGGGCCGGCCATCGAGCGACCCGAACCGACGCAACCGCGCCTCGCCGCCGATACTCTGGTGACGCTCGAAGACCGGGTGCAGTTGCCGCAACTCCATTACAACTGGCCGAGCACACGCGCGTGGAGCGACGACGACGCCGCGCTGAGCGTGGCCGCGTACATGCTCACCGGCGCCAAGAACTCCCGACTCACTCAACGGCTGGTGTACATCGACCAGAGCGCCGTGTTCGTGAGTGCCAGTCCGGACCACAAGAAGCTGGCAGGCGAGTTCGGCATCGTCGCCCGCGCACGGCCGGGCAAGGCGCTACCCGAGCTGCAGCGCGCCATCGACGATGAACTTCGCAGGTTTGCCGAATCCGGTCCGACCGACCGTGAACTGCAACAGGCGCAGAACTCCATCGAGGCGTCGTTCCTGCGCGGCATCGAGACCGTTCAGGGGAAGGCCGACCAACTCAACCAATATGTCTACGAGATCGGCACGCCCGATGGCTTCCAACGCGACCTCGATCGGTTCCGCGCGGTCACAACGGCCGACGTGCAGCGCGTCGCGCGCCAGTATCTTCTCGGTCCTCGCGCGATCGTGTCGGTGGTGCCGATGGGCAAGCAAGAACTCGCCGCCGAGCCGCGCTCGAAGGGGATGACACCATGAACACCACGACCCTGCTGCTGACCGCGCTCGCGTGCGGCACCACTGCGAGTTCATCCGCCCAGGTCACCGTGGCACCGCCGCTCGGTGCTGCGCCGACGCTCACGATTCCGACACTGCAGCGCGCTGTGCTCCCCAACGGCCTCACACTCATCGTCGCGCGCAACGCCGAGGTACCAGTGGTCGAGGGCCGATTGCTGATCGATGGCGGCGCGCGGCTCGCGGGCGTCGCCCCGGGGCTCGCCACCTTTGCGGCCTCGATGCTGACCGAGGGCGCGGCCGGTCGCAACGCGCTCCAGCTGGCCGAGGATATTGCGTTCCTCGGTGCGTCGATCAACGCCGGGGCCGGGTGGGAAAACATCACCCTGTCGGTGCGCGCGCCGAAACGCACGTTCAATGATGCGCTGGGGCTCGCCGCCGACGTCGTGTTGCGCCCGAATTTCTCATCGGCCGACGTGCAGAGGCTTCGTGACCTGCGTCTCGCGTCATTCCTGCAGGCCCGCGACCAACCCGGCGCCGTGGCACAGCGGGTGTTCTACCGGAATGTCTTCCCCGCCAGTCATCCACTCCATTTCTCCACGGCGGGCGACTCCGCCACCACGGCGCCACTCGACTCGGCGACGGTACGCGCCTTCTGGCGGCGCGCCGCCAACCCGCGTCGCGCCACCCTCATTCTGTCAGGCGACGTGACCCTCGTCGAGGCGCGCGCGTGGGCCACCGCGCACTTCGGCGGGTGGCGCGCGCCCGCCGCCCCAGCGCTCAAGCCCGCGGCACGCACCGTCGTTGCCGCACCGAGCCGTGCCACCCGTGTGATCCTGGTCGACAAACCCGATGCCGCGCAGTCGGTGATCCTGATCGGTGCGCCGGGGGTCGCCAAGTCGTCGCCCAATTACGCCGCACTTGCCCTGATGAACACCATCATGGGCGGGTCGTTCTCCTCGCGTCTCAATGACCTTCTCCGCGAACAGCTCGGCTACAGCTACGGTGCCGGTTCATCGTTCGCGTGGGAGCCAGTGCCGGGACCATTCGTCGCCAGCTCCCAGGTGCGCACCAATGTGACCGATTCGTCGCTCGCGGTGTTCTTCGCGCAATTCAATGCGATGCGCAACGAACACGTGTCGGTCGATGAGCTCGATCGCGGGCGCAACTATCTCGTGCTCGGCGCGCTGGGCGACTACGAGACGGCCGGCAACGTGGCCAGTGCCATCACGCAGAGCATTGTCTTCAATGAGCCGCTCAGCGCGGTGGTGGCCGAACTCAAGGCGATCGGCGCGGTGACGGCAACCCAGGTGCATTCGGCAGCTCGCCGACACCTCGATCCATCGCGGCTCACAGTGGTGGTCGTGGGCGATATTGCCAAGATCCGCCCCGGCATTGAGAAGCTCGGCCTTGGCCCAATCGAGGTGCAGACATATTGACGCTGCTCTCTTCGCGTCGCGTGTACTCCGGCCGAATCGTGTCGCTCGACGTCGACACGGTCCGGCTCCCTGACGGCACCACTGGCGATTTCGAGATGCTCCGGCACCCCGGCGCCTCCGCCGTGGTGCCATTTTTGGATGCACCCACCGACCCCGACCCGAGGGTGGTGCTCCTTCGGCAGTTTCGTCACGCCACGGACGGGTATCACTGGGAGATCCCGGCCGGTCGTCGCGACGTAGGCGAGCACCCCGACTCCACCGCGCGTCGCGAATTGGAGGAGGAGACCGGTTACCGCTGTGGAACCCTGGTTCGGCTCACCGAGATTTGGACCACACCCGGCTTCACCGACGAGGTGATCCACCTCTACCTCGCTGCCGACCTCAGCGCCGGCCGGCGGGCTCTCGAGGCGGATGAGTTCGTGGAGTTGCACGAGCTCCGGTGGAGCCGGGTGATGGCAATGGTTCGTGACGGCACCATCACCGACGCCAAGTCGCTCGCTGCGCTGCTCCACATCGAGGCCCTCAGCCGGCGGCGGTAGATTTCGATATGTCCAGCGTGCGCCCCGACCAGCTCCGCCGGCAACTCGCCAAGGCCCCTCCCAGCGGCTCCTACTACGTACATGGCAGCCAGCCGGTGCTTCGCGACGAGGCGGTGGCGATGCTGCTCGATGCTGCCCTCGACCCGGCAACCCGCGACTTCAATCTTGACTACATCTCCGCCCAGCAGATCGATCCCGACGCGCTCGAGGCGGCCTGCGCCACGCTGCCGATGATGGCCGAGCGGCGAGTCGTGGTGCTACGGGATGTCGAAGCGTGGAAGCGGAAGACCAAGGCGAAGCAACCAGCGGTCGCGTACCTCGCACGACCAGCCCCAGAGACCGTGCTCGTGTTGGTTCAAGGAACCGATGACATCCCAGATGCCGATCTGGCAACGCGATGCACCCTGGTCGACTGCGGTGATCTTGCCGGTCCGGCGCTCGACGCCTGGCTCGACGCGCGGCTCGACAAGGCCGACGTGACCTTGGCCCCTGACGCCCGCGAGCATCTCCTCCGCGCGACCGGCGGCGATCTGGGCCTGCTGACTGCCGAATCCGAGAAACTCTCCGGCTTGGGTGGCGGCGAGATGCTGTCGCTGGAGGCGGTGAGCGCGCTCGTGGGAGTGCGCCACGGTGAGACGGTAGACGACTGGCGCGACGCCGTGCTACGGGACGACGTACCGGCAGCGCTTGCGGCGCTTCCCCGGGTCCTCGACCAGACCGGCGTTTCGGGTGTCAAGTTGGTGACCACGCTTGGAGCATCGCTGCTGGTGCTTCGTTGGGCGCGGGCAACGGCGCTCGACCGCCGGCTCCGTGGCCGTCCGCTCGCCGATGCGGTCAAGAAGCTCTGCTTCGAACGACGACCCGCTGTCGGCAGTTATGATCCGTTCGCCCGACTGATCAGCGAGATTGTCGGACGATGGCCTGACACACGCGTTGGCAAGGCGATCGCCGCCACCCTTCTCGCCGACATCGCGCTCAAGAACACCACGGTCTCCGACAACGGGGGGATCGTGACCGACCTTGTCCTCACACTGGCCGCCACGCGCCAGAAGAAGGCTGCATGAACACCATGACTCGCATCGCCATTGCGTGGGCTCTCGCCACGCTTCCCGCCAACCTGGCCGCGCAGGACACCGGCATGCCGATGACACCCGTGCTGCTGCAGGTGATCCGCCTCGCGCAAGATGGATTCGGCGATTCAGCGCGGACCACCGTGGCCCGGATCATCGATCGCACCCCAGCGACCGACCCAC
The DNA here is from genome assembly GCA_039915685.1 of Gemmatimonadales bacterium. Lineage (GTDB taxonomy): Bacteria > Gemmatimonadota > Gemmatimonadetes > Gemmatimonadales > GWC2-71-9 > Palsa-1233. The sequence continues at coordinate 12,343 of JBDSMU010000176.1, read as the reverse complement.
TGTACCCGGAGGCGCTGTACACGGCGGCCACCGTGTCGAAAAGTGGCGAGGAGATGCGATTGCTCTTCTCTCGCGTTTCGGTCGAGTACTCACGCTCGCCGTGGGCAGACAACGCCCTGCTCCGTCTGGCGCAGCTCGACTATGGTGCCGGCAATCTTGACGGTGTACTCGCGCGGGTGAACCGCATCATGAGCGACTATCCCGGTTCGCCGGTGATCCCGGTCGCTGCGATGTGGGGATCACGGGCGGCGTTCGAGCGCCGACAGATGGCGACGGGATGCGACTGGATCGCCCGCGGCCACGCTGCGGCAGGCAACGATGTCGAAACCCGCAACCAGCTGGAGTATGCGCGGGTGCGGTGCACCAATGTCCCGCCTGAGAACGCACCGATCGTGGCGGCACCGGTGCCACCGCCGGCCAACCTGCCTGCGCCATCGACCACCACCGTCGACATCCCAGTGAGCCGTGGCACCACCACGCCCGCCGCGCGACCCGCCTCTGGTGGGTGGCGGGTGCAGGTCGGAGCGCTCCGCGACGCAGCGGCGATTCGCCGCACCCGCACAGCGATCGAGCGCGCGGGGTTCACGTCGTATGTGTTGCCGGCAACAGGTGGCCTGACCAAGGTGCAGGCCGGACCGTTTGCTACCCGCGAGTCCGCGATGGCCAACCTTGCGAAGGTGAAGGCTGCGGTGAATGGGGATGCGTTTGTGACGAGGGCACCGATAGCCGATGACCGATGACCGATGACCGATGACCGATGACCGATGACCGGGTAATGTATGAGTGAACACTACGCACGAATCGTTGCGCTCGGATCGGTCATCGGTCATCAGTCATCGGTTCGCTCATCTCTAGTCTCTAGTCTCTAGTCTCCGGAAATAATGGCCGACACCCCGCTCCTCACCCAGTACCGCGAGATCAAGGGTCGGCACACCGATGCGATCCTCTTTTTTCGCATGGGCGACTTCTACGAGATGTTCTATGAGGACGCGCAGGTAGCGGCGCGCGTCCTCAATATCACGTTGACCGCTCGCGGTGATGGGGTGCCGCTGGCAGGCGTGCCGGTGAAGGCGGCCGCGGGGTACCTGCGACAGTTCATCGGACAGGGATTTCGGGTTGCGATTTGTGAGCAGATCGAGGATCCGCGTGCCGCCAAGGGGATCGTGCAGCGCGCGGTGGTCGAGACCATCACGCCTGGTGCCTTTCTCGATGAAGACTGGACACCGGGCGCGCGAAACAACTGGCTCGTTGCGGCTGCACCGGGCACCGACGCCGCGGGGGTCGCGGCACTCGACCTCTCCACCGGCGAGTTCACCCTCGAGACTGTGCGCGGCGACGGCCTCGAGGAGGCGCTCGCGCGACTGGTACCCGCCGAGGTGGTGGTGCCGCGGGGTGGCAAGGTGGTGCTCGGCGAGGGCGTGATGCGCACCGAACGCGAAGGATGGGAGTTCGACCCGGCACTCGCCGCGGAAGACCTGGCGCGCCGACTGCAGCTCGCCTCCCTCGACGGACTCGGGCTTGGAGACGGTGACGCGCCGGCGATTGCCGCTGCGGGTGCACTGCTCCGTTACGCGCTCGAGTTGCAGCCGCAGGGGTTGCCTCATCTCGCGCGCCCCACCGTGCGACGCGCCGATGATTGCTGCTGGGTTGATGAGATGACCCGTCGCAACCTCGAGCTCGTCGAGCCGCTGCGCAGCGGGGTCAAGGGCGTCACACTCGTCGAGGCGCTCGATCACACCCTCACGCCGATGGGTGCACGCTTGCTGCGCCAGTGGGTGGTTTCACCGCTCAGTGATGTGGCGCGCATCGAGGACCGTCTGGACGCAGTCGCAGTCATGGTCGATACTGGACGCTGGCGCACCGATCTCCGCGCTGCGCTCGACGGTGTTCGCGACGTGGAACGACTCGCCGCGCGCGCCGCCGCCGGTCGCGCCAATCCCCGTGAACTCGGCGCGCTGCGCGACTCGTTCCTCCGGTTGCCCGCAGTGGCGGTGCCGCTGGGCACGTTGGCCGTCCACAAGGTTCCTGACGGCAACCGGGTTGCCCGTCACCTTGAGCACGCGGCCGCACACCTCGACCTCATCCCAGAGCTGGCCGCTGAACTGTCGCGCGCGCTGGTGGAGCGACCCCCGATCTCGGTGGCTGACACCGACACCATCGCACCGGGTTACGACGCGGACCTCGACGAGCTCCGCCACCTGCGTGATCATGGGCGCCAGGCGCTCGCGGCCATTCAGCAGCGGGAACGCGAGCGCACCGGCATTCCGTCGCTCAAGGTCGGCTTCAACAAGGTGTTCGGCTACTACATCGAGATCACCCACTCCAACGCGGGAGCAGTACCGTCCGACTACGAACGACGGCAGACACTCAGCAACGCAGAACGGTATGTCACGCCGGAACTGAAGGAGTATGAGGCGAAGGTACTGGGTGCGGTGGAGCAGATCGGCGAGCGCGAGGCCGAACTCTTCACGGCACTGCGCCACCTGGTGGGCGTCGCGATCGGCCGCGTGCAGGCCACTGCCCGGTTGCTCGCCCGACTCGATGTGATCGCGTCGCTCGCCGAAGCGGCGGTGACCGGCCGGTATGTTCGTCCGGTGCTCACCACCGGCCAGGAGTTGATCCTCACCGGCTCGCGCCACCCGGTGATCGAACGGATGATGCCCCGGGAGCGATTCGTGCCGAACGACGTGCGGTTCGACGACCACGCACGGGTGTTGCTGGTTACGGGGCCGAACATGGCCGGCAAGAGCACGATCCTACGCCAGATTGGCCTCTGCGCCCTGATGGCGCAGATGGGCAGCTTCGTGCCCGCCGCCGCAGCGACCATCGGGGTGATCGATCGCCTGTTCACACGGGTGGGTGCGAGCGACAACCTCGCTCGCGGACAGTCGACGTTCATGGTCGAGATGAGTGAGACCAGCGCGATCCTGCACGGTGCGACCGCCCGCTCGCTGGTGCTGCTCGACGAAATCGGGCGCGGAACCAGCACCTACGATGGAGTCGCGATCGCGTGGGCGGTGACCGAACACCTGCATGACCGTGTCGGATGTCGCACCATGTTTGCGACCCATTACCATGAACTGATGCAGCTGCCCGAACAGCTCGCCCATGCCCGCAATGTCAACGTCGCAGTGCGCGAGACGGCCGATGGCATCGTGTTCATGCACCGACTCGAACCGGGCGGAACCGATCGTTCGTACGGCATCCATGTGGCCGAGCTCGCCGGTCTCCCCAACTCTGTCGTCGGTCGCGCCCGCGAGGTGCTCGGCACGCTGGAGACTGGTCACCGCGTGGTGCCCGGCGATCCGCCTCGCGACAGCGACCCGGCCCAACCTTCGCTCTTCGACACCCTGCTTGCCGATCAGTTGCGTGCACTTGATGTTGATCGGATGACGCCGCTTGATGCCCTCAACCAGTTGGCAAAGCTGCGCGGGGGCCTGAGCTGACCTTCTCCACCCGATGCACCAGGTGATGTGATGCGACATCTCGTATTGATGGTTGCCCTGCTCGCGGCGTGTGCCGGCAAGCCCGAACCTGAACCAGAAGGCGAGGTGGTGCCACCGGTGCCGGTCGCGGGGCAACCGGAATTGCCATTCCCGCCCGAACTCTATGCGCTGCACATCGAGGGCGAGGTGCTGCTCTATCTCGTGGTTGATTCCACTGGCGCGGTGCTCCGCGACTCCACCAAGATCGCAAAGTCGAGCGGACGGGTCGAGTTCGATGCGGCAGCCATGAAGGCCGCCCCCACGCTGCAATTCACGCCCGCCACGCGCAACGGCGTTGCCGTGATGCACGCGATACAGGTGCCGATCCGCTTTACCATTCCTGACACCCTCGCACCAACCAGGGATTCCGCCCCATGACCGTGCCGCATCCACACGTGTATGCCTCCGTGCTCGACACCATTGGCTGGACGCCGATGATCCACCTTGCCCGCATTGGTGCGGGGGTGCGTACGCCGATCTACGCCAAGGCGGAGTACGCCAACCCCGGCGGGTCGGTCAAGGATCGCATCGGTCTGGCGATCATCGAGGCCGCCGAGGCGAGTGGCGACCTCAAGCCGGGCGGGGTAGTGGTCGAGGGCACGAGCGGCAACACCGGCGTGGGCCTCGCGATCGCCGCCGCGATCAAGGGGTATCGCTGCATCTTCACGATGCCCGACAAGATGAGCCAGGAGAAGGTGCGGCTTCTCAAGGGATACGGTGCGGAAGTGGTGGTCACACCCACCGCTGTCCCGCCCGATCATCCCGAGAATTACGTGATGAAGGCGAAGCAGATCGTCCACGATACGCCTGGCGCCGTGCTCGCCAACCAGTTCTACAACCAGGTGAATCCCGAGGCACACTACGCCACCACCGGTCCGGAAATATGGATCCAGACCGGCGGCCGCGTGACCCACTTCGTGGCGGGCGCGGGCACGGGCGGAACGGTGAGCGGCGCCGGCCGCTATCTCAAGGAACAAAATTCTGCCGTGCGGGTGATCGCCGGCGATCCGGTCGGGTCGCTGTACACCAATTACCACCGCACTGGTGAACTCGGTGAGGGCGGGCCGTACAAGGTCGAAGGCATCGGTGGTGACAAGGTGCCGAGCACCGTGTGGTGGGACGTGATCGATGATTTCAGGCAGGCGAGCGACAAAGAGTCGATGACCATGGCGCGCCGCTTGGCACGCGAGGAGGGATTGTTTGTCGGGGGTTCCGCCGGGCTCAACGTGCACCTGGCGCTTGAACTCGCGCGCACGCTTGACGATCCTGATTCGTGCATCGTGACCATCCTGTGCGACACCGGCGAGCGCTACCTCTCGAAGTTGTTCAACGACGAGTGGTTGCAGGAGAATCAACTTCTCGATGCCCCCCGCCCCACGGTGGCCACGCTGCTGGCGCGGCGCGCCGCCGATGCACCGGCACTGGTGCAGGTGGCGCCCGCCGCACAAGTGCGGCAGGCGCTCAACCTGATGAACACCTTCGACGTCTCGCAGATCCCGGTGCTCGAGAACGGCGTGTGCGTGGGGGCGCTCACCGAGAATACCCTGATGACCCGCGCGCTTGAGCATCCCGCGGCGCTCGACCGCGCGGTCCGCGACGTGATGGAGCCGCCATTCCCGGTCGTCGAGGCCTCCCTCACCCTCGACCACCTCGCGGCCACGCTCACGCGCGAATTTCCTGCCGCCCTCGTATCCGAGGACGGCGTGGTGGTCGGGATCGTGAGTCGCTATGACGTGCTGCGGGAGATGATCGGACGCTAGCGTCCGGCGCGCCCGGCGGTCACTGTATCACGGTGCCGCACGCGATCCGGTCGCCCGAGTTGCCCGACGGATCGGTGCGGAGATCATCGCGATCAGCATGCACGATCACCGACGCGCCGTCGAAGTCGAGCAATGCGGCGAGTGTGCCCTCGGTCGTCGTGAAGTTGAACGTCGCGGTGCTGTCGGCCTCGGCCGTCATGTTGGGCAGGTCACCGAAATGCGGGCCGTTCGGATTCTCCAGGCCGTGCTTTTTTTCCAACGGGTTCCAGTGGTCGCCCGCCGAGGCGAACGGCGGCTCGCAACGAGCCGCCATGTGCAGGTGAATGCCGTGCTCACCCGGCGGCAACGAATGCAACGTGCCGCGCACCGAAACCCTGCCCGCGTCCTCCGAGATCGTCAGATCCCCAAGCTCCCGACCTGTGGCGTCGCGCATCGTCGCCCGGGCTTTCGGGGCAGGCGCTTCGGCGGCCACCGGCATCGAGTCGGCGGCCGGTGCGCCCTTTTCAGCGGAACACGCCATGCTAGTCGCGGCTACGGCCACAAGCAGGATCCTGCGGAACATGGATGGCTCTCTCGGCTCGGGTGAAGTGTGCGGCGCTCGTCCAAGTGTAACGTACACTGCGGTATGGGTGACGCCGTGCCGCGGCGGCAGCGCACGGTTGGACACGATCCGCCGCCGGTGATAGGATGCACCGCTGTCACTCCCCACCCCGGCCTGGACCCGACATGCGGATAGCAGTGCTTACCGGCGGATCATCGTCAGAACGCGACGTCGCCCTCGCGTCGGCAGCACAGGTAGTGGCGGCACTCCGGACTCGGGGCCACCAGCTGACCGTGGTCGACACCGCCATCGGCGTGATCGACCCCGCCGCCGAGACCACGTTCCTCGGCGCCCGAGTGGGTGCCCGTCCCCCCGACGTGGCCGCGTTGGCGGTGGCCGAGCGCAATACCCTGCTGGCTGGACTGCTGACCGAACCGGAAATTCGGGATGCCGACGTCGCGTGTCTTTGCCTCCACGGCGGGACCGGGGAGGATGGCACGCTTCAGCATCTCCTCGACGTCGCCGGCGTCAGGTACACCGGATCCGGCCCGCTCGGCTCCGCGCTGGCGATGGACAAGGACATCTCGAAACGGCTATTTCTCGGCGCGGGTGTCCCCACGGCAGCCTGGCGGATGTGGCCGCCCGATGCCGACGGTCCCGCGATAGACGCCGACCTGGTGGACCGCGAACTCGGTTGGCCAGTGGTGGTCAAGCCCTCGAAACAGGGATCCACCGTGGGGTTGAGCGTGGTCGACGGGCCTGCCGACCTCAACGCAGCGATTGCCGAGGCCGCGCGCCACGACGACGAGGTGATGCTCGAGACCTTCGTGCCCGGGCGAGAGCTCACCGTCGGCATTCTGGGGGACACGGCCCTCGCCGTGGGCGAAATTATCCCCCAGCATGCCCTCTTCGACTACGAGTGCAAATACACCCCAGGGATGTCGGAGGAGATCTTCCCCGCCGATATTCCGGAGACGCTGGCGTGGGAGGTGCAGCGCCTCGGGCTTCTGGCCCATCGGGCACTCAAATTGTCAGGATACTCACGGGTCGACTTCCGGCTGACCCCTGACGGGCGGCTGTTCTGCCTGGAGGTCAACACCCTCCCGGGGATGACGGCCACCTCGCTGATGCCGCAATCGGCCGCCGCCGTGGGCATCGCCTTTCCCGAGCTCTGCGAGCGGATCTGCAAACTGGCAGGTCCGAACCGCGCTCGATCGATCGACGTTAAGTTGGACGGGTCCTGAATAGCCGGAGCCACCTTCTACCACCCCTGACGCTGGGAATCCGAACGTGCCCGAGTCCCTCTTCGATCGCATCACTCCCTGGGTTGGCCGCCTGCTGGCGATCAACGCCGTTGTGCTGCTGTTGCAGGAGACGATCCTCACGTCGGACGTACTTGCGCAGGCGGTCCAGTTTGATCCCGCCCGCGCGGTCTCGGCACCATGGTCGTTCTTCACCTACATGTTCGTGCACGGCGGACTGCTGCACCTGCTCGCGAATTCGGTCGCTCTCTTTGTGTTCGGCCCACCAGTCGAGCGCAGACTTGGCAGCTCGGTGTTCATCCTCTTCTACGTGTACTGCGGACTCGGTGCCGCGATCGTATCGCTGCTCGCAACCGTGTTGGGCATCCACGTCGGTCCCTTCGTCGGCGCATCGGGCGCGGTGCTCGGCGTGGCCTTCGCATTTGCGCGGATGTATCCCGACGCTGAGATGATGATCTTCCCGCTGCCAATGCCGATCAAGGCGAAGCACCTGATTCTTGGCATCGCGGTGCTTGACGTGGCCGGCGCAATGCTTGGCACCGACAACATCGCCCACATCGCACACCTGGGCGGAATGGCATCGGCGCTCCTCTTCTTCGCACTGCAGGGCATCTCCCGCCCGATGGAACCTCCGCGGCTCCCGGCGATGCGCCGCCGCGTCCCCGTGTCCCAGGCGGGCGGCGATGACAGCGAGACCAACGGCGAGCTGCGGGCGCGCCGCGCTCCGGCACCCACGCCCGCTGCCATCCCCGATCCCGCCGAGCTTGAGGCCGCGGAACTCGACCGGGTGCTCGACAAGATCAGCGCCGCCGGCATAGCGTCGCTCACCGCGGACGAGCAACGCTTTCTCGACGGCGTGTCGCGGCGCCGCAAGGGCGACCTGCACTAGCGGGTGCTGCACGACCTGGTCTCACCGTGGGCCGCTCTGGTCGAGACCGCTGACAGTTCGGCGATGCACGCGTTCACGCAGCGGCATGCCGACCTCCTCAACGCCCTGCACCGCCAGCACGCCCCAGACCGCCCCACCCTCGACCTCGCCACCGACCGTTCTCTGCTCGGGCCGCTGGCCGCGCGCACAGCCGGACGCACCGCGCAACTTCGTATCACCGGTGTCATGGAACGCGCCGCCACCGCCGGCGCCGACATCGGCTGTGATGTGGTGCTGCTTGCGGGCGACGCGCGGGGAGACCTCCTCGAGGTGATCCCCCACATCAATCCACCTACCGTGGTGGTCTTTGCCGAACTCGCCGGCGGCGGTGCCGATGGCATGCTTCGGTTGCACACCGCCGTGGCACGCGGGATCGCGCTCGCGACCCGGTGGCGCAGCGCCGATTCCTCCAGCGTGCTGGCAACGGGAGCCGTGTGGGATCGCTGGACGCGCGCGCGCGATGTCCCACTGTCGGAATGGATCTACTCGGAAGGCGTCGCCACCCACCTCGCACTCACCGTGGAACCCCAAGCACCGCCCCATCTCGCACTCGGCGTGAGTCGCGGGGCATATGCGCTGCTGAGGCAGCAGGAACGCGCGCTCCGGGCACGGCTTGCCGCCGACCTGGATCGCTGCGGACTCGGTCCGATGCTGCGATGGCTGGTGCGAGGTGCCGACAGTCAGGTACGCAATGCCGGTGTTGGCCGGATCCCGGATGGTGCCGGTCGCTACCTCGCGTGGCGCATGACCGTGGAACGCGTCCAACGACTCGGCCTGCGCGATGCGCTGCGCAGGGCGAGCTGAAGCGGCATCAGGGGATCGTCACTGTCGGGCAGGCGCCGGTGAGCGCGACATCAAGGGTGGGACCGGCGCAGAGCGTCACCGAACGCCCCGAGGCGGTCTTGTTGAGGGCGATTGTGGTGTTGAAGATCCCGCTTCCATCAGTTTTCACGAGTGGTGAAAATGTCGTCGCGGGCGCGGCGCGATAGTAAATCTGCGCATCCACCAGGCGAGTCCCGAACCGCGAGGTGATGTTCCCTTTGAGCCGAATCTGACACGGGCTGGCGAGCGGCAGACACTCGATAGAAGCGTCTTGCTCAAGCTGGAAGATCAGGTTGACGGTGTACGGATACTCATCCTCCGATTTGAGCCCTGACAGGTCGGCGCCGCAGGCGTTGAGCCCGACGACGGTGGCGAGGAGCAGGGCAACAGAGCGCATGGTGAGTACCAGTGAAGAGGAACGCAGGAGAAACCGAGAGGTGCGTAAGCAACGCCAGCAGGGAAGGCAGGTCAACCCGCTGTAGGCGCGCCGAATCACTTCCCGATGCAAAACCCTGAGAAGACCCGAGCGAGGACATCCTCCTGATCGACTCGACCGATGATGTCGCCAAGGCTTTCAGCCACCCGCGCCAGCGACTGGGCAGCGAGTACGGGTTCGCCCCGCTCCAACTCCGCCGCAGCGCCAGCGAGCTCAACGCTGGCGCCACCTGCCGCCGCCCGATGGCGCGACCGGGTCAGCATCGCCGTCGAGGGGTCCGAGTGCCCGGACTCGAAGACCCGAGCGACCACCATGCTACGTAGTTCGGCCAAACCTTCGCCGGTGGCCGCAGAGACCGCGACTTGGGCCGCTGGGCAAACCGTGCCCAAGTCAGCCTTGGTGGATACGAGACAATACCGCACATCCCCCACAAACGAATGTTCGCTTAATAACTGACTTTCGGTCCCGTCGTCGCACCACAGCACCAGATCAGCCCTCTCTGCGTACTCCCGGGACATAGCTATTCCCATGAGTTCGACGGTCGCAGCGCCGGGGCGAATCCCGGCGGTGTCAACCAGCGTAACCGGCCATCCATCGAACTCGAGCTCTGCCTCCACCGCATCGCGGGTGGTTCCGGGTTCCTCAGAAACGATCACCCTGGTCCGGCCCATCAGGGCATTGAAGAGCGATGACTTACCTACATTGGGTGGCCCGGCCAGAACCACCAGGGCACCCCGCCGCACCCGTTCACCGACAGTAGCGGTATCGGCGAGTCCGGTTAGTTGTGATTGCAACTCCCAAATGGAGTTTCGGATTGTTGTTGGGTCCATCGGTCCATCGTCTTCTTCGGGGAAGTCGATCGCGTAGGCGAGTAGCGCCGACGTCGCGATCACCGTGTCCCGCAACTCGGCGACTCGTCGGGACGTCGCTCCGTCTAGCTGGTTGAGCGCCTGACGCGCCTGCGCCGGTGCCGTGGCGTCGATTAGGTCGGCAACCGCTTCGGCCTGCAGGAGGTCGAGGCGGCCGTTGAGCACCGCGCGGCGCGAGAACTCCCCCGGCAGCGCCAGCCGAGCGCCAGCGGCAAGGATTGCAGCAACGGTGCGCGCCGGCACGAGTGTGCCGCCATGAGTCGAGAACTCCACCGTGTCCTCGCCGCAGTAACTGTGGGGCGCGGCAAAAGCCGTGACCACCGCTCGGTCGATCAGCTCCCCGGCTTGGTCCTGCAGCTCCAGCAACCTGGCTTCGCGCGGCCGCCCGGGGTCGAAGCCAGGCGCCAATTTGGCCGCCATCGCAAACGCCCCGATGCCGGCGAGGCGCACCAGGGCGAGGGCGCCCCGACCCGGCGGGGTGGCGAGCGCGACGATCGTGTCGTCGGCGTCTGGGGTGCGCGCTATCGGGTTCGCCTGCCGCCGCCCGACTTGGTGTTCACTACCACCGGCGCCGTGCGGGCGGCGGTCATTTTTTTCCGCTCCTTCATGATCAGCCACTGCTGCGGCAGCGACGCCAGATTCTGGACGGCGTAATAGAGATTCAACCCCGATGCGAAGTTGGCGAAGAACACCAGCATCATCACTGGCATCGCGTAGGCCATCATCTTCGCCTGCGGGTTCGGTGGGATCCCGATCATGCCGATCTTCGAGAGACCGAACATCGACACCGCCATGATCACCGGGATGATGTAGGTCGGATCGCCGCGAGAAAGGTCGGGCATCCAAAGGAACGAGACGCCACGCAACTCGATGGTGTTGGCGAGCACGAAGAACACCGCCACCAGCAATGGGTAAGGGAGCAACATCGGCCAACAGCCGCCCATTGGGTTGACGTTGTGTGTCTTGTAAAGCTTGAACATTTCCTGCTGCTGCTTTTGCGGCTCGTCCTTGTAGCGCTCCTGCATCGCCTTGATCTCGGGCTGGATCGCCTGCATCGCCGTCATCGACCGCATGGCCTTCTGGTTGAGCGGCCAGAGGAGAATGCGGACCACGATGCCGAAGAGGACGATCACCAAACCGTAGCCGATGTTCAGCGTCTGGTGCATCCAGACGAAGACAGTGCGGATCCCCACCGCGAACGGCCGGATCACGGTGCGCAGCACCGGCCAACCATACGGATTGACATCGTCGAAGTCGCGGCCCATCGCATTGAGGCGGTCGTACTCCATCGGCCCCAAGTAGAGCGTCCACCCGGTAACACCGGTGGCGGGCACGGTCACCGACGTGGTGACCTCCACATGCACCGGGTTCTTGAGGGTGTCGAGCACCTGCGCGATCACGCCGCCGATGTTGCCGGTGACGCCGCTCGCGGTGGAGTCGTAGGCAAAGAGACCCGCCACGAAGTACTTCGACTTGACCGCGACCCACTCGAATGGCCCGGCGATCGTGCGTGTCGAGGCACGGTCAAGCGAACTGAAACGCGTGAGGTCGGTGTCGGTCAGCTTGGTGACGACGCCCTTCTCGCGATTGTTCTCGACCGGCTTTGCTTCGGTGTCGCGGAAGCCCCGTCCCAATCCGAGGTAGATCGTGGCGCCGTTGGTGCCGATCCCGCTGAAGCGCGCATCAACCCGGATGCGGTAATCGTCAGGGACGAACGTATACGTGAGTTCGACCCCCGCTCCGTCGGCTTCGCCGGTGAGTGTCACCGACGCCGGCTCGCTGCCCACCTGGACAGAATCGCTGCTGGCCACAAACGTGGCGCGGTCGAGGCGCACGGAGCGTTCGCCGATCCGGAGTTCGCTGGCGAGCATCCGTGAGTCGGGTGGGAGCAGTTCGAGGGTATCGCGCTCGCCCGCGCTGGTCGTGTCACCGGCGTGCATCGAGCGATAGTGCAGCAACCGGCTCGAGACGATACCGCCGCCGCGGGTCGAGATCGCGTAGCGGTAGAGCGCTGAGCGCACCACCACGGTGTCTTCAGGGATAGCCGGGAGCGCCGCGACGGTGTCGGTGGTGGTGGCGGTGGTGTCCGGCACCACACTGTCGGCGATGGCAATCCCGCTGTCAGTTGCGAGGGGCGTCGCGGCCACGGGCGAATTGTTCACGGCGGTGCTGTCGGCGATGACCGGCGCGGTGCGCGAACGAATTCCCAGGAAACCTGGAACGATCGCGATCATCAGGAT
>JBDSMU010000170.1:0-42846 GCA_039915685.1 Gemmatimonadales bacterium | reverse complement strand
CCCGACCGGCGCCCGGGTTTGGTCTGGTTCCAGACAGGTCTCGCGCATGCCGACGCCGCCGGGCGCCTCCGGGACGCCGGGATCATGGTGGTTGAGGATCGCTGTATCGGTGTGTATGCGGGCCGGATTGGCGGCCCTGCCTAGAGCACTGTTTGCCCGGGACCGCCGGCAGGGCTAGAATCCGCGCTCTTCGGCGCCGTAGCCAAGTGGTAAGGCAGAGGTCTGCAAAACCTCCATCACCGGTTCGACTCCGGTCGGCGCCTCTGCCCATCCCCCGTATGGAGGATGGGCTTTTTCAATCGCTCAGGCCACTGCGTCGACGTTGATCGAGCGCTCGGCGAGCCCGGTCAGGAGCTTGTCGGTATCGCCCTCCTCGTCGAGCGTCGTCTGCAGGATATCCGCCTGATCGTCGTACCCGAGCAACCGTGCCCAGGTGCGCGCCGTGCCATATCCCGCCATTTCGTAGTGTTCAACGTGCTGCGCCGCTGAGATCAAGCCGGCATCGAGCACATCGGGATCGGGCCGTTCCTTGATCAGCTCCGAGCCCTCCTTGAGCAACCCTTCCATCCCGACGCACTTCTTGCCGCGGGGTGAGTAGCCCAGGTCGGCGCACACCCGCTCGAGACGCTTCACGTGTTCCCTGGTCTGCTTCTCGTGAGCCGTAAACGCCTGCTTCAGTTCGCGGTGGGACGCCGCCTTGATCATCTTCGGCAGCGCCTTCAGGATCTGGTTCTCGGCGCTCCAGAGGTCCTTGAGCTCGTCGACATACAGTTTTTCCAGTGTTTCGAGTTCCATCGTTGCCCTCATCTATGGTCGGTGGCGCATGACCGCATCGGTATGCGATGCGTCGGGAGTGCAGCCGTTGATCCCGGTTTGGGGGAGACGGTGGGCTACCATGACACTGCACAGGGTTACGTGCCCCGATCCCGTCTTTCGTGATGATCGTAGATTGCGTGCGTGGAAGTGAATCATTCCTGGAGGAGTCCGGATGGGCATCTTGACCAGCGCCCTCGCCGTTTTTGCGACCGCAACCCGCGCGTACCGCGCCGCTGGCGGCGTGAGGGTTAGGCGCGGGATCCCGGGCATGATCGGGACCGGAACTGCTGTATTGCTGGCGGCGTGTGGCAAGCCCGCGCCGCCTCCGCCCGAGCTGATGCTCGCGCCGACCGCTGACACGGTCGTGGTGCCGATGGTCGGCGTGTCGGCGGCTGCGCCGCTGAGTGACGGTCGCTGGGTGGTGCTGGCGCCGGAGGAGGGCGCGGTGCGGGTGATCGACTTCACCAGCCGCACTGCGATGCCGTTTGCAGGGTCCCGCGCGACGCCCTCGCTGGGGCCCTCCGTGCTCGCCGCGATTGGCGACACCGTCTTCGTAGGCGACTGGAGCACGCGACGCTTCACGTCCTGGCTGCCGACCGGCACTCAGATCGATTCACATCCTGCGCCCGAAGCGCTCGCCGGCGCGTTTCCTCAGGCGCGTGATGCGGCCGGTCAATGGTACTTCGAGATTGGTCCGTCGCAGGGCCCCGAAGGTCGCGAACTCGGCGACAGTGCGGCGGTGGTGCGCAGCGATGCGATGCTGACCCGTTTCGACACCTTGGCGTTCCTCGCCCCCATCGATCTCGCCGAAGTGTCCACACCTGGCGGACGCCGGATGGTCCGCCGCGCGCTGAGCGGTCGCGATCGATGGGGGGTGGAGCGGGATGGCACCCTATGGATCACACGGGTTGACCAGAATGTGATCGAGTGGCGTTCACCAGGCGACGAGAAGCTGCGGACGAGTGCACGGCTGCCCGACCCGATCCTGCCGGTGCAGGAGATGGACCGGCAGATTCACATCAATCGCTTTCCCGAGGAGTACCGCGCCACCGCCCGGCAGCTTCCCTTTGCGGCACTCAAGCCGCCGTTCGAGGCCGTGTTGCCGATTCGTCAGGGCATGTTCCTGATCGAGAAGAACGGGCTCGCGCTCGACTCCACCCGGGCCTTCCAGGTTGTTGATACCGACGGGGTGATCCGGCGTGTCGTGGTGCCCAGCCGTGGGAACGCCCTCGGGTTCGACGGCTCACACCTGTTGCTTGCTGAGCAGTTTCCCGGGGGAGTCCGCCTGCTTCGGTATCTCGTCGCTCCCCAAGCCGTGGCACCGCGCGACGAACGCCCCTAGGGCTCCATGATGTCGTCGTCGTAGCGCTGATGACGTTCGTGTTGCGGCGGATCGCGGTTGTCGTCGTACCAGCGACGGGTGATCTCGCCCGCGAGCTTGGTGTTGCCCAACCCGAATGCCAGTCCGACGGCCAGCGCAAACGCGCCCAAGATCAGCGTGAAGGCCGAGGTCACGATTTCCTCGGCCACGCCCACTTGTTGCAGCGCCATGAAGATCGAAATGAGCACGACCGATGCCTTCGCGACGTTGGCGAGCGTGGGCACGCCCTCGACGTGGCCGGCCGAAGCCAGGATGATGCTGCGGACGAACTCGCCCACCAGCATTCCGAGGATCACGATCACGATCGCCGCGATCAGCGTCGGAATGAACGAGATCATGATCCCGAACATCTCGTTGATGCTCTCCAGCCCGAGCGCCGCCGAGGCCAGCAGGATCACGATCAGCATCACCAGCCAGAAGACCAGCTTGCCGACTGCATGCACGGGGTCGAGCCGTGCTCCGGTGCGATCGACCACCTCTCGCAGACCGCCCTCTTCGGCAACCCGATTGAAGTCCAGGCGCTTGAGGGTGTTGTCGACCCACTTCTCGATCTGGCGGGCGAGAAAGTAGCCTGCGAGGAGAATGATGATCGCCCCCAGGATGGCGGGGAGGACGAACCACAGTTGTCGGGCGCCGGTTTGCAGGCGATCCAGGATGTCAGTCACGACCCACCTCGAGAACGAGTTTTCCGAATTGCTGCGCCTCGGCCAGGCGCCGATATGCGTCGGCTCCCTCGTCGAGGGGGTAGACAGCATCGATCACCGGGCGCAGGAGTCCCCGGTTGCCAAGTGCGACGACCTCGGCGAACTCCACTGAGCTTCCCATGGTCGATCCCAGGATCGACCACTGAAACCAGAAGAGGCGGCGAAGGTCGAGCGACACGTCGTGCCCGCCGGTCGCCCCGCAGCTCACGTACCGACCGCCGGGCCGCAATGCCTTGAGGGAGCGGGTCCAGGTTGGAGCGCCCACCGTGTCGACCACGACATCCGCGCGTCGTCCGAAATGCGCCTTGACCGCACCGGGCACGTCGGGCTCGTCGTGGTGGTTGATCCGCAGTTCGGCGCCGAGCGCGGTGGTTCGTGCGAGCTTGGAATCGGACGACGACGTCACGGCTACCCGGGCGCCAAGGTGCCGGGCGATCTGGAGCGCCTGCAGGGAGACTCCACCTCCCGCGCCCCAGATGAGGACGATCTCGCCGGCCGCAACGCGCGCTCGCGCCAGCATCCGCCAGGCGGTGAGCGTGACCAGCGAGAACGCCGCCGCCTCGGCCCAGGTCCAGTTGCCCTCGATCCGAAGGACGTTGTGGCCCGGGAGCACTACCTGTTCCGCGGCCGTGCCGTGACGGTGCTCGCCGAGCAGCGCAAACTCGCGACAGAACGGTTCGTCGAAGGCCATACACGACTCGCAGTGGCCGCAGGAGACCCCGGGATTGATCACCACACGATCGCCAACGGCCACGTGGGTCACGGACGCGCCGCACTCCGTCACCACCCCGGCACCGTCGGCGCCAACCACGTGCGGGAAGGAGTTTATCGGCACCGCCGGAAGCCCGTCAGCCACCCACAGATCAAGGTGGTTGAGGGCCATCGCACGGATCGCCACGCGCACCTGGCCGGGCTCGGAAAGGGTGGGCACGGGGATGTCGCAGGGGGCGAGATGGTCGGGGCCGCCGGTCGCGGTGAGACAGAGGGCGCGCATCGTGGCGTAGACCACACCTTGCAGAAGGAGGAGCGTGACGCAACATATTATAGCGCGTCAACCGCATCGCGTGCGGCCCGGGTCATTCCGTCCGTGGGCCGCAAGCCGACCACATCCACGTGGACAGAGCAGGAGCGCTTCATGGAGATGTCCGATGATACGTTTGAATTTCAGTATGGATCCCTCGAAAAACCCAACGCCGTCCAGCGAGCTCCCGTGCCGCTGAACATCCCTGAACCCGCCCCCGGCGGACTGCCCGCGCCCAAGCGCCGCGTTCGCAAGAAGCCCTCGATCGTCGCCAGCGCCGCATCGTCGGTGGCGGCCGCGGCCTCCAACATCGCCGAGAAATCGTCCGACGCCGCTGGCCGGATGCTCACTGACGCACGCAAGGCCGGGACGAAGGCCGCGAAGAGCGTGCGCAAGGAAGTGCGCAAGGACGTGAAGGCGGTGCAGAAGGAAGTCGGACGCACCATGAAGAAGGTGCGCAAGGAAGCTGTGAAGGACGCGAAGCTGGTCCGGAAGAAGGTTGGCCGCGCGGCGAGCGACTCATCCGCTGCGGTACAGGACGCAGCATCGAGTCTTGTGTCGAAGGTGACCGGGGCAACCCGGACCACCGGGACCAAGGGTGCGAAGTCGACCACCAAGATCGTGAAGCGCGCAGAGGCCACGGTCAAGCGCACCACCAAGCGGGCCAAGGCGAGCGCCAAGTCGACGGCAAAGTCGGCGAAGACGTCAGCCAAGCGCACGGCGAAGCGTGCCAAAGTGAGCGCGAAGTCCACGGCGAAGTCGGCGAAGAAGTCGGCCAAGCGCACTGCCACGCGGGCAAAGGCCAGCGCCAGATCCACGGCGAAGTCGGCGAAGACCTCAGCGACGCGTATCGCGAAGCGAGCGACCAAGTCGGCGAAGCGAGCGACAGCTCCTGCGCGGTCCGCCACCAAGAAGGCGGCGAAGACGGCCGTGAAGCGAGTGAAGAAGGCGACTGGTCGTCGCCGCTGATCACGGTCATTCCGTCTCTCCACGATGCGCCCCGGATCCCCGGGGCGCATCGTGCATCGGTGCACTAACTTCCCGGCATGGGCACCTTTCGATGGACTCCAGAGCGAATGGAACAGCTTGAACACGCGGTGCTTCGGCGCAAGCGGGTGTCGCTTCGGCGTCGCGGCAATGAGTATGTGGTCGTCGCGTGCGCCCTCACGACATCACGCGGGCGCGATGCGCTGAGCGCCTACTTGGCCATGACCGGCGAGGAACTCGTGTTCGTGCTCGGAGAGCTCGACCACTTCCAGGTGATCGATTCATGACCGCGGCCGCAACGCGGGCAGCGGTCGTGCACCTCGACGAGAGCTGCCTCGGCAACGGCCGCGCCGGTGACAATCCGGGTGGGAGCGGGGGAGTGGTGGAGGTGCGAACCGGGCTCGGGGTGGAACGGCGCGATTTCTTCCTCCACGCTCCTTCGACCACCAACAACCGCATGGCTCTCGCCGGTGCGATCGCGGTACTCCAGCTGCTCGCCGCGAAGGGCAATCAGATGCGGGTGTTGCTGGTGTCCGATTCGGAATATCTCGTGAAGGGGATCCGCGAGTGGGCACCGGCCTGGAAGGCCAGAGGTTGGGTCCGAAAGGGCGGAATGATCGAGAACCTCGAGCTGTGGCGTGCGCTCTGGGCCTCCCTCGCCCTGCACGACGCGCAGTTCACCTGGGTTCGCGGGCACGCCGGCCATCCGAAGAACGAGTACGCCAATGATCTAGCTGTACGCGCCGCCACCACCCAGCAAACCTCCAATGGCATGGTCCCATCGGAATACGCTGAGTGGCTCGCCGAACGAGTGGCGAAGGGCAAGTTTCCGGGCTACGATCCCGATGCCGCGTTCGGGGCCCTCGAGCAACGACTGCTCGCAGACGACCGCTTTGCACGCTCGGAGGGAACGTGACCGATCTCGAACGATTTGTTGCCGCGTTGCTCGTGCAGTGGCGTGCCGACGGTGGCATCGGTGGCGGTCCGATCGATGTCGGGACGCTGCTCGACCGCACCATGCCGTACCGAACCGCGCGCCGGCTTCTCGGCATCGACATCAGTGAGGACTACGAGGCACTGGTGCTGCGGCTCATCGCGGGCGAAGAAGGCCTGGCAAGCACGAACCCGGAAGAGGCCGGCGAGATGGCCCGGGCCACGATGGCCGATCGGATCCCGGACCTCGATACCCTGCGCCTGCTGCGCTCGGCCGAGCTGACACTCACCGATGACGCGCAGGCACGTCTTGTAGATGCATCGTTCGGCGAGGCGAGGGCCGAGGCCAACGAAAAGTGGCGCGGTGTCGAAGCGACCCCGTCCCCATCGAACGCCGGCACGGAAACGGCCATTTCGGGTGGTGGCGAGTCGCATGACGAGCCGGTTCACGACGTGATTCCGCTCCCGGTCGCCCGCGACGCGACGCGGGTCGCGCCGCCCACCTCTCCCCCGGCCCCCCCGCCGGCATACCTCACTGGCCCCGCGACGTTCATCTCCCCCGAGGCTGCCTGCTGGAGCTGCGGTGAGGAGCTGCCTACCGAGCGCACCGTGAAGTTCTGCCCATTCTGTGGCGCATCGCAGCACCCGCCCGCCTGCGGGGCGTGTGGAACCGCCGTGGAACGCGCTTGGAAACACTGTCCCGAGTGCGGCCTCAGGGTCAACCTGGAACCCTGATCCCGGGCCACTGTCCACGTTGACCGGTTAATTCGCTTTATTTCCTGCATGACAGACATTGTTTTCGTGGCGGCGGTTCGTACCGGATTCGGGTCGTTTGGGGGCACGCTCAGGGACCTGAGCGCCTCCGACCTCGGCGTGCTCGCCGCCGAGTCGGCCATCGCGCGGTCCGGTCTCGATCCTTCACACATCGATCATGCGATCATTGGCAACGCGCTGCAGACGTCGAAGGACGCGATGTACTGCGCGCGTCACGTCGCGCTGCGTGCCGGCCTCCCCGTCGAGGTGCCGGCTGTTACCGTGAACCGTCTCTGTGGCTCGGGATTCGAGGCTGCGGTGCAGGGGGCGCACCGGCTCCTGCTTGGCGAGGCCACGGCGGTGCTGGCGGGAGGAACCGAATCGTTGAGTCAGGCACCGCACGTGCTTCGCGGGGCGCGGTGGGGTATTCGCTACGGGGCGCCGCCGCCGCTCGAAGATTCGCTTTTCGAGGGGCTGCGCGACGGGTACGCCGGATGCACCATGGCCGACACCGCCGAGAACCTGGCGGAGCGCCACGGAATCACTCGCGCGGAATGTGAGGAGATCGCGATCGGATCGCACGCACGTGCCCATGCGGCGTGGCACGCCGGGGTATTCAAGGACGAAGTCATCCCGGTGCCGGTGCGCGATCGCCGCACCAAGCAGGAGTCGGCGTGGGCGGCCGACGAGCACATCCGCCCCGAGACATCCGCGGAGTCGCTTGCGAAATTGCCGGCACTCTTTCGTGAGAACGGGACGGTCACAGCGGGGACTGCATCGGGTATCAACGACGGTGCCGCGATGATGGTGATGACCACTGCCGACACCGCACGGGCGCACGGAATCGCCCCGCTCGGACGACTGGTTGCATGGGGGGTGGCAGGTGTGGCGCCCGACATCATGGGCATCGGTCCGCTGCCGGCCGCGCGGAAGGCCATGGCGATGGCCGGGATGTCGATCGACGCGATGCACCTGGTGGAGATCAACGAGGCGTTCGCGGCGCAGTATATCGCCGTGGAGCGCGAACTTGGACTCGACCGGGCGCGCACCAATGTGCATGGTGGGGCCATCGCAATTGGGCATCCACTCGCCGCAAGCGGGGCGCGTATCACGACACACTTGCTGCACGCGCTTCGCGCCCGCGGCGGTGGCTTCGGGCTCGGCGCCGCGTGCATCGGTGGCGGACAGGGCATCGCGGTGATCGTCGAGGGTTTCGCGACGTGAGGGACAATCGACTCCCGGCGCGCATCGATCGCACCACCTTCGACCGAGTGCTTCAGCGCGCGGCGGAGATCCAGGCGACGTCACGTGATATCGGGGAAGGGCTCACCGAGGACGAGATTTTGGCCTTGGGCGCAGAAGTGGGTATTCCCGTGCAGGCCCTGCGTCAGGCCTTGCTTGAGGAGCGGACGCGGGCCGTGGTCGCGCCACCGCACACAACGGTCGATCGCTGGGTGGGCGTCGCCGAGTTGAGTGCCGAGCGGGTGGTGCAGGGCAGCCAGGAGTCGATCTTGTCGGCGCTCGCACGCTGGCTCGAAAACCATGAACATTTCATTGTGCAGCGCGCCGCGATCGGCCGTACGACCTTCGAGCCAATGCACGCCTTTGCCGGCGCAATGCGCCGGATGAAGGGCGCGCTCCGGGGCGCACAGAACAGGCCATACCTGGGACGCACTGAGTTGGTTGCGGCGGTCGTGACACCACTGGAGGCGGGGTTCTGTCACGTCTCGCTCGGCGCCACCCTCCGTTCCACCCGCAGCGCGTACGTTGGTGGTGCGAGTGCGCTGGCGGCGACGGGACTCGTGGGCGCGGGCGGCGTGATGCTGGTCGGTTCGGCGCTGCTGGTTCCGTTGATCCCGGTCATCGGTGGGCTCGGGACCGCGTGGTTCGCTGCTCGTGCATATCGGCCGGTGGCGCATCGCGCCCAGCTCGGGTTGGAACGCGCACTCGATGCGCTCGAGCGAGACCCGGCACTGCCGGGATCACGTCCGGCCGCCTCGCCGGGTCGGATCGCGCGCGGTGTGGGCGAGGTGATGCGCGAGATCGGGACTGAAGTCCGCCGGGCGCTCGACAAGTGAACATCCGAACCGTGGGCGTGGCTGGCGGTGGCCTGATGGGTTCCGGTATTGCACAGGTCGCGGCGAGCGCAGGCATGACCGTGCGCCTGTTCGAGCATGACGCCGCGCAACGTCCGCGCGCACTCGCTGGCATCACCCGTTCGCTCGATCGATTCGTGTCGAAGGGTTCGATGACCGCCGAGGCACGCGACGCCGCGCTGGCGCGCCTGGTGGTCGAGACATCACTCGACGCGCTGCACGATTGCGATATCGTGATCGAGGCGATCGTCGAGGATCTATCCGCCAAGCAGGCCCTCTGGCACGCCCTTGAGGGGGTGTGTCGTGCGGACAGCGTCTTCGCCACGAACACGTCGTCGCTCTCGGTGGTGGATCAGTCCGCAGGGCTGCAACACCCGGAGCGATTGCTAGGTCTCCACTTTTTCAATCCCGTGCCGGTGATGGCCCTGGTCGAGGTGGTGCGTTCGATTCGCACTAGTATCGAGGCGATGGACATCGCGCAGGCGTTTGTCGCTGACCTGGGCAAGACCGCCGTGGTGGCGCGCGACGAGTCGGGGTTCATCGTCAACCTGCTGCTCGTGCCGTATCTTCTCGATGCGGTGCGTGCGCTCGAGCGGGGAGTTGCCACGATCACCGATCTCGACGCCGCGATGCACCTTGGTGCGGGCCATCCGATGGGTCCGCTCACTCTCCTCGATTTCGTTGGCCTCGACACGGTGGTCCGGATTGCGGACATCATGTTTGACCAGTATCGCGAGACGCGCTATGCCCCACCGCCGCTGTTGCGGCGGATGGTGAGCGCGGGGTACCTCGGCCGCAAGAGCGGCCAGGGTTTCTACGACTGGCGCGGCGATGAGCCGGTGCCGATGGAGCTGGGGCTGTGAGAATCGTGCTGCTGACAATGGTCGGTGTCGTCGCGGCACTCGCGTGCTACCCCACCACGACACGCCCGCACATCGTGCCGCAGCCGGGTTCGGCGGTCATGGAGCTCGAGCTGTTCCTGCCCGAGGCGACGCGGGAAGTCGCCCTCGCACTCGATGCCGATTCGATACCGGTGCGACGCACCGAGCCGAACGATGGCTGGCTGGAATCGGAGTGGTTCGACGCGGCGACGATGCGTCCCACCAGTCGCCGCCCGCTTGGCCCCGACATTGTGAAGGTCCGCGCGTTCATCGAGCCTTCAAGCGCCAACCACTCGTTGGTGACGATCGAGACGGTCTACCGCCTGGTGGCCGATCCCTCCCGAGAGGGCCGCTCGCTGGAGCGACAGGTGCCGATCCAGCATCCGATCTCGATCCGGGTGGCGGCCATTGTGAACCGGCTCACGGCGGCCCACGGAGAGCCGTTGGAAGCAGCGGATTCGGTCGCGATTCAGCCGAGCGTGGCGACCGACACCACCCCGGCCAAGCCCTGAATCCTTCAGATGATTGGCGCCGCTGCGAGGACGTCCTCCCGCGGGTGTCCAGGACATTCGCCCTCACCATTCGCATGCTCCCGGCACCCCTCGCCCGCGCGGTGGCCGTGGCGTATCTGGTGTGCCGAGTCGCCGATACCATCGAGGATGATTCAGAACTCCCCGTTCCCCGTCGCCGCGAACTGCTCGCGGAGTGGCGTGCCGCTATCCAGAATGGCCAGTCGGCGAACTTTGCGGTGGAAGATGTCGGCCATACCGAGGACGAACATGCACTGATGCGGATCGTGGAGTCCGTGCAACGAGAACTCCACCGGCTTGATGCCGAGGACGTTCATGCCATCGAGCGCTACGCCGTCGAGATGATCGAAGGCATGTCAGTGTCGTTGGCCCCGCGTCCCGACAGTACCACCCCGCTCTTCGCCACCCAGGCCGCCCTCGAGCAGTACTGCTATTTCGTGGCGGGAACCGTGGGCCTGATGCTCACCGACCTCTACCAGAACCACGCACGCAGTGTCCGCGGGGAATGCCTCGCGATCATGCGTCGCCACGCCGTGCACTTCGGTCTCGGGTTGCAACTCACCAACGTGATCCGCGATGTTCGCAACGACCTCGCGGAGGGGCGGGTCTACTACCCAGCATCACTCTGGGATGCGAACGGCATGACGCCGGCAGGGTTTTTTGCACCCGACCGGGTCGACGAGTCGTGGGCGGTGGTCCGCCCGTTGTTGCAGCGCGCCGACCAGATGTTGCAGGACGCGCTGGCGTACTCGCTCGCGGTGCCGCGCCGCGCGTTCCGAATACGGCTCTTCTGCGTGGTGCAGCTCCTCTTCGCGACCCGGACGCTGGCGCTGGTACGTCGCAACGCAGCCCTGGGCGTGGCGAGTACCACCGTAAAGATGCCGCGACGCGAGGTGTACCTTCTTCTGGGTGTCGCCGCATTGTCCCTCCCCTCCAGCACCGCGATCGCGTGGGTGGTTCGCCGATTGCAGCGCGCCTGGCGATTGCCGTGACCAGCTCGCTCCTCGATCGCGACGTGGCCCGCCGGGCCCGCTACAGTCAAGGCGCCGGGATCATGCGAATCATCCCAGCCGCGGTCGCGCAGCCACACGATCTCGCCATGCTTCGCGCAACCATCGCCGATGCCCTGAGGGTGGGTATGTCGATTACTCCGCGCGGCGCCGGCACCGCGATGGATGGCGGCAACATTGGCTCCGGTCTGGCGCTCGATCTCTGCGGGTTCAATCGCGGCGAATGTGATATCGATGTCGGTCTACGGCTCGCCTCCGTATCCCCCTCGCTGAGCCTTGTGGCGCTCAGAGCGGCGGCTGCCCTTCACGGTTTGCGACTTCCCCCCGAGCCATCCAGCGCGGCTTGGGCAACACTCGGCGGCATGGCATCAACCAATGCGGCCGGCGCAAGGAGCCTGCGCTACGGCAGCATCCGGCCGTGGATCGTGGCGCTCACCCTCGAGACCATGGACGGGCCGCTCCAACTCGAACGGGGCGAGAAACCCCCGGCGATGCATCCGGTGGTCCGACGCTGGGAGGAACAGGTCGTACCGATGCTGGACCGTCACCGCGACGAAATTGTCCGGCGTTATCCGGCGGTGCGGAAGAACAGCGCCGGGTATGCCCTTGACCACTGGCTCGCCGATCGCGAGTTGATCGATCTGGTGATTGGATCAGAGGGCACACTCGGCGTGATCACCCGGCTCACCGTGCGCCTCGATACCCAGCCGTCCGTGCGAATGTCGATGCGTGCGGTGCTCGAGCGGCGGGACACCCTCGAATCCGCCATCAATGCCATCCGTAGCTTCGATCCGGAAACGCTTGAGTTCCTCGACGCGTCGTTCCTCGCGGTGCTGCGCGGCCGGCCATCGTACTCCGCCACGGAGTCCGGTCTGCTCGATGCCGGCAGCATCCTGCTCGCCGACTTCACCGGCAATGATGCCGACGAGGTGAGCTCGCGGATTGAGGCCGCTGCAGTGGCGGCTGCGCCGTTTGCGCGCATCGACCTTGCCCTGCAACCCGACCAGATCGAGAAGCTGTGGGCGGTCCGCCACGGGGCGTCACCCGCGCTGGCCGCCCTGGAGGACGGCCGCCGTTCGCTTCAGGTGGTCGAGGACGGCTGTGTGCCCGCTGAGGCGCTGGTGGCCTACATCGAGGCGGTCGAGGCCGCGTGCGGGAGCGCTGGCGTGGATCTGGTTGTCTTCGGACACGCCGGAGACGGGCACGTGCACGTGAACCTCCTTCCTCACGTTGACGATCCATCGTGGCCCAACCGCGTTGTCGAAGTCTATCGTCGCGTGTCGGCCGACGTGATCGCGCTCGGTGGAACCCCCGCGGGGGAGCACGGTGCGGGACGCCTCCGTGCTCCACTGCTGAGCGCGCTGTACGGTGCTGCCGTGATGAAGTGCCACGTCGCCGTCAAGAATGCGTTCGATCCGATCGGCCTCTTCAATCCGGGCGTCATCATCGGGGATACCGATCCGTTCTCGAGTCTCAAGCTCGGCGCGGACGCGCCGGCGATCCCCGTCGACGTGGAAGCGTGGCTGGCCGACATGGAGCGCCGCGGCGATTGGGGACGAAGCCGCTGGTGACGCTGCGAACCCGTTAACTTGCCCCGACTCCAACCCCGCCCGCATACATGCTCAAGATCTATCGCGAACCTGTCGTCACCTTGATCGCCCGCCCGGAGTTTCTCGAGCCGGCGCATCTCGCGGTGCAGTGGCACGAACCCGGAACGGACGGCGAACGCCTGGCCGAATTTGCCGGGCGACTCTGTTACATGAGCCAGCACAATCCAGCCGGGCGGAGCACCGCCGAGTACCTCGGGAACATCCTCAAGCAGGGACACGGCTCGGTATTCGAGCACGCAGTGTATGTGGTGCTGATTGAGGGTGTCTCGCGCTCGCTGACCCACGAACTGGTGCGACACCGTGCCGGATTCGGTTATTCGCAGCTCTCCCAGCGATACGTGGACGAGTCGGAAGCGGCCTTCGTGATGCCGCCGGCGATGCAGGGTGACACCGAGCTGGAGGAAGTCTGGAGCACGCAAGTGGCCGCGGCACAGGACAGTTACGTGGCAGCGGTTGAGGGATTGATGGAGCGCTATGCATGGGTGGAGAGCAAGGTGCATCGGCGGAAGATGTCGCGCGAGGCAGCGCGTTCGCTCCTCCCCAACGCCACCGAGACGAAGATTGTTGTGAGCGGAAACATCCGGGCATGGCGCACCATGCTCGAGCTGCGCCTGGGCGAGGGCGCTGAACGCGAGATCCGACGCTGCGCCGTCCGGGTGCTGGAGACGCTCCGCGAGCAGGCTCCCGCGTTCTTCCACGATTTCGAGCTGTACCCCGCGGCCGATGGAGAGCATGCTGGGCGCGTGGTGCACCACAAGGTATGAGCACACCGCAACGCGTCGCGCTGGTCACCGGGGCGTCGGCCGGCATAGGGCGCGCCACCGCACTGGCTCTCGGGCGGGCTGGCTATGCGGTGGGCGTATGTGCGCGCCGCGCCGGCCCGCTCGGCGAAGTCATCGCTGAATTACGGGCGGCGGGAATCTCCGCTGCTGGCCAGCCCTGCGACGTCGGCGATCCAGAAGGGGTCCGCGCCCTCGTCGCTCACATCGAGGCAACGCTTGGGCCGATCGACGTACTGGTCAACAACGCCGGCGTAGGGATTCTCAAGCCCATCAGTGAACTCACCCTCGAGGACTGGGACATCACCTTCGCCAGCAACGTGAGATCGCTGTTCCTGGTCACCAAGGCAGTCTTGGGCGGAATGCGCGAGCGCCGTCGGGGGTTCGTGATCAACGTCTCGTCGCTTGCGGGTCGCAACGGCTTCAACGGCGGGACGGCGTACGCCGCGTCGAAGCATGCCGTACTTGGCTTCTCGTCGTCACTCCTGGCCGAGGTGCGGCAGGAAGGGGTCCGGGTCCTGGCCATCTGCCCCGGCTCGGTCGATACCGATCTGCGCCGAGACCAGCCGTTGATGGGGGCGATGTCGACCGACCGGATGCTCCGACCCGAGGATGTTGCTGCCGTCATCATGGACGCCCTCTCGCTACCCGACCGGGCGCTCGTGAGCGAGCTCGATGTCCGCCCCGCAGCTCCCTGAAGCGCCTCAAGCCGTGGATATCGATCGCTGCGTCTGTCAGCGCACGCTCTTTGCACAGCTCTTGCCGCAGGTCCGAGAGGGTTCGTGGGATTTGAAACGGCTGATGCGTGAGACCGGTTGCGGAGCCCAGTGCGGGCTCTGCCGCCCATATCTCCGGGCAATGATCCGGAGCGGCACCACAGTATTCCACCGGGTGCTGGTCGAAACAGACGATGCGGAGGGCATGGCGTGAGCGCTGGCGGTGTTCCGGGCGGACCGGTCGGTTCGGTGGCGACGGCCTCGCATGTGGCCGCCGATCGGCCCGCCCGACCCTGGTACACCCTCTGGTATAGCACCGGCAGCTTGCTCTTCCTCGCCCTTTTCTGCGGTTGGGCATCGGTTGGCCTGCTTGCCGCCGGGCATTACGACAGTGGGCTCGCGTTCGCAGCGGTTTCGTCTGCGTTCGCCTTCGTGACAATGCGGCGCGGTCGGGTCCTCGCGCACCGCCAGAAAGATTCGCTCTCTCGCGCCCTCGACGCATCGGCTCGCCGGAATAGTGAGCTCGAACGGCTCCGCGACCTTTCGGCCGCGCTCCTGGCCGGCAACGATCTTCCCGCCCTCAACCGGCAGATTGCCCAGGCCGCTGCGGACCTGCTTGAGGCTGAGGGCGGAGCGATCATGCTGGTTGTGGAGGAAGGCCGGTTTGTGAAGGTGGTGGCCGGCGCCGGGCCCCTCATGCCCGCCGTGGGGTCGCTGCTCCCCATTGATCGATCGCTCGCCGGTCACGTCGTCACACACGATGAGGCCGCAATCGTTCACGATATGGAGACCGATCCGCGCAATCACCCGCATGAAGCGCTTAGCGACCGGCTGCAGAGCGCGGCGATGGTGCCGCTACGATCGGCGGGACTCGTGGTCGGGGCGCTCTGCGCGTACAACCGCCGCGACGGCCGTCAGTTCGCCGACCACGATCTGCAGCTTCTCCAGACACTCGGCGATCAAGTGGTGCTCGGCCTCGACCGCACCACCGTGCTCGAGGAGCTGCGGCGCAACGAGCGAATGCTGGCGCTCAAGAACAAGGAACTCCAACGCGCCACCCGACTGAAGAGCGAGTTCCTCGCGAACATGTCACATGAGCTTCGCACCCCCCTCAACGCGATCATCGGCTTCTCGGACCTCCTGCTCACCGAGGGACTTGGGCCCCTCGAGGAGCAGCAGAAGGAGTTTCTCGACGCGATCCTGCGCAACGGCAACCATCTGCTTGGACTGATCAACTCCGTGCTCGACCTTTCGAAGATCGAGGCCGGTCGAATGACCCTCAGCCTTGCCCGCTTCGATCTGCGCGACGCTGTGAGCGGCGCGATTGCCGACACCGCCTCGCTGCGTACCGCGAAGGGACAGAATTGCGCGATGGAACTGCCGGAGTTGGAGCTGGACGTGATGGCTGACGGTATGCGAATTCGGCAGATTCTCTTTAACCTGCTGTCGAATGCCTCGAAGTTCACGCCCGATGGTGGTCAGATCACGATCTCGGCGGTGTGCACCGTGGCCCCCATGCCGACAGGGGCCAACACCGGCCGCCTCGGTGAGACACCCAAGTTGGCGACGCGCGACGTGGTGTGGGTGTCGGTGTCCGATTCCGGGATCGGTATTCGTCCTGAGGATATGGACAAGCTCTTTCGCGAGTTCAGTCAGGTCGATTCGACTGCGTCCCGTGCGGTGCAGGGGACCGGCCTCGGGCTTGCCCTGTGCAAGCGTTTCGTCGAGATGCACGGCGGGCAGATCGGGGTCGAGTCGATTCATGGGAAGGGGAGCACGTTCTGGTTCCTGATCCCCAGCGACGGCCCGCCGGCAGTGCGGGAAGTCGCGCAGGAATCGGCGGTCGCATGACGCCAGTACGACGCACGTTTGCCCTCCTCGCTGCGGCCGCGTTCGCGTGGGCCACGGTCCTCGGACCGTTCGCGGATGCGGTCTGGTACCACGCGGGCGCCGAATCGCTGGCGGTTCGGCATCTCGAGTCGACCGATGGGCCGGGCTGCCACGCCGAACGGTGCGTCGTGGGCGCACCGGTTGCCTCGGTGTCACCGATTGGCACTGCCGTCGATGCGCCGCGGCTCGAACTGGCCATTCAACGGGTTCGGGCGGTTCAACCCGACGATTCCCACCTCGATCGCCTCCCACCGCTTCCGCCAGGGTCCCGCGCACCTCCCGCCTGACAGGCGTTTTCCCATTGAATGTTTCCGCATCCCGCGGGAGCGTGCGGCCATGCCGCATCCTGTCATGTAGGCTGGAGATTCCATGCTCGCGATATTGCTTGCGGCGCTTGCCGCGATCACTTCACCGTCCTTGCCTCCGCCGGCGTACTCGCTGTCCGGCCGTGTCACCGACACCACCGGCAATCCGGTGGCCGACGCCAGGATCGTCCTCCTTGAGGCATCGCGCTCGGCGCGCACCGATGCCGACGGACGATTCCGACTCACCGAAGTGCCCGACGGCACCTATGGGCTCTCCGTGGCCGCGATCGGTTTCCGCCCACGGGTGATGCGGGTCACCATTCGAGGACAGGACGCGCGCGTTGACGTGTCGCTCATCCGCACCATCGTCGAGCTGGCGGCCATCCAGACCACCGCCACCCCGATCGCCACCAGCGCCCTCGAATCACCACAACCACTGGCCGTGTTGCAGGGAGACGGTCTCGCGAACGCTCAGGCGCCATCGCTTGGCGCGGTGCTGGAGGCACTGCCCGGGATGCGGAACCTTTCGACCGGATCCGGCGTCGGCAAGCCGGTGATTCGCGGCCTGACATCCAACCGCGTTCTCGTGCTGGAGAACGGTCAGCGGATCGAGAGTCAGCAGTGGGGTGACGAACACGCCCCGAACGTTGAAACGGCGAGCGCCGAGCGTATCGAGGTGATTCGCGGCCCGGCCAGCGTGCTCTACGGGTCGGATGCCCTCGGCGGCGTGATCAACGTGGTGCAACGCGAACTCCCCGACGCCACCGACCGACCAGCGTTCGTATCGCAATGGTTCACCGGATCATTCAGCAGCAACGGCGACGCGCCCGATGGGTCGCTGCTCGTGGAGGGCGCTCGCGGGGCAGTCGGCTTCCGCACAACGCTCACCGGACGAACTCAAGGCGACGTGCGCACGCCCTCCGGAACGTTGGCAAACTCCGGGCTCGACATGCACGGTGGCTCGGCAGCACTCGGGGTTCGCGGCGGGTGGGGATCACTCGCAGCGACGTTCACCGGGCGTAGCGAGCGGCTGGAAATCCATGAGGATCCCGCGGACGACCCGGATGCAACTCCGTTCCAGCGTGTCGGGGTGTCGCGTGGCACCCTCACGGGCAACATCGCCCTCGGCTCCGCGCGCATCGAGATCGACCTCGGGCGCGAGAGTAACCGCCGGCGGGAATTCGAAGGCGCCACCAGCACCGAATTCGCGCTCGGTCTGCAGTCGAACAACACGATGGGCAACATCCACCTTCATCATTCGACCGGTGGTCGTCTCGCTGGAGTGGTAGGGGTGAGTGGGATGCGCACCGCGGTGTCGATCTCGGGTGATGAAGTGCTGGTGCCGGCCTCCACCACCGACAATGCCGGCGTGTACGCCTTCGAGCAGATCGATGCCGGGCGGTGGCAGTTCTCGGCAGGTGCGCGTGCGGATTGGCGACGCCTGCATCACGAGGCCAATGCCGCGCTTGGACTCGACGACGGAGCGCAAAGCTGGACCGCAGTCACGGGCAATGCGGGCGCGCTGCTCCGCGTGACCGAATCGGTGGCGCTCGTCTCCAACATCGGCCGTGGCTTCCGCGCACCGTCCGCGTTTGAGCTCTTTGCGGATGGGGTCCACGAGGGAACGGTCCGTTACGAAGTCGGCAACGCTGCGCTGCGCAACGAAGTGTCGCTTAACGCCGATCTTGCGGTGCGCATGCAGGGTCATGGCCTGGTGGGAGAAATCGGCGTCTTCCGCAATGCCATCAACGATTACATCTACACCGATCCCACCGGCGAGACGGATGCAGAGTCCGGTCTTCAAGTGTACCGGTATGAGCAGGGTGATGCGGTTCTCACCGGCATCGAGTCATCGGCCGATGTGCACCTCCGTCCGTGGCTGCACCTCCGCGGCGGTTTCGACTATACCCGCGGTCAGAACACCACGACCGACCAGCCGTTGGCCTTCGTCGCACCGGTGCGGGCCAGCTACTCGGTGCGGTTCGAGCCGAGCGTGCGTACTGTGCACGACATCTACTTTCAGGTGGGCGGGGAGACCAACGTGCAGCAGCGCCGGCTCGACCCCGACGATATCGCCCCACCGGGCTATACCGTCGTGAATCTCAGTACGGGTGGCGGGTTCGATTTCGCTGGTCGCCGTGTCCTGCTGGACCTGCAGGCGCGCAACCTTTTCGACACGTCGTATCGATCGTTCCTCAGTCGGTACAAGCGGTATGCGGATGATGCCGGGAGGAACGTAATCGTGCGGGTGACGGTATCGTGACGCGATGCGACGGAGCTGGGGTGGCTCTTAACCCCAGGCTCCGGCCATCTCGGCACGCGCGGCCCAGGCCGCGACACGCGGAGCAATGATCCGGGCGGCGAGTCGCGCCACCGATTCGTCACCCTCTGCAAACCAGCGGGGCGCCTCGCTTCCGAACCAGAGCCAGCCCACCATCTCACCGCCGACTTCGAGCCGCGCGGCGAGCATCGACGTGGTGCGTGCGGCACCGCGTTGGTCCTTGCTGGAAGGCCATGTGACCCCGAGCGGACGCAGATCGTCGATACGCGCGATCGGCCGCGCACCCAGTGCATGCACCACGGCATCGATGGCGTCGGAGCCCGCAGTATCCGCAATGAGTGCGCGTGAGGGGGTCCGGCCTTCACCCACCATCGCCCAGCGCTCGGGCGCGGGCGCGACGGCAACCAGCTCCAGGCGGTCATGCGGCAACTGGTTGGATAGTGCGTCGGAGAGCAGTTGCGCCAGGTCCGCCCCATCGCGCGCGCGGTCCATCGCATCGAGAACGGTCTCTGCCACCAGCGCGACAATTGCGGTCGGATCCTCCGCCTCGGGTGGCGGGATGATCCACGGATACGCCGCAAGCCGACGGCAACTCGCACCAAGACCGGCGGCAACGCGATGTAGTGTCCGGGTGTCCGGTAGGGCGTACGCATCCTCGCCGAGCGAAGCCGCAACGATCAATCCGACATCCTGAACCTCAGACCGAATCGGGACCGCCATCACCGACGCATACCCACCCACCCGGAACCGGTCCTCAAGACGGAACAGCTCCTCCTGGGCAATCAGTGGCTCGGCCAGCGGGGGGATGATCTTGTCGGCGACGAGCGCGGCCGGACCAAGCAGGACCGAACCGCCGCGTGATGGGTGGAGCCAAAGCGCCAGCAGGTCGTGCGGCAACACCGTGGCCACCGCCGCGCCGAGTGCCTCATGCCAGGTCGCAACTTCGCGGTAGCTTGGCCGTCGGCCGGGCCAGGCGAGAACGGGGACGAAAACACCCGGGATCTGGTTCGGTACAGGAGGCATGAGAGGGAGAAGAGTGCAGGGGACGTGCCATGAAGGGAACTGTTGACATACCCCCCACCCCTATATAGGTTGTTGCCATCAACCTTGCCGGGAGTGGACCATGAACATCGTCACATTGCACATCGAAGGGATGAGCTGCGGGCACTGTGTCAACGCCGTCAACAAGGCCTTGAGCGGGGTCGAAGGGGCCAAGGTCGTCTCGGTCCAGATCGGCCAGGCTGTGGTGGAAACCGCGCCGGACGGCCCGTCCATCGATCGCCTCGTCGCTGCGGTGGATGAGGCAGGGTACGATGCGACCCCCGCGCCGGCCTGAGCGTGTCCACCCCGGACATCGCGGTAATCTTGGGCGGCGTGGTCGCCATCGGAGCGGTTAACTGGTGGTTCTTCCGTGCCGGCCCTGAGCCGGCCGCTGTCGGAACCCGCGGTGATGCCACAGCGGGTGAGGCGCCACCGCAGCAGGGAGGGTCGGGCTCGGTCACCCTGAACGTCGAGGGAATGACCTGCGCGGCGTGCCAATCGCGGGTGCAGCGAGCACTCGAGCGGGCGCCTGGCGTGGAATCCGCGTCGGTCAATCTGATGCTGGCCAACGCCGCCGTGCGGTACGACCCGGCACAGGTATCTACCGACGCGCTCATCGACGTGATTCGGTCAACCGGCTACGATGGCAGCATGCCTGAGGCGGGTCGCTCGGCCCAGCAGGAGCAAGCCGCGCTTGACCTCTCGCAGCACGCCGAGTATCACACGCTCCGTCGCAAGGCGATCGTGAGTGGCTTGGCCGGCGCGATTGCGATGGTGGTGTCGATGCCGCTCATGGCAGGTGATCACGCACACGAGTCCGTCGATCCATTCATGACGCGGGTGATGGGGGTGCTGACCCCGGCGTTGCGCCACATGATGCCGTGGCTGTATGAGGTGCCCGCTGCGGTGCTCTCGTGGGGGCTGCTTGTGATCACCCTCGCTGTCATGACGTGGGCCGGTCGACACTTCTACGCGCGCGCGTGGATGGCGTTCCGCCATCACGGCGCGGACATGAACACCCTCGTCGCCGTTGGCACCGGTGCCGCTTTCGCCTACTCGGCGCTGGCCACGATGGCACCGGGCGTCTTCACCTCGCGCGGCATGGCGCCCGACGTGTATTACGAGGCGGTGATCCTCATCATCGCGTTCATCCTTACCGGCAATGCGCTCGAGGCGCGGGCCAAGCGCCGCACCAGCGCAGCGCTTCAGGCACTTGCGTCGTTGCAGCCCACCGTCGCTCGCGTGGTTCGTGACGACGTCGAGATGGATGTCCCGATCGAGGACGTCCGGGCCGGCGACGTCGTCATGGTGCGCCCGGGCGAACGCGTCGCGGTGGATGGCGAGGTCGTCTCCGGTGAGAGCGCAGTCGACGAGGGAATGGTGACCGGCGAGTCGATGCCGGTGCCGAAAGTTGCGTTGGACCGAGTGATCGGCGGGACCGTCAATGGGACCGGCGCACTTCGGGTGCGCGCCACGACACTTGGTGCCGATTCCGTAATCGCGCGCATCGTCACGTTGATGCGCGACGCGCAGGCGTCACGGGCGCCGATCCAGAATCTCGCGGACCGGATCAGCAGCGTCTTTGTACCCGTCGTGCTGTCGATCGCGATCGTGACATTCGTGGCTTGGCAGGTCGCCACACCGGATGCGTCGATGGTTCGCGCCTTCTCGGCGAGTGTGGCTGTGCTCATCATCGCCTGTCCCTGCGCGATGGGGCTCGCCGTCCCGACCGCCGTCATGGTGTCGACAGGTCGCGGCGCAGAGATGGGCATCTTGGTCAAGGGTGGCGCCGCACTGGAGCGCGCTGGCGACGTCGACACGATCGTATTCGACAAGACCGGCACCATCACCGCGGGACAGCCGACCGTCACCGAAGTGATGACGTCCGGCACGATCGAGGAGCAGGAGCTGTTCCGGCTGGTCGGCGCCCTGGAGCGCTCGTCGCAGCACCCGATCGCCGATGCGATCGCCGCCGAGGCGGAACGTCGGGGCGCGGGGCGAGCGACGGTGGAGAGCTTCCAGTCGGTGACCGGCAAGGGTGCCCACGGCGTGGTGGACGGCCGAGCCGTTGTCGCCGGCAATCGGGCGTTACTCGCCGATTGGTCGATCGACGCTGCGGAACTCGACGCCGCAGCGGTGGATCTGGAGGAGCGGGGGCGCACCACCGTCTTCGTCGCGGTCGATGGCGAACTGGCCGGCGTGATGGGCGTGGCCGACCCGATTCGCGGGACATCCCGCGCGGCAATCGCGCGTTTGCAGGAGATGGGACTGCGCACCGTGCTGCTCACCGGCGATCGGCGCAGCACGGCCGCCGCGATCGCCCGGGAAGCGGGTATCGACGAGGTGATTGCCGAGGTGCTTCCGGAGGGCAAGGTCGCCGCGATCGCGACCCTGCAGCAGGAAGGCCGTGTCGTCGCCATGGTGGGCGACGGGATCAACGACGCCCCTGCGCTGGCGCGGGCCGATGTGGGCATCGCGATGGGGAGCGGCACCGACGTGGCCATCGAGGCCGCCGATATCGCATTGATGCGCGCCGACCTGTCCGGCGTCGAGGAGGCAATTGGCCTCTCCCGGCGCACGATGCGGGTGATGCGTCAGAACCTCTTCTGGGCATTCGTGTACAACGTGGTGGGAATCCCGGTCGCGGCCGGGATCCTCTATCCGTTCACCGGGCTGTTGCTGTCGCCGATCCTCGCGAGCGCAGCCATGGCGATGAGCAGTGTGAGCGTCGTCACCAATTCGTTGCGGTTGAAGACAGCGGGTTGATCGGCCAATCGATCAGCGCATTCACTCCGACCGGGATCGACCATGAAGCCCTCGCACGCGACCCACGTTTCCCCCGAGACCAAGGAGGCGCTCTCGAAGCGACTCCGCCGGATCGAGGGGCAGGTACGGGGGTTGCAACGGATGATCGATGAGGAACGCTATTGTGCCGATATTCTGGTGCAGATCGCGTCGGCGCAGGAGGCCCTGCGGGCTGTCGGGAAGGTGCTGCTGCGCAGCCACTTGACGCATTGTGCCACGGCCGCGATACGCTCCGGCGATCCCGCCGAGGCGGAGCGGACGGTGAGTGAATTGGTGGAACTGTTCGCCAAGCAGGTCAGCGGACGGTGACGACCTTTTCCATGTCGGCGGTCACGGTACGTAGTGCACCGAGCATTACGATGCCCCCGGCGAGTGCCACGGCGGGGAGCACCATGACGGCGCGGTCGAGCCCGAAGCGATCGGAGAGTGAACCAACCAGTGGCAGGGCGATCGCATCGCCGGCCAGATGGATGAACAGCAGGTAGGCACCGACCACCGTCGCGCCGATGCGCGATGGCACCACATCGAAGATCACGGCGGTGATCGGGCCGTTGTACCACGAGAGCATGAAGAAGGCGACCGCGAAAACGGGCATGAAGAGATCGATGTCGCGGATTGTCATGAGCCAGATTGCGATTGGCCCGCCGATCAGAAACCCGATTCCCACCGTCAACACCCGACCACGCCGGGTGTGTCGGCTGAAGAAATCGGCCACGGCGCCGCCGGCGAGCGACCCGAGCACGCCTGCCAGCAAACCCCACTTTCCAAGGAGGGTCGCTGCCGCACCCGCACTCAACCCGAACTCCCGGGTCATGAATGTGGGTCCCCAACCCACCAAACCGTTCATCCCGAAGGAAATCATGGCACCCGCGACGAAGGTGTACACCAGCGTAGGCGTGCGCAGCACAAGCTGACCGGCATCGAGCAGGTCGTCGACAGCGCTCTCGAGCGCCCGGGTGAAGGGCGTCTCGTCGCGGCGGTGCGCGCGGACAAGACGCACCCATCGATAGATCGTGAGTGCCAAGCCGATCGCGACCGCGATGGCGATCACGGCCGCATCGAGTGCCGAATCGGCCCCGTAACGATCGGTGAGCTCATAGGCGGCCGCCAAGCCGAGCGCTGTCGCAATGATGAGCGGAAGGAACTGGCGCACAAAACCCCTTGCGCCGAGTTCAAGCCCGCGGACGAACCGCCGCACGGTGAGCGGCGTCTCCCGCCGGGTGGGGTCAACCAGCCGCGACACCGCCACGGCACAGGCGAACCCCGGCAGGCCCACGGCCATGAATGCCACCCGCCAACCGTAGATCGACTCGAGCCAACCGCCGAGCAGCAGGCCGAGCACGCCGCCCACCGGGATTCCGGCGGCCAGGATGCTCATGGCGCGCGCACGACTGGCGCCAGGGAAATAGTCGGCGACCATCGAAGATGCAGCCGGTCCGTAGGCCGCCTCGCCGATACCCACTGCGGCGCGGCAGATGAACAGCTGCCAGTATGATCGCGCCAACCCGCCCACAAAGGTGAATGCGCTCCACAACGCCACGCCGCCCGCGATCACCGCCTTGCGGCTCTTGAGATCGCTGATGACGCCGAAGGGCAGCGCAGCGAGCGAGAAAACCAGAATGTATGCGGAGCCGAGCCAGCCGAGCTGCGTATCGGTGAGCGAGAGGTCGCGCTTGATCGGCTCGAACAGCGCGAAGATGACGTTGCGATCGAGATAGTTGAGCAGGTTGATGAACGCGAGGAGCGACAGCGCTCCCCACGCGTTGCGGCGCGACGGCGGAACAGCTTGTGGAGAAGTCACCGACATCACATCGCTCAGGGATCGACCGACGTGATCCCGAGTCGCTTGCGCGTTTCCCTGACGATACGGACAACCTCAGCCGGGTCGTCGGTCACGGTGAACATGTACTCGTCGCCCTTCGAGATCTTCCCCTCGGCGAGCATCGTGTCCTTGATCCATGACACCAATCCGCTCCAGTAGCGTGAGCCGAACAGGATCACCGGGAAGTCGGTCACCTTGTCGGTCTGGATCAGCGTCAGCGCCTCGAAGAGTTCGTCGAGCGTCCCATAGCCGCCGGGAAAGACGACGAATCCGATCGAGTACTTGATGAACATTGTCTTGCGGACGAAAAAGAACTTGAAGTCGAGTGAGCGGTGCAGGTACGGATTCGAAAACTGCTCGTGGGGCAATTCGATGTTGCAGCCGATCGAGATCCCGCCGGCTTCGAACGCTCCCTTGTTGGCCGCTGCCATGATTCCGGGCCCGCCACCCGTGATCACCGGGATGTTCGCCTGGGCGAACAACCTCGCGGTTTCCTCGGCAGCGGTGTACATCGGGTCGTCAGCGGCGGTACGGGCCGACCCGAAGATCGAGATGCCGCCCGCCACATCCTGAAGGTTCTCGAACCCCCAGACGAATTCGCCGAGGATCCGGAGCACCCGCCACGAATCGGAGTTCCGGCGGATGCGGAGCGTGTCCGCATCGACCGGAATGTTGAGGAGGACCTCGTCCTCGGTCGGGCGGGGAGATTCCTTCACGGGGACGGTCGGACCGTCACGTACGGGTTCAGCCATGGCGGGAATATAGGCGCCCCCGACCCGACCGAGCGGCAGTCGAACGGCACCACGGGTACTGACGCCGTCATTACGTTTGGGACGTGAGTGAAGAACTTTTGCCTGACCCCGCCTTCCAGGGATCGTGGGCTGCGCTGACCATGGCGCTCGTGGGACGTGCGCTGCTGTCGCCCCGACTCGCCGTCGATCTCCTCCGGACGGCGTGGGCGTTTCGACGCCGCGAGTGGTGGCGGGTCGCGCCGTTCCTGCCGGTGCCCGACCAGACCTACCTCCGGTGGCGCATGTACACTGCATATGGCAGCGATCACGCGGTCCCACCTGCCGACGATGTGATCCGATTTGCGCGGTGGCGCCGTGAGACAATGGGCGCATGAGCACCAAGCCAGTGCCGCGCGTTGTCATCATCGGTGGCGGCTTCGCCGGACTCTACCTTGCGCACGGACTCCGCAAGGCCGCCCTGCGCGTGACGATCATTGACCGGCGCAACCACCACCTCTTCCAACCGATGCTCTACCAGGTGGCCGCAGCGGCGCTCTCGCCCCAGGACATCGCGGCTCCCATCCGTTCCATCCTCCGCCAGCAGCGCAACGCCGAGGTGCTACTCGGCGAGGTCGATCGGGTTGCGACCGCCGATCGCGTGGTGCACCTCGTCGATGGCGCTACTATCGAATATGACTACTGCGTCGTCGCCATCGGCGCGCGACATTCCTACTTCGGACATGACGAGTGGCAACCGTACGCACCCGGCCTGAAGAGCATCGAGGACGCCCTCGATATCCGGCGGCGGATCCTGTACGCCTTCGAGCGCGCTGAACGCGAGCCCGATCCTCGCAAACGTCACGAATACCTAACGTTCGTGGTGGTCGGCGGCGGGCCCACCGGCGTGGAGATGGCGGGCGCCATCGCCGAGATCCGCCGCTATGCGCTCGCGCGCGATTTTCGGCACATCGATCCCCGTGAGGCGACCGTGTTGCTGGTGGAGGGCGGCCCCCGAATCCTGCCGGCGTACCCTGCGAAGTCATCTGCCCAGGCCAAGGCGCAGCTCCGTACCCTCGGCGTCGATGTGCGGGAGAATACGATGGTCACGAGCATCGGACCCAACATGGTCGAGGCTTCGGGATGGGTGATTCCTACGACGACCGTGATCTGGGCCGCCGGAAACGCGGTCGGTGCCCTAACCCGAACGCTGGGTGTTCCGGTGGATCGCGCTGGTCGCGTGCTGGTCGAGCCCGACTGCTCGATTCCGGGGCATCCCGACGTGTTCGTGCTCGGTGACGCGGCGGCCTTCATGCATCAGGCCGATTCAACCGGCGCACTGCCCGGCGTGAGCCCGGTCGCGATCCAGATGGGCCAGCATACCGCACGCACCATCATCGGCGATCTCGCAGGACGCCCGCGCAAGCCATTTTCGTATTGGGACAAGGGGCAGCTCGCGGTGATCGGTCGGGGTCATGCCGTGGCGGACATCGGGCGATTCCAGTTCGGAGGTTTTTTCGCGTGGCTTGTGTGGGCGGTGGTACACATCTTCTTCCTGATCGGCTTCCGGAATCGGGTGATGGTGCTGCTCGAATGGTCGTGGGCCTACCTCCGATACTCGCCGGGTGCGCGCCTGATCACCGGTGATGGCGTCCCGCGCACGGCCCTCACAGTCACCGGAGAACATCCGGTGGCACGCGAGATCACCGGAAACGCACCGTGATCCTCGATGCCCGGGAAGTGAAGGCCGAGGCGGCGCGCATCGGATTCATTGCCGCCGGCATTGCACCGCTCACGCCGAGCATTCGTGGCGACGCACTCGACCGCTGGCTGGCCGCCGGCCATGCCGGCACGATGCGCTACCTCCATCGCCAGGCTCGTCGACGGAAGGATCCCGCGCTGGCCACGCCCGGTGCCAAGACGGCGGTCGTGGTACTCGATAATTATGCGGCGTCCGCCGACGAGGCTCCCGCACCGGGCGATGCCTTCAAGATCGCCGCGTATGCCCGGGGCATGGACTACCACGTCGTCACGCACGGGAGGCTCCATCGTCTGGCCGAGTGGATGAAAGGCCGCGGTGCCGGGCTGGCCCACACCTGGGTCGACGACGGACCGATCCCCGAGCGTGAGCTCGGCGAACGCGCAGGGCTCGGATGGATCGGCCGCAACACGATGCTCATCAACCCCCGCCACGGGTCGTACACCTTCATCGGCACCGTGTTCACTGATCTCGCGCTCGAGACCGACACGCCGCGCGCCACCGATCTCTGCGGCACGTGCACGCGGTGCATCGATGCGTGCCCCACCGGGGCCATCATCGACGACCGTGTGGTCGACGCCACGCGATGTCTCTCGTACCAGACCATTGAGAACCGATTCGACCCACCGGCGGACCTCCACCCGCACTGGAATGAATGGGCATTCGGCTGCGATGTCTGTAACGACGTATGTCCCTGGAATGTGAAGTTTGCCACACCCACCGACGTACCCGAGTTTCGTCGCCGGGCCGATCCCGACCGGTGTGACTCCGAGGCCTTCGAGCACATGGACGAGGCGGAGTTCACGGCGCGCTTCGCCGACACCCCCCTCGCGCGACCGGGACTCGCCCGGATGCGCCGCAACTTGCGCCTGGCCACCGCCTCGCGCCGCGACCCCGATTCCCGATGACGTTTTCCCTGCATTCGTTCGCCATTTTCGTCACCGACCTCGAACGCGCTCGCGCATTCTACGAGGATGCGCTTGAGCTACCAATCGCACGAGCCGGATCGTTCGGCTATGAGATGCTCGATGCGCCGCCGCACCTCGGAATCCATCCCGCGACCCATCCCGATGCAATGGCCATGGTCGGGCGACACACCGGGATCACTTTCCGCGTCGACGACCTGCTGGCGCTTTGCAGCCGTCTCGGCGAGCAGGGCGTGCGGTTTGTCGCCGAGCCGACGCAACAGGGGTTCGGAATCATGGCGATGGTAGCAGATCCCGATGGTAACGTGATGGCGCTCTGGCAGGACAACATGTCGAACCCCGAAGCGGCAGCATGAGTCTCCCGGGTGAGTTCGCCAGCGACAACGCCGCGCCCGTCCACCCGGCGGTGATGGCGGCGATCGCCGAGGCGAACACCGGGGCATCGCCGGCGTACGGCGCCGATCCGTGGACACGCCGCGCCGAGCAGTGGTTTGCCGAGATGTTCGGCGAATCATCGAGCACCACGCTGGTGTGGAATGGCACGGGGGCGAACGTGCTCGCGCTGCGGGCGTTGCTCAAGCCATGGGAGGCGGTGCTGTGCACGGCCCAGGCACACATCAATGTCGACGAGTGCGGCGCACCCGAGCGTCTGGCGGGCTGCAAGTTGGTCGACCTGCCTACCGCAGATGGCAAGCTCATGCCGGCGCTGATCGAGGCGGCGCTGATCGGGATCGGCGACCAGCATCGGGTGCAACCACGGGTTGTGTCGGTCACCCAGACTAGCGAGTACGGCACGGTGTACACCCGCGATGAGGTGCGAGCCATCTCGAACGTCGCCCACGGGCACGGCCTGCTGGTGCACATGGATGGCGCCCGGATCGCCAACGCCGCCGCGGCGCTGGGTGTATCGCTGCGCGAGTGCACGGTCGATGTCGGGGTCGACGTACTCTCGTTCGGCGCCACCAAGAACGGGGCGATGGGTGCTGAAGCGGTGGTGGTGTTTGATCCAGCCCTTGCGGCGTCGCTTCCGTTTCTCCGCAAGCAGACGGCGCAACTCGCCTCGAAGATGCGCTACCTCGCGGCGCAGTTCATCGGACTCGCGCACGATGACACGTGGCTGGCCAATGCCCGGCAGGCCAATGCCATGGCTCGGCGCCTCGTTGAAGGGGTTCGCGCGATTGACGGCGTCACCATCACCCAGTCAGTCGACGCCAACGCGGTGTTCGCTTTACTGCCGCGTAGGGTTACCGAGGCGCTTCAGCGTGATTTCCATTTCTATGTCTGGGATGAGGCCACGGGAGAGGTGCGCCTGATGTGCAACTGGGCGACTGACCCGCAGGATGTTGACCAGTTCGTCGCCGCCATCCGGACGGCACTCGCCCCCTGATGCTCCGGCTGACGCGACCCTGCCGCTCCTGCATCGCGTGTGCACTGACCTTCCTTGTGATCTCCGCGCTGGTGATGTCCGGCGCGATTGCTGCGGTCGACGATCAACTGCTCCGTGCGGTCGGCGGAATGCGCACCGACATCGGCACCATGGCCATGCGCGGCATTTCGGCACTCGGTGATGGCCTGATCGAGGTGCCGATCGCATTCGGGTTCATGGCCATGCTGTGGCGGGCAATGGGCCGCGATGTGGCGTGGCGCTACTTCGCGTGTGCAGTGTCCGGCGAGCTGGCCTACGTCATCGCCAAGTCGATCTTCCGGCGGCCCCGTCCCGATATCATCGACCGGCTTGGCTCCGCTGGCTGGCATGCCTATCCATCGGGCCACGCCATGCTGGCGCCGATCGTCTACAGCGTCGCGCTGTTGCTCCTGTTGCGGGTGGTGCACGGCCGCGCCGCTCGCGTCGGGTTGCCAGCGCTCGCGGTCCTCATCCCAATGATGATCGCGTTGTCGAGGGTCTATCTGGGTGTGCATTATCCGAGTGACGTGGTCGCGGCGCTGGTGCTCGGGGCGGGGTGGGGGCTGCTGTGGTTCGGGAGGAATTCCGATGGCGACTGCGCACCAGCGGCGTGATCGGGCAGGCGTGCCCGCGGCCGTGGTGGCCGCGAGCGGTCAGCGTTCCGGTGTCTCGGGAGTGCTGCCCAAGCTGAAATCGTCTTCGCTGATGGCGGTGGGAAGCACGACACCGTTCGCACCGAGCTTGCGGAAGAGATCCCATTGCGCGGCGCGCGCAGGGCCAGTGTTTGCGCCGTTGTACATCAACGCGATGAGTAGGGTCCCATCGGCGCGACCCAGATATCCGACGAGCGTCGACGCATTGCCCAATGTGCCAGTCTTGGCGCGCACCACGCCTGGGCCCGGCAGGCCGGTCGCGAGGCGTCGCAGTGTCCCGGTACCGTTGGTCGGTAGGAGGAGCGCGAAATTCCGGCCGGCCGGCGTGAGCGGGAAGCGGGCAAGGTAGGTGGTGAACACCAGCGGTGATACGCGATCCGAGCCTGAGAGTCCGCTGCCGTCAACCAGGTGCACGCCGGCATCAATGCCGGTAACCGTGCGCACATGCTGTGTGAGTCGCTCGGCCGCGCGATCCGGTCCACCGCCCCAGAGCAGCAGGAGTTCGGCGCCGATATTCAGCGACCGGGTGTTGACCTCGTGCGCGATCGAGTCGAAGGGCTGTGAGGCGACTTCGGCGAGGACCCGTCGATCACCCGGAATCGCCGAGGCGAGCGTGGCGGCCGGAGTCCAATGGATCCCTGCTGCGCGGGTTGCGTGCGTCCAGGCGGCATCGAGGATGATGCGCGGATCATTCGGGACACCAACGTACCGGCGCGACCCGGAGCGCGTCCCGATCTGGCCCGTAACGACGTAGTGCCCGTTCGGCTGCACCGAGAATCGGATCGTGTTGCGCGTGCCGGCCACCGTGGTCGCATTGACGGTAACGATGTTCGAGATCCCCGACGGCGATTCACTGATGATGATCGGACGCTGGCCGGCGCGCGCACCCGCTGCAATCGAGAATCCGATGACGTTCTCGTTGAGCGTCACCGGTCCGATGGGTGGTGCGAAGATCCGACCCCGGTGCCGCGACTCCCACGCGGCGGGAAACGCCGCATTCGGTTCACCCGACGCCGACGTGACCGTGAGCGGACCGCTGAGCCGACGGACACCGATTGCGGCGAGTTGCTGCGCGAGCTCGGTAAGCATCGGGCCACCGCGATCGGTGCGCTCGAAGGTCGGGTCGCCGTTCAGTTCAAGAGCCCAGCTCCCCTCCCATCCACCCGTGGCGGGATTCACTTGTCCACTGCCCACCACGCGTGTCGCGCGCCGAGCCTCGCTCCCGACCACGGTGCGGGCAAACCCTGTGGTGAGCAGCTTGACCGTTGAAGCTGGGACCATTGGCTCCGACGGGTTCACTGACCAGAGAACCTCCCCGGCATTGTCAGCGACCACGATTCCCCATCGTCCCGGCGCCGACCGCATCGTCTGGGCGTACCACGAGGATAGGTCGGCGCCGAGGCCGGCAGGACCCTGCGCAGGCAGCAGCGCTGGGATCACGAGGATGGCGAGTGCTGGGAGAAGTCGTCGGATCATGGCCTCTCGGAATGCAAGACGCGTGCGGGTTACATATGCCGAGCCTGAGTGGACGTCTGTTGACCGTCCATTCTCAGGAACGCCAGAGGGCTTTCGGCGGTTGCAGCGCGGCTGAATCCGCTATTTGAGGTGGAGCTTGGCGATTGTCTGGAGCTGCATGTTGCTGGTGCCTTCGTAGATCACGCCGATCTTTGCGTCGCGGAAGAACTTCTCCGCCGGGTACTCCTGGCTGTAGCCATAGCCGCCGAAAAGCTCCAGCGCCTGACCGGCAATGCGGTTGGCTGTTTCAGAGGAGAACAGCTTCGCCATCGCCGCCTCCCGGGTGAAGGGGAGGCCGGCGTCCTTGAGGCGTGCCGCATTGTACACCATCAGGCGCGCCGCTTCGAGCTGCGTA
The DNA here is from genome assembly GCA_039915685.1 of Gemmatimonadales bacterium. Taxonomy (GTDB): domain Bacteria; phylum Gemmatimonadota; class Gemmatimonadetes; order Gemmatimonadales; family GWC2-71-9; genus Palsa-1233. The sequence continues at coordinate 11,144 of JBDSMU010000170.1, read as the reverse complement.
GCCATGTCGGCGACCTGAAACTGAACACCTTGGAAGTCGGCGATCGCCTTCCCGAACTGGTGGCGTTCCTTGATGTACTGGGTCGCCGCATCGAGGGCTCCTTGGGCGACGCCGATCATCTGGGCGCCGATCCCGATGCGCCCCTCGTTGAGGGTCTCGATCGAGATCTTGTACCCCTGCCCGACCGGTCCGAGGACGTTCGCGGCCGGAACGCGGCACTCCTCGAGGATCAGCTCGACGGTGCTGGACGCCCGGATACCCAGCTTCTTCTCGCGCTTACCAATGGCGAGACCCTGGAAGTCGCGCTCAACCAGGAAGGCGGTGATCCCCTTGTAGCCCTTTTCGGGATCGATCGTGGCGAACACAATGAAGATCCCCGCCTCGGCACCACTGGTGATCCAGAACTTGCGCCCCGTGATCAGCCAGTCGTCGCCGTCCTGGGTCGCGCGTGCCTCGAGGGCGAAGGCGTCGGAGCCTGACGCCGGTTCGGAGAGCGCGAACGCGCCGAGCAGGTCGGTGGTCATCCGCGGGAAGTAGCGGGTCTTCTGCTCGTCGGTGCCCCAGCGCATCAGCGCGTTGTTCACCAGCGTGTTGTGGACGTCGACATAGATGGCGCTCGACGCGTCGACCCGCGCCATTTCCTCGATCGCCAGTGTGGCGAGGAAGATGGTGCCCCCTGCGCCGCCGTACTGCTCCGGCACCTCGATCCCCATCAGCCCAAGCGCGAAAAACTTCTCGATCAGGTCGGGGCGCATCTCGGCTGCCACGTCCATCTCGTGCACGAATGGGCCGATTTCCGTTTCGGCGAACTCCCGCACAGTCTGGCGGAAGAGTTCTTCCTCCTCGGAGAGGACGGAAAGCGGTTGTGGCGCGGTGGCTGTGGTCATGGAAATTTCCCTGAAATGGTCTGACCTAATATATCGGTGGCCATGGTTGCGACATGCGTGCCACGATACGACTGGCCGCGACGCCGTACATCGCGTGATGTGGCGCTCACGCAGGCGATTCGGACCAGAGCCCACGGGTGGTCCTTCCTCGCTGCGCTCGGTCGGACATCACCCGGGCTCGGCACTGAGGGCGAGTAAACTCGCCTGGCGTTGTTCTACGGACAGATCAGCGTCCCGAACGAAGCAAGGAGGCTCTCAGCCTCCCTAAGTGCCGAGAAGCGGCTCTTAGCCGCTGGCCCGAAAGCGGCTATCAGCCGCTGGCCGAGGGCGGTAAGCCCTTTGCTACCCCAACACCTCGAGCGCCACCTCCACCCGACCCATCGGTGCCGCCACTTGCACCCCCGCCACGCCTGGGCTCACTGCCGCGATCATTTCCCGCGCAATCGCCACCCCTTCAGCCAGCGCCGCCTCCTTGCCGCGATCACTCGCGCGCCGCATCCGATCGAGTACTTCCTGCGGTACCGACACGCCCGGCACCTCGTTGGCGAGAAACTCCGCATTGCGGAGTGACACCAGCGGCCAGATGCCCGCGATCACCGGCACGCCCAAAGATTCGACTCGAGGCAGGAAGCGCTCGAGCTGCGCGACGTCGAAAACCGGCTGTGTCATCGCAAAACACGCCCCCGCCTCGGCCTTCCACGCGAACCGTCGCAGCTCGTGCTCGATGTCGGGCGCAGTCGGGTTGACGCCCACCCCGTGCACGAACCGCGTTGGTGCTCCGAACGCATTCCCACCCGGATCGAGTCCGGCGTTGAGGCGGGTGACGAGATTGGTGAGGCCGATCGCGTCGATGTCGAACACGGCGGTGGCATCGGGATACGGCCCCATCTTCGGCGGATCGCCGGTGACGATCAACAGGTTCCGGAGCCCTGCCGCCGCGGCGCCCAACAGGTCGGAGAGCATGCCGAGGAGGTTGCGGTCGCGGCAGGCATAATGGACCACCGTCTCGAGACCGGTCTCTCGTTCGACAATGATCCCCGAGATCAGCGCACCCATCCTGCTCTGCGCGCGCGGTCCGTCGGGGATATTGACCGCGTGAATCCCTGCCGCCGCGAGTGCGCGCGCCTGCGCGATCATCGGTGCCGGGTCGACACCCCGCGGCGGGACGATTTCGACCGTGCGGATGAACTCCCCTGCCGCGAGCTTCGCGCCGAGTCGCGACCGCTCGCCGAGCGGCACCGTGGTGACATCGGTGGGCGACTCCTGATGCGCGGTGATAACTGGCGCGCCTGCCGAGCGGGACGTGCGTTGCGCTGCGCGCACAAATTTACCGATCGCGCGAACGTGCTCGGGTGTGGTTCCGCAGCAACCGCCGACAAATCGTGCCCCCGCCTCCACCATGCGTCGCGCGTGCTCGGCGACATACTCGGGGCTCGCCATGTAGATTTTGCGATCGCCCACCTCGCGCGGCAGGCCGGCGTTCGGTTGCGCCACCAGCGGCGTGGTGACGACCCGGGCCAAGCGCTCGATCGCCTCCAGAACCACTTGCGGCCCGATCGAACAGTTGACACCGATGATGTCCGCCCCCGCATCAGCGAGCGCAGGTCCGAACGCCTCGGGCGTGGTTCCATACGCGGTGCGTCCATCCTCCGCCACCGTGAGCTGCGCCATCAGGGCGAGATCGCTGCGCGCTCGCACCGCACGCATCGCCGCGAGCAGTTCTTCGATGTCGGAAAACGTCTCGAGGCAAAACCCGTCAACACCGCCCTCGATCAGCCCGTCGACCTGACGGCCGAACGCTGCCTCCGCCTCGGCGAGTGCGAGCTCCCCGAACGGCTCCACCCGCACGCCGAGCGGCCCGATTGCGCCAACGACTGCGGCACGTGACGCCGCAGCCCGGCGTGCCACCCGTGCAGCCGCAGCGTTCAGCATCTCGGTGTCACTGGCCAAGCCATATTGCGCGAGCTTGAACGGGTTGGCGCCGAAGGTATTGGTCTCGATGACTTCCGCGCCGGCGTTCACGTAGGCCGCATGTACTTCCTCCACCAGCGCGGGCTGGCGCACCGCCAGCTCATCGAAGCAGACGTTGACGAAAACGCCTTTCTGGTAGAGCATCGTGCCCATCGCACCGTCGACCACGTGGATCCTGCCGTCGGCGATGAGGTCGCGAAGTGTGGTCACGCCGTGCCCCCGCGATAGCCGAGGTTGGGCGACAGCCACCGTTCGGCCTCAGCCATCGTCCATCCCTTTCGCGCGGCATAGTCCCGCACCTGATCCTCACCGAGTCGGCCCACGCCGAAGTAGCGGGACTCGGGGCGCCAGAAATACCAGCCGCTCACCGTGGCGCCGGGAAGCATGGCGAAGCTTTCGGTGAGGGTGACGCCGATGAGCTTGAGGTCGAGCAACCGGTCGAGCGCCGACTTCTCGGTGTGATCGGGGCATGCCGGATAGCCCGGAGCGGGCCGGATTCCTTGATAGCGCTCGTGGAGCAGTGCTTCGAGATCGAGCGCCTCGTCGGGCGCGTAACCCCAGTGCGAACGCCTTACCTCTTGGTGCAACCGTTCACCGAATGCCTCGGCGAAACGATCGGCCAGCGCCGATGCGAGGATCGCGCGGTAGTCATCATGTTGTGCGCGTGCGTCGGCGACGATCTGCTCCAGCCCCTGACCCGCGCTCACCGCGAACGCACCGACGTAATCATCAACGCCCGAGGAGCGTGGTGCCACGAAATCGGCCATTGCGAGCAGCGCGCGACCGTCCTTGCGAACACCCTGCTGGCGGAGGGTGTGGAGGGTCTCGATGGGCTGCGACCGTGCCCGGTCGCCATACACCACGATGTCGTCACTCGCACTGTCCGCGGACCAGAAGCCGATCACACCGCGGGCGGTGAGCAACTTCTTGTCGATGATCTCGTCAAGCAGTGCATTCGCGTCGGCAAACAGTTCGGTCGCGGCAGCGCCGTGCACTGGGTCGTCGAGCAGGGCGGGGTAGGCACCGGGCAATTCCCACGCCCGGAAGAACGGCGTCCAGTCGATCGCACTGCGGAGGTCAGCAAGCGGCCATTCCCCGAACACCCGGGTCCCGCGGAATGTCGGCACCGGAGCGGCTTGGTTGAGGTCGATCGGCATCGCACGGGCACGCGCGTCGGCGATGGGTGTGAGCGGCCCCTCGTGCTCGCCAGCGCGCTCGACCCGCACCCGCTCGTAGTCTTCGGCGACGTCCGCGGCGTAGGCGTCGCGGCGTGCCGGGTCGTGCAGTGCGCCGGCCACGCCCACCGCGCGTGATGCATCGAGCACATGCACCACGGGCGATTTGTAGGCCGGTGCGATGCGGAGCGCAGTGTGAGCCTTCGACGTGGTGGCACCGCCGATGAGCAGCGGAATGGTGAGGCCGCGTCGCTCGAACTCCGACGCCACGAACGCCATTTCGTCGAGCGATGGCGTGATCAGTCCGGAGAGCCCGACCAGGTCGACTCCTTCACGAACTGCGGTATCGATGATGGTGGCCGCGGGTACCATCACACCGAGGTCGATCACCTCCCATTCATTGCACTGCAACACCACGCCCACAATATTCTTGCCGATATCGTGCACGTCGCCCTTGACGGTGGCCATGAGGATCTTGCCGCGTGCACGGGTCGCGGCGCGCGAGCGCTCCGCCTCCAGGTATGGGATGAGGTGGGCAACGGCCCGTTTCATCACTCGGGCACTCTTCACGACCTGCGGAAGGAACATCTTGCCGGCCGCGAAGAGATCGCCGACCCGGCTCATGCCGTTCATCAATGGCCCTTCGATCACGTCGAGCGGTCGAGCTGCCGCGAGGCGCGCCGCTTCGGTGTCTGCCTCGATGTGGTCGGTGAGACCGTGCACCAATGCCCACGCCAGGCGTTCGTCGAGCGGCAGGTCGCGCCACGCATTGTCTGGACCGGTGTCATGATCCTGTTGCACCGCACGATCAGCCACCTCCAGCAGGCGCTCGGTGGCATCAGGACGTCGGTTCCAGACAACGTCCGCCACACGCTCGCGAAGATCGGGGTCGAGGTCGTCGAGCACCGGCAACTGTCCGGCATTGACGATGCCCATGTCGAGGCCGGCCGCGATCGCCCGTTCGAGGAACACCGCGTGAATCGCCTCACGCACCGCGTCGTTGCCGCGGAACGAGAATGAGACATTGCTGATCCCGCCGCTGGTGAGCGCACCGGGGCAGCGCTTCTTCACCGCGCGTACCGCGTCGACGAACGCGTTCCCGTACTCGGAGTGCGCGTCGATCCCGGTGCCCACGGCGAACACATTCGGGTCGAGGATGATGTCGCTCGGTGCGAACCCGACCTTGTCGACGAGCAAGCGGTAGGCGCGTTCGAGGATGTCGACCTTGCGCTCAGCCGTGTCCGCCTGACCCGCTTCGTCGAACGCCATCACGACCACGGCCGCGCCGTGACGTTGCACCACTCTCGCCTGCGCCAAAAATGATTCCTCGCCCTCCTTGAGCGAGATCGAGTTGACGATCCCCTTCCCCTGAAGGCACTCCAGGCCAGCCTCCAGCACGCTCCAGCGTGATGAATCGATCATCACCGGAATCCGTGCAATCGCGGGCTCCGATGCGATCAGGCGAAGGAAGCGGGTCATCGCGGCCTCGGAGTCGAGCAGTCCCTCGTCGAAGTTGACGTCGAGCACCTGCGCGCCGGCGTCGACCTGCTGCCGGGCAACCTCGAGGGCATCATCGAATCGGTTGTCGAGGATCAGCTTCGCGAACCGTCGTGAGCCAGTGACGTTGGTGCGTTCGCCGACATTCACGAACAGCGAATCGGGTCGCACGGTGAACGCTTCGAGCCCGCTGAGCTGGGTGTATGCGGGCAGGATTGGCCGTGCGCGCGGCGGTACGCCATCTACTGCCGCGGCAATCGCGACGATGTGCGCGGGTGTCGTGCCACAACATCCGCCGACGATGTTCAGCAGGCCGTCACGCGCCCACGTGCCCAGCTCTGTCGCCATTTCGTCGGGTGAGAGGTCGTATCCACCGAGGTCGTTCGGAAGACCGGCATTCGGGTGCGCACTGATCCATACTCCAGCCGTGCGCGAGAGATCGTGCACATGTTGGCGCAACAGGTCGGGGCCCAGCGCACAGTTGAGTCCGACCGACAGCGGGCGTGAATGCGCCACCGAGATCCAGAATGCCTCGGCGGTCTGTCCCGAGAGGAGGCGACCGCTCCGATCAGTGATCGTCCCTGAAATCATGATCGGCACGCGGAATCCGATGTCGTCGAACACATCCTCGATCGCGTGAAGCGCGGCTTTGGCGTTCAGCGTGTCGATAATCGTCTCGACCAGCAGCATGTCCGCGCCACCCTCAACCAGGGCACGGGCCGCCTCGCCGTATGCCGCGACTAGTTCGTCGAAGGTCACGTTGCGGTACGCAGGGTCGTCGACCGACGGGGAAATCGATGCGGTGCGGGAGGTCGGCCCGATCACGCCGGCGACGTAACGTGGCCGCTCAGCCGTCTCCACGGCGTCGCATGCGGCCCGCGCGGCGGCGGCGGCAGCGCGGTTGATTTCGGCGGCGGCGGCAGCCGTGCCATACTCGGCCTGCGCGATCCGTGTGGCCGTGAAGGAATTGGTCTCGACGATGTCGGCGCCGGCGGCGAGGTATTCGGCGTGGATCCGGCCGATCACGTCGGGGCGGGTAAGGGCCAGGAGGTCGTGGTTCCCGCGGAGGTCGCGATCGTGACCAGCGAACCGCTCCCCGCGGTAATCAACCTCGGTCAGCGCCTCACGCTGGAGCATTGTCCCCATGGCGCCGTCCAGCACCAGGATCCGCTCGGCCAGCAGGCCGGGGAGCCGCGCCAGTCGATCGACTCGCGAGAGATTCGGATCAGCCACCTGCACCCCTTGAGAGAGACTAGAGATCAGAGACTAGAGACCAGAGACAAAAAAGAGATGAGAGAGTAGAGATGAGAGATTATTGCCCTCTGCCAGCCGCATCACGCCGTTCTCGAGTCTCTGGTCTCTAGTCTCCAGTCTCTAATCTCTAGTCTCTAGTCTCTAGTCTCTAGTCTCTAGAAAAACGCCCTCAGCACCAGCGTCCGCGTGAACGACAGCAGGAAGTACGCGGCGATCGGCGAGAGGTCGAATGGCCCGAAGTTCGGGATGATCCGCTGCATCGGCTCGATCAGCCAGTCGGTGAGTGCGTAAACGATCCGCATTCCCGTGTTGTGCCGTGAGATGCCGAACCACGATGCCACCACCCGCACGAGGATCGCGGCCATCAGGAGACCGAACGCGTAGTTGACGAGGATCGGGATGATCAGCGTGCCACCGGTCTCGCTGGCGTACAGCATCGTGGCGATGAAACCCAGAAGCCAACGCACCAACGCGATCAGCGCGAGGCCGGCCACCACCACCAGGCCAAGGAGCCAGAACGGGGCGTCCTGCGGGTTGGCACTGGAACGAACGATACGCCCCTCCAGTGGCTTGAGGATCGGGTCGCTCCATCCGCGCACGAACCGCGGCCACGCCCCGAACGGTTCAAGGCTTTTCCGGCGCACCGCCCAGTGGGTTGCAGCGGCGATGGCGGCAAGGAGAAAGGCGCCCGCCACCAGCACGCGGACGCCGAATGTCACATAGCCGGCTGCGATCAGGAATGTCACCCGCTACTCCATCACGAATTCGCGCGTAAACGCCACCTCGAACGCGAAGGTCTTCGTCCGACTGCGAGTCTCCATGAGGTCGGCGATCCGTCGGAGGCGATCGGGGATCTCCATGATCTTCTCCTGGGCCACGCGTCCGATCTCATCGAGCCCGGTGATCGCCTCGATCTTCCAGTGGGCGATCTGCTCATTCACGATCTTGAGGTAGTCACGCGGGCCGTAGATGCCCGAGCGCCGAATCACATCGGCGAACTCCTTGAATCCCGGTATCGTCACGCCGGGCATGTCGATCGCCGGCATGATCAGCGATGCTGAATGCAGCGCCTGGTTGGGATCACGCTTCAGGATCTCAGTGAACACTTTGCGATAGAAGGTGAAATGGCGCGCCTCCTCCATCGCGATCTTCGCCAGAATCCCGCCAAGGAGCGGCTCGTACTCGCCGATCACCCGGCCCGTGCCGGCGTGCGAAACCTGCGTCGCCCGTTCCTGCAACGTGGTATAGGTGAACACGCGGTAGGGGTCCTTGTCCCACTCCGGCTGGAACCCCGCCTTGATGTACTCGAACTTGAGGACCTCGAAGGTACGCTGGTCGACCACGCCGGTATCACGCATGTAGTCGGTCAACACCGCGCCGTGGCGGTCTTCTTCGGCGGTCCAGAGATTGTTCCAGTTGGTCCAGTGCGAATCATCGCCGAGGTGGGTCGCGAGCAGGCGATGGAAATGCGGCAAGCCCTCTTCCGTCAGCGTATTCAACGCGAGCGCGGCGCGGCAGGCATCAGGAACACCCTTGACCCGCTCCTGAAGCGTGATTCGGTGCTCCTCGGGGTCGGTGCCCTCGGCGGGAGCAAGGAGCTCGCAGGGGAACCAGAGTTCCCGCTTGCGATCGTGTTCGACCATCATGTCGTGCACGATGCCCTCGAGGTCCCGTAGGACCTCGACCTTCTTGCCCATATGCCGTTCATCTGGGGTGAGCCCCATCGCACCAGCCCATGAATTGAGAATCGTTATCAGTACCCGCCAATAGGCTTGGCAGGACGCGTTCCTAATCTAATCGGGATAATTGGACGGGATCCACGTTCCCGGGCGATAGATGCCGTGCGTCGTTGTACGTCCCACCCCCGGTCGCGGTTCCGTGCTAGCGGGTGCTGCACTGCCGGCTGACTGGGGGCCGGTTCTCGCACGCGATAGCATCGTTCATCCCCTTTGCGAGGGGTCCGCACGCAGTCGTCTGCGCCGACCGCGCCGCGTCGGCCTCATTGTCGTGGGAGGCGGTGGCGCAGTTCCGACCACCCTGGAATTCCACGCACACCTCGCATTCGGCCTTCTGGGCCGAAAGGGTCGACCACGCCAGAAACGCCACGAACGCCAGGACGACGGCAACGGTAAGCAACGACTTCGGGCGCACGGGCTACTTCGGGAGGTTTGGGGTCTCGGCGGCCGCGATGCCGTCGGTGATCGGGTTCACCTGTGCCTTCCAGCCGCTTGCGAAGGTGACCACCATGCGGTCGCCGATCGAATCGACCTCCACGCTCTTGACCGACGCCTGCCTTCGCGCGTAGGACTCGGCGGTGTCCGCCCCCGCACGGCCAAATTCGCGCCCTACGGCCACAGCCACCGCCTGTTCCGGGCCGTATTTCGCGAAGTCGTTGGCCGGCATCAGGCCGTCTTGCTGCGCGTTGTACTTGGTGTGGTCGTAGGTGCGGCAGGCAGCCGCGGTGAGGAGCAGGGCAGCGACGGCAATCCCACGCATCTCTTTCTCCAGTGCGATGTCAGCCGATCCCGAGAGCCGGGGCGGCGGCATCAAAGAATACACCGGCGCCCCGGCATGGTCATCTTGTTGATGCCGCGGAGACGCCATACCCTTCCCGCCGACCGAATCCGAGGGAGCCTCGCATGAACGCCGTACCCAACATTCCGCTGCCATTCAACGAGCCGGTGCTGTCCTACGCCCCCGGATCGCCCGAACGCGCGGAGCTCCATGCCGCCATCAAGGAGTTGGGCGGCAACGTGGCCGATATTCCGGTGGTGGTCAATGGCCGGGAGCACCGGTCCGGCACCACGTTCCGGCTCACGTCACCGCAGCGCCACCAGCACCACCTGGCCGATGTGCATGCCGCCACGCCCGAAATGCTCAAGGCCGCCATGGACGGGGCGACTGCCGCCCAACGCGAGTGGGAGAATTGGTCGTTCACCGATCGCGCCGCCGTCTTCCTTCGTGCTGCCGACCTGCTCGCGGGCCCGTGGCGCCAACGGGTCAACGCCGCAACGCTGCTCGGACAGGGGAAGACCCCGCACCAGGCCGAGATCGATGCGGCGTGCGAACTGATCGACTTTTTCCGCTTCAACGTGCACTTCGCAGAGCGGCTGATCAACGAGCAGCCTGCGTCATCGCCCAACGCGTGGAATCGTCTCGAGCACCGCGCGCTCGAAGGGTTCATCTACGCGATCACCCCGTTCAATTTCACCGCGATTGGCGGGAACCTCCCGACGGCACCGGCCCTGATGGGCAATGCGGTACTCTGGAAGCCCGCGGCCACCGCATCGCTGTCCAATTGGATGGTGTACCAGTTGTTGCTCGAGGCAGGCCTGCCCCCAGGCGTGATCCAGTTCGTTCCAGGGAGCGCCGCGAAGATCAGCGACATCCTGCTCGATGATCCACGTCTCGCCGGAATCCACTTCACCGGGTCGACCGGTGTCTTCCGCCAACTCTGGTCGGGTGTGGGCAACCGCCTCGAGCGCTACCGTTCATACCCTCGCATTGTGGGCGAGACCGGTGGGAAGGACTTCATCCTGGCTCACCCCAGCGCCGACGTTCCAGCCCTTGTGACGGCACTCATTCGCGGTGCATTCGAGTATCAGGGACAGAAGTGCTCCGCAGCGTCGCGCTGCTACATCCCGCGCTCGCTCTGGCCAGAGGTGTCGGAACGGATGCGCGCCGAGATCGACGCGATCAAGGTCGGTGATCCGGCGGACTTCTCGGTGTTCTGCGGCGCTGTGATCGACGAGAAATCATTCCGCAAGCTCGACGGCGTGATCACGGGTGCGAACGCTGACAGCGACGTGAAGATCATCGCCGGCGGCACCACTGACGATTCCGAGGGGTGGTTCATTCATCCGACCCTCGCCGAGATCAGCGATCCACACCACGCCATGATGCGTGACGAATATTTCGGCCCCCTCCTTTCCGCGTTCGTCTACGACGATGAGAAATGGCGTGATGTTTTGGGGCTTGTCGATAGCGCTACCGACTACGCGCTCACAGGGGCGGTGTTCGCACGCGATCGTTCCGCCGTCAGTGAAGCCAATGTCGCGCTCCGGCACGCCGCGGGAAATTTCTATGTCAACGACAAGTGCACAGGCGCTGTGGTGGGGCAGCAACCGTTCGGCGGTGGACGTGCCAGTGGAACAAACGACAAGGCCGGGAGCATCCTCAACCTGGTCCGCTGGGTATCGCCACGCACCATCAAGGAAGTCGGGAATCCGCCGGTGGATTGGCGGTATCCGTACATGGGAGAAGGTTGAAGGGTTGAGAGGTTGAGAGGTTGAGAGGTTGAGAGGTTGAGAGGTTGAGAGGTTGAGAGGTTGAGAGGTTGAGAGGTTGAGAGGTTGAGAGG
>JBDSMU010000147.1:0-11879 GCA_039915685.1 Gemmatimonadales bacterium | reverse complement strand
GCGGATGCAGGTAATTCTGCGCGGTATCGAGCAACACCCGCGTGGTGCCGGCGCTCACCGTGACGAGCTGACTCGTGATACCGCCCTTCTGATAGAGGAGCGAGCCGTTCGCGGACAGTGCGATGGGGGTGCCCCAGGTGGACGACGGGACGGCAATGCTATCGAAGACCTGCATCGGTGCGCCGGCCCGCAACTGCTTCGCGTCGAAGGGTGCCGCCATCAGGGCACCATCGTTCCGCACGTACACCAGGAACCCGTCGACGAGGCCGATCGCGCGCGCGCCCTGCAGCCCCCCCAGCACCGTGGCCTTTCCGCTTGCTGTTTCCACCACGCCGATGGTCAGGTCGGCATTGCTTGCGACGGTACTGCTGTACAGGATCAAGCGGCCATTGTCGACAGCGCGGGGCGCGAGCTGCAGGCGTTCGCCGGTGGTGCTGTCGAAGCTCGAGAATTGGACCGGTTCCCCGCCGTCTGCCGACACCCGCCAGAGGCCACGACCTTCGGAGTAGGTGCCCCTGGCGAACGCGAGTTCCCGATCGGAGATCCAGGTGATGCCGGCGCCAACACTCCCGCCGTTGTCGATCGCACACAGCGTCGTGAGGCCGCTGCCGTCGAGTGCGACCTTCTTGAGCTTGCCGTCGGCTGATCGGAAGGCGATCCATCGGCCGTCGGGCGAGAATTCCGGGTTGTATGCGCCCGCGGTGCCCGGCACGGCGCGCGACGCCAATTGGTCGAGGCTCCTGAGGTAGAGCATCCAACCGCCGCCAGCGCCACTGGCGGCGTACACGACATGGCTCCCGTCGGGTGAGAGTGCGAGCTGGGTGGCAACCCCGGTGACCGGGTACGCGAGCGTGGTGCCCCGTACAGGCTGCAGTTCAATGCGAACGACCGGTGCGGCGTCGGCAGCCGGCCGGGGCCACCACCCCCAGACGGCAGCGATCATCGTCAATCCCAACGCGACCGCCCACGAGACCGGCGACCGCAAGCCGCTTTGCGTAGCGAGCGTCGGCGCACCGCCAGTCGCCCGTTGACGCGTCCTGCTCCCATGTCCATCGAGCGCGAGCGCGAATGCTGCTGCTGTCGGGAAGCGATCCACCGGAAGCTTTGAGAGCGCTGTCAGCACGGCGTCTTCGACGGCGTCAGGGATGGTGTCCCGCGTCGCGGTTGGCGCCGTTGGCTTCTCTGTCATCACCTTTGCCACGATCGCCTGCACACTCGGCCCGGTGAACGGCGCCTCTCCCACCAGCATCTCGTAAGTCACTGCACCCAGCGCATAGATGTCACTTCGCGCATCGATCGCGCGTTCACCCATCGCCTGCTCGGGACTCATGTACTGCGGGGTGCCGAGGGAGAGGCCCGTCTGCGTCATGCGCGCGCCGCCAGCGGTCTGCACCGCGAGGGCGATCCCGAAGTCCGCCACCAACGCGTGCCCACCCTGGAGTAGGATGTTCTCAGGCTTGATGTCGCGGTGGATGATGCCGAGCGCGTGTGCACTGCCCAGGGCGTCGGCGACTTCGCGGGCAATGCGTACTGCGTCGTCGATCGGAAGCTGGCGCTCTCGCTCGAGGCGGGCGCGCAGTGTCTCGCCAGTGACCAGCGGCATCACGTAATACAACAGTCCATCTGCCTCGCCGCTGTCGAGCAAGGGGAGAATGTGCGGGTGCTGCAGCTTGGCCGTCGTGCGGATTTCGGACAGGAAGCGTTCACTGCCGAGCGCCGCACCGAGGTCGGGATGCAGCACCTTGATCGCGACGTCGCGTTCATGCCGGATGTCGTGCGCTAGATAGACCGTGGCCATGCCGCCCTGGCCCAGTTCGCGCTCGATGCGGTAACGGTCGGATAATGCGGCCGTGAGGCGCTCAGCGACGGTCATCCCGATCTCAGGATCAGCCAGGCACCCACCGCCGCGATGATCGCAATGGCCCCGGCGATGATGACCCAGCGCGGCACCCCCGATGACCGTGGCGCCGGGGGCGGAACGAACGGCGCTTCGAACGGTGCCGGCCCGACTGCGGCCTCGACGAACTCGGCGCACGTCGCGAATCGGCGTGCCGGGTCCTTGGACAGCGCGCGAAGGACGGCGGCATCGAGGGCGGCCGGAATCGTCGGGCGGAAATCGCGAAGGCTGCGCGGCTCCTCCGACATCAGCCGCGTGAGAGTCAGCTGGGCCGTCGGCCCACGATGCGGCGAGGACGCGGTGAGCATTTCGTACGTAAGCGTCGCGAGCGAGTACTGATCGGATCGTGCATCCACCGCCCGGTCGCCAGAGGCCTGTTCAGGGCTCATGTAATTGGGCGTGCCGAGCGAGAACCCCGCCTGGGTGATGCGTTCCCGGCCGGCCTGCGCCACCGCCAGCGCGATCCCAAAATCCGCGATGATCGGTTGACCGGACTGCAACAGGACGTTTTCCGGCTTGAGGTCTCGATGCACGACGCCGTGTGCATGCGCGTAGTCCAGGGCACTTGCCATCAGCGTGATCAGACGGACGGTCTCGTTGACCGAGAGCCGTTGCTCACGATCCAGCTTGGTGCGCAGCGTGTCGCCCTCGATGTACGGCATCACGTAGTACAACAATCCGTCGGCGGAGCCCGAGTCGAACAGCGTGAGGAGGTTCGGATGTTGCAGGTTCGCCATGAACGTGATTTCCGCGAGGAAGCGCTCCGCGCCCAGCACCGCACCCAGCTGCGGCTTGAGGACCTTGATCGCAACCTTCCGGTCATGTTTCAGGTCGTGCGCGAGAAAGACAGTGGCCATGCCGCCGGCTCCGAGCTCGCGCTCGATGCGGTAGCCATCGATGAGGGCCGCGGTGAGTCGGTTGGACACATCACTCATGCCTCGACGCTCGCATCGTCGAGCCCCACCCGTCGCACCATCTCGGCATACCGCGGATCGCCACGGATGCCATCGAGACGCGGTGGCACCCTCAGCATCACCAACCGGGAGGCGTGCTCGGCGATTGCCGTCTCCAACCACTCGAAAGCGAGATCGACGTCACCCGGGCACACATGCACTGCTGCAATCCCCCGCCCATGAGCTGTTCCGGTGCCATGTAGGGCAGCGAACCGACGATCATCCCGGTTTGTGTCAGCTTGGCCGATCCCCGCTCGCCGCCCATCAGCCTCGCGATCGAGCAGCCGGTAGCGTCCGAGGGTGGTGCCTACATGGGTCATCAATGCGATCCCGGGTGCGGGGCGTTGTGAATCAGGCCGGTGGTGACTCGATCGACTTCGATTGTTGCAACCGTGAGAGGATGTTCACGCCCGTTGCGGCTTCGATTTGCTCAGTGATCTGGATAATCGCCGACGGAAGCTGACCGGCTGCCTTGCCGACGCCGGTGCCGCCGTTGCCCGAATCGATCACCGTGACCTTGTCGATCTTCATCCCGCTCACGGTTCCGCTGATGTCGCGGATGATCTCTGGAAGCATGTTGAGGATGAAGATCCGCTCCGCCTCCGACCCCGCCGACTGGTACAATTTGATCGTCTGCTCCAGCACCATCAGGCGAGCGCGTCCATCTTCGGCGATCGTCGCCGCAACACCTTTGGCGCGCTGCTCCGCTGCGTCGCGATCGGCCTTGGCCGGGAGCATCACGTCGGCCTCCAGTCGGCGCTGTTCCAGCCCGATGCGCTCCTGTTGCAGTGCCTGCTCTGCCACGACGCGCGCCTTCTCGCCAGCCACCTTCGCCTCGGCCTCACGTGCCAGTGCCTCGGCATCGAGCTCCGCTTTCCGAACCCGCAGCCGGTTGCTCTCCTCGGTGATCCTCAGGTCGGCCTGCAAGGACGCCACCTGGGCGGCCTGACGTGCCCCGGCTTCGGCCTGTTCCGATTCTGCGGAGCGCGTTGCTTCCGCGACGCGCGCGAGCTTCAGGATCTCAGCGGTCTTCTGTCGACCGATCGAGTCGAGATATTTCACCTCGTCGGTCACGTTCTGGATCTTGAGTGTGTCGAGCTCGAGTCCGAGCTTCTTGAGGTCCTCGTCCGCCTCCTCGATCAGGAAGTTCGCGAACTTGAGCCGATCCTCGTTGACCTCCTCCGGCGTCAGCGTAGCCAACACGCCGCGAAGGTTGCCCTCCAGAGTGTCCTTCGCGATCTGCATCACCTCATCAAACGGTTTGTTGAGGAGGCGCTCGACGGCATTGTCGCTGATCGGCTCGCGACCACTGATCTTGACGTTGGCGATCCCCTGCACGAACAGCGGGATGCCGCCCTTCGAATAGGCGTTCTGCACCGCCACCTCGATCGGGATGGTGGTGAGGTCAAGGCGCGACACTTTCTCGATCAATGGGATGCGCATGGTGCGCCCGCCGTGCAGCACCCGGTAGCCAACCTCCTGACCGTCGGATGTGCGCCGCTTGCGGCCCGTCACCACCACCATTTCGTTCGGCAGGCAGATCACGATCAGCGATCGCACCACCCAGCTCATGGCCATGATGACGCCGAGCACGACGGCGGCGAGAACAGCGAACGTGGAAGTGTCCATTAATGCCTCAGAGTGGCGCGGGGGGGAGTTCAAGGATGTCGGTGGGAATCACTTCGGCAACGCCACCGTCTGTGCGGCGGATCAATACCTCGGTACCTACAGGGAGGATGCGTTCGAGACCCGATTCCAGGCGCGCCGTAATCCATGTCTGTTGTCCGGCGACGACGAGGGTAATCCGGCCTCTCGCGCCGGGCCCGACCGGAAGGGTCACGCGACCAATCGTCCCCTCGAGAGCACGGTCATTGATCACGTTGATGGCACTGTCAGTCCGGCGCAGCCAAGTGAAGAGCGCGTGGCTCAACACCCACGAGCCCGCGCCCATCGACGCGGCAAGAAGCAACGCCAACGTTGGGCTCGTTCCCACCCAGGTGAGAAGGAGACCGGTCGCCCCAAATGCGGCGAGCAGGAAGGTGAGGTTGCGCGGCCGGAACAGTCCGAGCATCAGCTCGCCGATTTCACCCATGCCGCCGTGAGTGTGCAGCTCGACGTCGGCGTCAACGTCTGACGCGTCGCCGTCGCCGCCGCCGAAGACAGAGACCAGCAACAAACCCCCGCCGATGATCAGCGCGAAGACATAGAGCCCGAACAGGTTGATCATGCAGGGAACCTACTGCCCGCCGGGCAAACCGCCAGCAACGGCGTCGTGCCGTTACCGCGGCCCGGGCGCGTGCCCGGCCAGGATGGTGATGTTGTCGCTGCCACCCCGCTCCAGCGCGAGCTCCAGGAGCGCCTCGCAGACCTGCTGCGATCCCGTCATGCGGCCCAGATAATCGGCGATCTCGTCGTTGGTGACGTGCTTCGTGAGCCCATCGCTGCAGAGAAACACCACCGAATCGCGGTCGTGGATCTCGAACCGACTCACCACCGGCGTCGACTCCTCACCCCCAATCGCGCTGGTGAGCACATGGCTGAACGGCGATTGCGCCATCTTGTCGGCCGGGAGCGCGCCCTGATCGACGAGCGCCTGCGCCATGGTCTGATCGCGGGTGATCTGTCGCAGCTCACCGTTGAGGTACTTGTAACAGCGGCTGTCGCCGACCTGTACCACGTAGACCCACGGCCAGATAACAAAGGTGAGCGTCATCGTCGTCGCACCCTTCGTGGGTTCCACCTGCGCTGCCGCGGCTTCGCGCACGGCATGATGGGCCGCGTTGGCAGCCGTTCGCAGCGCCTCCTCGAACTCGCCCTCATCGGTTGTTCCGGCGGCGTGGTAACAGCGGAGGGTTTTGGACACATAGCTCGTAATGGCTTCGACGGCGAGCTGGCTCGCCTCGGCGCCCCCGGCGTTGCCGCCCACGCCGTCGGCGACCAGCATCACTGTCGCCATTCGCTCGCCAAGGAGCGGCAACGATTCGGCGGCGGGGAGGCTCGTCGAGCGCACCATAACATGGGGATGCACGGTGCAGAGGAGATAATGGTCCTGGTTCGCCTTCCGCACTTTGCCCACGTGGGTGAGCCCGAACAGGTCGAGCTCGGAATCGCGCGGCTTGTCGTCGGCCTGCACCGACCCAGGCGGAACCGGGGACTCGATGGGCATTGCATCCTCCTCGTGTGGCCGCGGGGGACGCGGCGGCATGATGAAGATGCGTTGCCGGACGGGATTCCGCACGGGGGCCGGACAGGCACCCGTCGCCGCCCCGCTAGATCTTCTCGTAGGTGCAGCCGTGCTCCTGCACCAACCCGATCAGCATGGTATGCGCCGGCACAATCTTCACGTGCGGCAGCAGTCCTGCTTTGAGCTCCGCGTACATCGCCTCGGCGGACGTGCCTGGGGGAGCCAAGCGCCGGCTAACTCCCATCAGAGCGTTGTGGCACTGCCAGAAGATCGTGCCGCGCGAAACCAGCGTGGCGATCGTGTCCTTGGCACGGAATTCCTTTGGCGCCGGATCAGCAGCAAAGAGATTTCGGACTGCCCACGTGCCGGTGTCGGGATCCGTGACCTTCCACCTCTCGCCAAGCGGGAACTTCGCCCAGAGCGCGTCGCTGGCGTTCATCGGGAATGCGCTGCTTGCGATGCCGACAACCGCGAGCACCTCGCCACGCTTCAGCTTCATTACATCCTCGAAGGCGTCGAGGTAGTTGGTGGGAACATGGAGCCCTGACTCGAGGGAGCCCATGTCGAACACCTGCTTGTGGCGTGCCTTCTCGACGTCCTTCACCCATTCGAGGTCCCAGTCACTCCGGACCCCTGGTGAAGGAGAAGCAGCGGACAGCTCGCGCGCCAAGGGTGACAGCGAGGTCGCGACAGCGGCAACGCCCAGCGAGCCAAGGAAACGGCGACGATCGGGACGGGACATTGGTGGTGCTCCTGGGAAGGGACTCCTTCAACTTCCGGCCGCGGGCGGGCGAGGTCAAGTCACCGTGCCCCCTCGCACCCCCGCCCCGGCCGTGCGAGATTGACACCCTGACCTTCCCCGAACCTGTGTGAGTGATACCCATGGACGTACTCGAAGCCATTCAAAGCCGCCTCTCCATCCGCCAGTTCTCTGATCGGACCGTCACTCGGGCGGAGATCGAACGGGTCCTGGACGCCGCCGTTCTGGCGCCAAACCACCGGATGACGCAGCCCTGGCGGTTCCATGTCCTGGGCCCCGAGGCGCGGCACGCCTACGGTGCAATCCTGGGCGCCCGCAAGGCGAAGAAGATTGAAGATCCCGAGGCTGCGCGCGTATTGGTCGAGAAAGTCGCGGCGTCAGAAGGCGCGGTTCCGGCCCTCGTCATGGTGGGCATGACCCAGTCCGAGAATCTGGAGATTCGCGAGGAAGATTACGCGGCGACGATGATGGCCGTGCAGAACCTCCTGCTCGCCGCACGCTCGCTTGGACTGGGCACACACGTGAAGTCAGGCGCCGTGATGGATGATCCGCGCACCCGCGAACTACTGGGAATCGCTGACGGCGAGCGCATCATCGCCATGATCCAACTCGGAGAAGCCGCAACGACGCCGGACGCGAAGCAGCGTCGGCCGGCAGCGGAGGTTACGAACTGGTTGGCGTAGCGAAATGTCGTTAGTCGTTGGTCGTTAGTCGGGCAGTGACCGACAACTGCCCGACATGTCGCATCGCGTGCTCGGCGCCATGCACCAGGCAGCCGATCACCGTCGACGGCAGTTGCGCCCGACCAACACCGCGAAACTCGCCGAGTGTGGTGACATCGACCTTCCGCAACTCCGCGAGCGCTGCATCGACACGCGCATCGAGCGCGGCCACCGCCGCGGCAATGCCGACAGCATCGAGTGTCGCACTTTCCGAACGTAGCGCCGCAAACTGATCGTCGGTCAGCGCGTCACCCCGCGCGTACGTAAAGAGTCGGTCGATCACGCCGGGGATGTGGAGCACGTGAAACGCCACCGACGCAACGCCAGCCGGGCGGGCGTTCCACTGTTCGGGTGTCAGCCCATCGACCAGTTCACTGACGCTCTCCCGCACCTGCAGGAGGATGTGGGCCACGGGCTGCAGCACGTCGGGGACGCCGGCGACGGGGCCGCGTTGCCACCATTCTGTATTGGGCATCTGTCCTCTCGATTCGGGTAGTGACGCTCCGATGATATCAACCCTACTATCCGGCTTCCAGAATACGCCCCTTCTTGTTTCGGTGTTTGTTCGGTATTCTTGTACATGGCTGCTCCTGCCACCGTCGCCTTGCGCGACCTGCTGGCCCGGCGGTTTCCCGATGCCGTCCCGCTTCCCGAGCGCCGGGAACAGGGAGTCGGGACCGGCGTGGCATTGCTCGACCGCATCCTCCCGGGTGGCGGCCTCCCGCGTGGGCGCCCCACGCTCTGGGAGCAACCCGGTGCCGCGGCCACTGCCCTGCTGGCCGCCGCCTGCCAGTCGGTGATCGCCCAGGGGATGCGCACCGCGTGGATCGACGGCGATCACTCACTCGGCCACGGCTGGCGTGACGGCCCCCTCATGCTCCGTCCGCGCACTCCCCTGCTCGGCCTCCGCTTCGCCGAGGTGTTGCTGGCATGTGGTGGGTTCGCGCTGGTGGTGGTGAGCGGTGTCACCACCGATCGCACCACGATGTTCCGGCTGGGGCGCGCGGTGCACGAAGGCGGCGGCGCGTTCGCGATGCTGGGCGAGGGGTCGCTGCCCGCCGCGCTCAAGTTGCGCTCGCATTACCTCCTCGACCGGATGGCGTTCGCGATGTCGCCGTTCGGGGATCCGGCGGCGATCACGAGCGTGCATGTCAGCATCGAGGCGAGTGCATCAGGGTGGCGCGAACGGGCGGTGCTCACCCTACCGTTTGCCGGGCATGTGGTGCGGAGTGCGCTCGAGGCGGGGCTGGTGGATCGGAGAGGCGTGTAGAGAGGAGAGACTAGAGACTAGAGACTAGAGACTAGAGAAGAGAGAAGAGAGAAGAGAGAAGAGAGAGGAGAGAAGGGAGAAGGGAGAAGGGAGAAGGGAGAACGGAGAGCGGAGAACGAAAGTCAACATTACCCTACTTGGGGAAGAGCGCACCGATCAGCGCGCCGGGCACGCCGCCCAGGAGAACGCCGATCCCTCCGAGCACGAGTATCTCGGACGGCGACAACGAGCCGCCTCCCCCCGCCCCCACGGCAAAGATCGCGGCTGCCACGCCCACGACCGCCCCGATCACTGCACCGGTTTGCCAGTGCGAGCGGCTCGGTGGAACAACGGATTGCAACTTGGGGGCACCAACATCCGCGCCTTGTGACAAACCGACCCGAAGCGCTCCGACCTGCTGCGCCGACAGCGGAACGGCAGCCGCAGAAAGAAGCATCAACGCCACCACGAGCCGTCGCACTAGAACCGTCGCTCGAAACGCGGAAACGCAGAGCCGATCAGGGCACCCACTGCGCCCAAAATCACGGTACTCTTCACTGCCGCGAACACCTTCTCACCCGTTGTCGTCCGGCATGATGTTCCTTCGCAAAATGATGGACCGCCCAAGACAAGTGCGCCGATCAATCCGCCGAACACACCGCCGACCACAGCTCCCTTCTTGATGCGAGTGCCGACCTGCACGTCGAGATGCCGGACACCGCTGAGCCGGAGCCACGCGGTCTGCGCAGCGATGAACTCCCGCTCACAGGACGGGCCAGGAAACCTGCAGTACAGCACGCTGTCCGCATCGGAACGGAGCTGCATGAGAAGGCGGCCCCGCACCTGACCGGCGTCCGTCCACGCTCGCACGACAAGTCCGCTGTCGACACGCAGCATGTCAACAGGAAATTGCGCAGAAAGCCGCGACGGGGACACCGTCGAAACTGCAACAACGCCGGCGACCACCATGGACCATTTCGGGATCGTCATTTCAGCAGCCGACCTCCCCCTTGTCCTACTTCACAAGACTGGAATCAAAGCTAAATAGTTGCGGCTCGTCCACCCCGATCCGCCGGAACGCCCCGTGTGCCGGATTGATCAGCAGGTTGAACCCGTCACGCACCACCGCACTCGGCACCCTGAGCGCGAGGCGACCCCCGGCCCGCAACCATGCATCGCCGAGCGCCTGCACCCGCAGCGGAACAGGAAACGCATTCCAGTCGCTCGGCAGAATCCCCGCGTCGAGGTCGTCGATCAGCGCATCGGGAACAGTGGCGGTCACGATGGAGTACGCAGCGAGCGGTCGGGCGTCATGGAGATGCACCAACACCTCGAGCACCGCCAATGCGGCGCTGTCAGCGCCGTAGACCGCAGCCGTCCCAACACTGTTCCAGCGGCCGCCGTGCATCCGCGCACCATCGCCGGCGAATGCTGACCCAGCGTACCGCGTCTTGACCAGCCGCCAGGCTCGCACCGGCTAAACGGGAATGCCGTACTCGAGCCTGCCTATCAGGTGCTCCACCTCGATCGCACCGACATCGGTCTTCGCGAACTCTAGTGGGCTGCGATCACCCAGCGCGCGAAGCGGTGTCATCAGCCATGCACGCGCCGCATCCATCTCACCCTCATGCATGTCAATGGCACGAGCAAACACGCGTGCGATGCGGGCGACGCGATCGGACTCGGCGGGCTCCAGACGGCCCGACTCCTTCCGCCTGGCAAGGGTCCGCTCAGGAATATCCGCGAACTGCGCCAGCGCCCGCTGGCTGAGCTCGGTGTTGCGGAGGAACCGCTCCAGCGCGGCAAAGCTCAACCCGCGCTCCACCTGGTTCGCGACGTGCACCGCGTCATACTTCCGGAAACCGAACAGCGCGGCATAGAAATGCCCCTCGCGCTGCCCCGACCGAAACCGGTCGAGGAGCTCGGCGACATCTGCCGTCGTGCGCTCCATGATCGTGGTCATCAAACCCTCCCCACAGTCTGCCACATGGCTGATATTAACTTGCCATTTGGCAGCCGTCAATGCGGGGACTAGAGACGAGAGACTAGAGACTAGAGCATGGGCACGAATCTCAGCGCGCTGAGGTAGCCCAACGTGAAGTGCTGTGTGACGCTGCGCAAAAAGCGGAGATCCGGTTACGCGGTCAAGCGCCATTGCCCTCAGCGTCTCGCGCGCTAAAACCGCCGTTCGAATCGCGGGAACGCTGATCCGATCAGCGCACCCCATGCCGCGTTCGACACGATCCCTAGTCCGGTTGCAAACAACCTGTCAATTGTGTCGAGCTTGCACCGCCTGCTATCGCAAAAGCCGTCATTCACCGCGATGGCGAATCCCGCCAACAGCCCACCCACGACCCCGCCGATCCACGCACCTTTTTTCCAGCGATTCCCGACCTGTACGTCGAGGTGCTGAACCCGATCGACCTGGAACCACGCAACCTGGCTCGCCGGAAACACGCCGTCACACGGCGGCCCCGGGAACCGGCAGTACCGTACGCTGTCGGCGTCGGCGCGCATCGGCTGCAGCAGCCGGCCGCGAAGTTGGCCGCTGTCGAGCCAGGCCCGCACAACCAGTCCGCTGTCCACCATCGGCATCGAAGTAGGCACCTGTGCGGACGCGGGCAATGCGACCGACCAAAGCAGCAATGCTGCGGAGACAGCGCGGTGGATCATGGCTTCAGGTTTTCCGTTCAGGGCGAGATTCATTTGGGGGCTCTGGGGGCGAGTGTATCGATGCATCCGATGATGATAATGCCGACCCTAGGTGGGAAGTCGTTCCAGTGGGTCGGATGACGAAGCAACCTGCGCCGTCCGACCCCTTTCCAAATTCCGAATCAGACGCATCTTCATGCACCCTATGCCCGCCACTCCCGAAGCACTCGCGATCGCCCTCGCCGACAAGTACCGCCTCGAGCGGGAAATCGGCGCCGGCGGAATGGCCACGGTCTACGTGGCGCAGGACCTCAAACACGGTCGGCGGGTTGCCGTGAAAGTCCTCCGACCGGAGCTCGCCGCCGTGATCGGCGCCGAGCGCTTCCTGGCGGAGATCAAGACCACGGCGCACCTCCAGAACCCGCACATCCTCCCGCTCTTTGATTCGGGTGCGGCCGACGG
>JBDSMU010000119.1:0-35995 GCA_039915685.1 Gemmatimonadales bacterium | reverse complement strand
CCGGTGTTCGAAGGATCGATCAGAACCAGCCGACGGGTCACCACGATCGACGAATCGGTCATGCCGGCCACGCCGTACGCACGCGCCAGCCCTTCGAGAATGCTGGTGTTGTTGGGGAATGCCTTCGCACCGCGTGTCGCCCACTCCAGGTATTTCGCCGTGTCCGGGCGCTGCGACGCCGCGAAAAGAATCTTCGCATAGTACAGCGTGTCAGCCTTGACGGAATCGAGCGCGTACACCTGCTCCAGCGCCGCAATGGCGCAGGGATAATCCTCGTTGCCGAGGCAGATATTACTGCGCAGATCATACAGTTCCGGATTACCCGGATCGATCTCCAGACCCTTCTCCACGACCTGCATCGCAGCTTCGGGTCGGTTGTAACGGCTGAACAGCTTGTACGCCGTCTCGCGCAGGATCTGATTGGCGGGAGCAACTGCCAGCATCTTCTGGTAGATCTCGACCGTGCGCGCTGAATCGTTGCTTTCTTGCGTCAGCACAGCGAGCGCGCTCCATGCCACCAGCGACTGCGGGTCGCCAATCACGGCGCTCTCGAGATGCTTCGCCTCATCGACCTTGTCCCCACCCTCACGCGCCAGCTGTGCAAGGCAAAGCTCGGCGAGGCCGTGGTTCGGCACCGCCTTGGTCGCCTTTCGCGCAGCCTCGATCGCCTTCGGCTTGCTGGTCGCCTGCAGGTCGATGCAGGACTTCGCGTCCTGCATGGCCTTGACGGCCGGTACCAGCGCATCGGCCGCCTTGTCGCCAAAGTCACCGAGCGACTGGCCAGGTAACTGCGCGAGATTGACTACATACCCGGCGTAGTTGTCGTTGGTCGGGGCAACGCGAGCCACGAGCATATACTGGCCCGAGGGCTGCTTGGACAACGTGCTGGACACACTGGTCAGCGCCGAGAGCTGGCCGGCAAGGGCCCGGGCCGCGTTGATCGGAAGAATCGCGTCCGACGGGTACCCGAACTGGCTCAGCGCTTCGTTCATCTGCTCACGAGTGAGCACTGAAAAGTCGCTCCCGACTCCCTTGATCATCCGTTCGCGCAGCGAGCGACCGATCGTCACCGAGGCGAGCGAATCGGCCGTGTTCGCCGAAGGATTCGCCACCAGCAGCTTCGGCGCGTTAGACACCACGCGGGTGGCGATCCGGGCGCCGGGGCGAATCTGCCCGGCAACTGCCCCTGAGATTCCGACCAGCATGGCAAGTGCAGACAACGTTACGCGATGGAACATCCGATTTCCTCCGTGAGGTTCGTCCTTCTTTAAGACGGGTGGGCAGGCCGTCCCCGCACGCCGCCCATGGGCGAAGAGGGACTCGAACCCCCGACATCCTGCGTGTAAGGCAGGCGCTCTAACCAACTGAGCTATTCGCCCCGGTGGTTCCTTCAGACTACGAGCGCCATCGGAAAGAGGACGCAGTACCCGATCACCAGGATCACTGCGGCTGCACTCGCCGCCCCGCTGACCAGAACGCCGTAACCCACCGCGATCGTCACCAACGACGCCGCAAGGAGGAGCAGATTGCGCCGAGCAAAGAGCGGCGCTGGCTTCGTGACTCGCTGATCTATTTGTGCCATAGGCCTTGACGCTAGTGGTCCGTGTCGGAGTGGTCAAGATGATCTCCTGCAAGAGTAATCAGATTGTCATCTTGGCCGGGCTCATCAGGCGGCTCCGGCCAGCCTTCGTCGAGCGCTGCGCGCCGTGGGGCATCGTACCGTCGTCGCCAAGCCGCGCCAGCGCCTAACCCTGCCGCCACCACCACCCAAACGCCACCGGTGACCAACCAGATCCCCCAGTTGTAACGCCGCCGGATGCTCCGGTGCCAGATCTCGTCGAAGCTGTCGTGGGTGTAGCCCGTCGTCGCGAGGACCGCACTGTCGAATGACTCGCCGGCAACAAGGCGATCGAGGAGCGGTCGAAGAGTCCGGGTGGGGTTGCGCCGGGCGAGTTCCGCCACGGCGGAGGCCGCCAGCGCGTACGCCGTTTCGGCGTCTCCTGCTCCGCCTCCCCGCAACGCCGCATCGACACCACGGAGACCAGGTACTCGGCCCGAAACCACCGTCAGGTTGAGATGGAGCGCATCAAGCCGTCCATACTCACCGGCGGCGAGCACGGCATAGCCTTCGTCGAACCACCGCGGCACACGGACCACCACGCGCCGGTGCAGCACGAAGTGCGCGAGCTCATGCCGCAGCGTGCCACGCGGATCGCCGCCATCGGCCCGGATCACGATCATTCGGGCTTCGGGAAAGGTGAACCCCGCGCCCCAATCCGGTATCCGGCCTTGGGATGCACGGGCAAAGGCAGCCCGGTCGGGAACGACCGCCAACGTGAGCGAGCCAACCTCGACCCGCCCCAGATCGAGCCATTCCCGCGGCGTGGCGGCGATGTCGGCGAGCGCGGAGCCCAGGTTGGCATGTCGAGGTTCCGCGAGCACGATCACGTCGCCCACAGCGATGCGGACCATTGTATCCGGGACCCGCGGCGCCTGCAGCGCCAAGAGCGTCGCGATTGCGATCAGGGACGGGATGGCCGTGGCGGGACTCCTGTTGCTGCCATGTTCTCCAGCAACTCAATGCATCGAATCGCGTGGGGAGAGTGTCGCGCCTTCGCCCCCGTGCGCCATGCCTGGCCGGCCCGTTCGGGGTCACCGAGATGCCAGTGTGCTTCTCCAAGAACGGCCCAACCTTCCCCAAGGTTCGGACCCAGCCTCACCGCTCGCTCTGCGTGCGTTACGGCGTCCGCAAAGCGTTCACAACGAAGCAACACGACTGCAGTCCAATAGTGGCCATAGAGCGTTGCCCTGGGTTCACCGCCCGCGAGCGCAACGCTCAGGTGCGCAAGCGCGACCTCGTGATCGCCCGCTTGGAGACGCGCCACGCCGAGTGCGACGGACGCGAGCGGATTTGACGGGTCGCGTTTCAGTATGATGTGGCAAGCATCCGTGGCGTCGTCACCCCGTCCCTGTCCGACAAGCGCCCATGCGAGGAGCGCTCGCGCCGTCGCGCTGGTGCTGTCCGCCGCTATGGCTCGGCGAAACTGCGACTCGGCTTCGGACCACTCCGCACTCGCGAGCTCGGACCAACCGCGTTCGATGTGGGTCGACGCACCGATATGGTCGTGACGCACCGAAGACGCAACGGCAGTCGGGATCTCCTTGAAGCGGGCGATCAGCTCGCGAATGCTCTCTCGGAAGGCGGTGACTTCCAAAAGCTCCGCGCTAGCATCGTGAAAGAGCGTGATGATCTCGGCTCTGAGCCGTGCACGTTCCTCGCCGGTGGGCTCGGCCTCGATCTCCGCAAGGAGCTGGACGCGACGGGCGTGAAGGTGCTGCAGGGAACCAATCACGCTGCAGCGCCCGACCCGGCAAGGTTGGCCTTCGCCAACGCGTGATCGGGATTCATCCGCAGGGTTTCGCCCCAGTGTCGCTGCGCACCGCCGATGTCACCGCGTCGGCACGAAAGGTTTCCCAGCTTGAAATAGAGATCATCGCCGAGTGTGGGCGCCAGTTTCGCGGCACGCTCGTAGGCCTCCTCGGCCTCGTCCCACCGACCGGCCCGGTAGAGCAGATCGCCGAGATTCTTTGATATTTGCGGAATGGTGGGGTCCTCGCCCAGCGCGTGCCGCAGGTGCGCCTCCGCTTCGCCGACATCGCCGACGGCCTCCAGCAACACCGCCAGCGCAGTGCGCAGCACTGGATGGTCCGGGTAGGCAGTGACGCCCTCCCGCACCGTCGCCAGTGCATCGGACCACGCGCCTGAAAGTGCCTGCGCCCATCCACATCCCCAGAACCACCGGGCGGGCGGGAGGACGTGTCCCACGAGATCACGCGACCTCGCAAACCGCTCGAGGGCCTGTGCGGAGTCGCTGCGCCGCAAGGCCAGCAATCCCCATCCCGTCCACACCCGCGCATCCTCCCGGTCCATCGCGATGGCGTCAGCGAGCGCCGCATCGGCTTCGTCGAGCCGACCGAGTGCCTCGAGGCCGAGCGCAAGATTGTGCAAGACGGCCGCGTTCGCGCCGCCGCGATCGACCGCGACGGTGAATGCGTCGATCGCATCGAGCCAGCGCGCTTGGCGCAACGCGATCAACCCGAGCCGAAACGGCGCGTCGCCACTCGCCGGTTCGAGCTCTGCCACTCGCCGGAACTCACGTTCCGCCTCCGAATACATCCCGGTTCGATAGAAGGCCACGCCGAGATTGCGGTGCTCGTCGATGCGCGCGACTCCCTGTCGCGGCACCGGTGCGGCAGCAGTGCCAACCCGGCGGATGCGACCGGCCGAGAGCAATCCGAAGAGCGCGCGACACACCTCGAAATCGGTGAGGCCCGTGCTGTCCATGACATCCCGCACACTGGCCATTCCGTCGAGCAGCGGCAGGATGCGCCGCTCAATGTCGACGAGCGAATTATCAGTGTCCTCCGTCCGGACATCGCCATCACGTGCGTACACGATGTCGAGTGAGGGAATCTTTTTCGCGATCACGCTCCACTCGTCAACACGCCTCGCGCCCTCGAGCAGCAAGCCCTCTGGATTGAGTCGAAGCTTGGCCTCGACATCCTCGGGATTCACACCCGCTTCAAACGAGAAGGTGCCGCTCGTCCAGGTGAAGAGGGTGTACACCGTCTCCTCGACCTGTCGTTGCAGCTCCGCTTCGAGCTGGCGTCCAGAGATGAATCCCAGACGGAGGAGCACGCTGCCGAATCGGTCGCCGGGCATCGCCGCATGCGTGGCCACCGCTTCCTCGAGTTGGCTCGGCGAGAGCATGCCCGCCGCGACGAGGCGCTCGCCGAGACGATCGAGGCGCGTGACCATCCCGGCAAAAACGATCCAGCCCTCATCAAACCAGATCGAGCCGAAGTTGCGATCGCTCGCGACCGAGAGACATCCGGTTCGTCCACCCAGAAAGAGGAGCTGCACCACATCGGGAAGCGAGGCTTCCTTGAGCGAACCCTTGATCGCCATCAGCTCCGCTCCTCGATCATGCGCTCAGCGATGTCCGGCCAGGTCTCCACCATCTTCTCGCGCGATCGGATCGCCCCGCTGGCGGGGGCGAGCAGGCCGCTGCCGCGTCTCGGGATCCGGTCGACGATGTCACCTTCGATGATGGAGCGGACCGTCGCCAACGAGAGAGGTACATCTCGCGCTGTTGCCGCGGCAATCACCCGCTGAACCGTCTGCTGCAACTCTCGGATCGACGACGCGGTGCGCGACGCCAGGTACTCGACGAGGTCGACGTCATCAGCACCCTCGCCGATCAGACGCGCCACTTCCCGCAGCTTGGCCGCACGGTCCGGCGCACCGAGCTCCAGCACGAGGCCTCCAGCAAGTCGCGTAGCGAGCCGGGGTTCGAACCCAACGAGCACGCCAGGCTTGACCAGTGATGAAAATCCGAGCTGGCGCCCCGACTCCAGCAGAAGGTTGTACACCAGGTAGAGCTCCTCCTGGCTCCGATCCTTGCCGGCGAGTCCGTGCACGTCGTCGATCAGCAACGCATCCACACGGCGAAGGCGATGACGCCACCGATCGACGGTGCCGTCGCTGATCGATGCGACCAGCCCGCCGACGAACTGTGCCGCGTCGAGCACGGCGATCCGCCGGAGTCCGCGCGCGGCGAGCGCATGACCGAAGGCGTGCAGCAGGTGGGTCTTTCCGGTGCCCCCCTCGCCGACGATCATCAGCGGGTTATAGCCCTGCCCCGGTGTCTCGGCCGCGACGCGAACCGCCTCGACGACCGAGCGGGTCGACGGGCCCACCGCAAACGCCTCGATGGTGGCTCCCGGCATTGGTCCGGGCAATGGTTCCCCCGCCTCTCGAGCCTCCGCCACGAGCGCCTCGGCCTCGGCGAGGCGGTCGGGGTCGTGCAACGCGGCCTCGCGCAACAGCGCCGGCGCCACGTCGGCAAGTTCCGCGTGCAGGATGCGCAGCACCGACACGTCTGCCTCGAAGCGCGACACCGTATCCTCGGGGTCGGCGGCGATGTCGGTCGCGAGCAGGGTATCGAGGCGAGCGGTGCGAAAGCCTGCCGCTGCGTGCCGCAGCGATACTTCGGTGACGCGTTGTCGCCACCGATCGACCTGTTGACTGACCGTCGACGACAAATCGGTGAGAAAATCGGAAAACTCGTTGTGCGGCGGTGCTTCATAGTCGAACCCAGCGCCGGTGCCCGCTTCAGCGACCCCCGGGTCCACCACTGGGGCATGCCCGAGCACGCCGAGCAGACGCCGGGCTTCGGCAACGCTGATCGGGTCGGCCTGGACCGCCTGGTGCGCCACCAGGCGGTTGAGCGCGCCCACGAGCTCACGCACGGTACCAATCGGCGTCTCTGCCACCGCAGCAAGCACCTCATCCGAAAAAGAGATGTTGCGTTCCTCGGCTCGGCGTGCCAGGATCGCGAGGCGCGTTTCGTAGTCGGGTGCGCCGATGTCGATCACCAACCCGCCCGCGAAGCGGCGAATGAGCCGCTCGTCAAGCGACTGGATCTCCTCGGGCGGGCGGTCACCGGCGAGGACGATCTGTCGATCGGCAGCCGTCAGGAGGTCGATCAGGCGGAGCAGTTCCGCCTGCAGTTCGCGGCGTCCAGTGAGCAACTGGGCGTCGTCGAGGAGAACCAGGTCGGCGTCGGTGAAGCGGCGCCGATAGGTCTCGGCCTGCCCGGCGGCGAGCGCCGCGTGGTATGCCTCCACGAAATCGTCGACCGTGACATACTCGACAGTGCGCGAAGCATCTATTTCCTGCGCACCGTGGCCGATAGCCATGAGGAGGTGGGTCTTCCCGAGCCCGGGAGTCGCGTAGATGAAAAGTGGGTTGTAGGCAGCGCCGGGCGCCTCCGCGACCGCCTTGGCGGCAGTCGCCGCGAGCCGGTTCGATGATCCAACCACGAATGAGGCGAATCGTGCATGCGGGTTGAGCATCCGCGACTCACGCATCATCGGCGTCGTTGCCCGAGGCGCGGCGCAAAATGACCGTCAGCGCCGCCTGCAGCACCTCGCGCACACCTTCTCCACGCACCGCATCACCGACGGCGCGTGGCGCATTCCCCACGCCGAGCACCTCGTCGAGTACCGTTGGCGCAACCAGCAACTCGGCGGGAAGATCCTGCTTGGAGTAGAAATAGGCCACCGGTATCGGGTCACCGTCGCGCGCGGCAAGGTGCTCCGCAAGTGCGCCGTGTGCAGCGAGGTTATCGTCGATTCGTGCGGCCTGGGAATCGGCGATGAAAATCACGCCATCCGCACCGTGCACCAGCACGCGACGCGTCGCGTCGAAGGTCATCACACCCGGCACCGCATAGAGCAGTACGGTGGCAGCCCGTCCGCCAATGTTTCCGAGATCGAGCGAGACCCAGTCCAGCATCGCGTTCAGGTCGAGCGGTGGACCTACGTTGTCGCGTCCGGCTCCCAGCCGTTCATGGATACCGCGGAGCAACATCGACTTGCCGCTGCGCGAGGCACCACACACCACGACGGTGAGGACGAGCGGTCGTGCCGCAGACCCGCTCACCGGGACGCCTCCCCGAAGAGGGCTCGGAGCGAATCGTCGAGCTCGCGCTCGAAGCCCTCGGCTAGCAGCTCACGGGGTGGAGTGAGGGAGGGCGCCGCGTCTCGCACCTCGGCGGCGAACCGATCGAAGAACATTCGCACCAGGCCGACCGATGAATCCCGTCCGAAAACCACTATCCCGATCCAGCGGCCGCGTGGGGTGTCGAAGGGAGCCAGCCAGATGCCCTGCCGGTCGCCGTGGTGGACCACCGCGCCAAAATCCGTTGATGAACCAACAAGCCGTGCAAGCTCGGCGGTGGTGGCGACGATTCCGGCGCCGAGTGCGGCAACCGCCATCACATCCAGGGAGCGGGTGAAGCCGTGTTGAGCAATCACCTGGCCTGACGCCGTCATCACCAAAGCGAGACGTGCCGACGATTCGCGCAGAAGCCCGGTGAGCGGCGCCGCAAGCCATGGCTCGAGAACCCTCATCCGCGCAGGGAGGCGGCGAGATCGCCAAGGAGGAGGCGAAGACGACCGAGTTCTGCAGACGGATCGGCGACGGCGACGAGCCAGAGGAGCCCGTCAGCCGCGAATGCCATCAGTGTTCCGGCTTCCCCCGACACCCGTACCGAATGCGGGGTGCGGTGGCCCGCAGCGGCGCTGACCCGGCATGCCCGCTGCACGATGGCTGACGCGAGTGCCGCAACGTCGGCGGTCGCGAGATGATCCATGGCCGACTCGGCGATCACCAGCCCGTCGTCCACCGACACGAGCACGGCGCCGCGCACACCTGGCACCGCCGTCGCGGAATCGAGAAGTTGCTGCCACGGGGTGTGCGTCACGTCATCCGCGCCAGCCACTCGCGCGCTGT
Source organism: Gemmatimonadales bacterium (assembly GCA_039915685.1). GTDB lineage: Bacteria > Gemmatimonadota > Gemmatimonadetes > Gemmatimonadales > GWC2-71-9 > Palsa-1233. The sequence continues at coordinate 27,636 of JBDSMU010000119.1, read as the reverse complement.
GGCCGTCGCGCGGTGACCAGCAGCAACAACGCGGCCCACCGGCGTCGTCGCTCCACGCACGAGCAACAGTGCGGCATCATCACTGACCGGGAAGAGCGCGGACCGGGCGTCAGGGCCTTCGACGATCACCTGGTGCCAGGTTCCGAGATGGAGAAGTCTGGTCGTGCGCGCTGCTTCACGGACCACCGCGGCACACTCGGCGGCCACCGCGTCCGCCACCGCATCTGACGCGTCGGGTCCGACCCCTCCGATCAACCGCATGCCGTCGCGATCGAACACCATGATCCCCCCTGATGGGTCGTCGAGCAGCACTGGACCTGTCGACGATGCCGCGATGGATCCCCGAACGCGATCGAGCGCACTGGTGATTTCAGGATCGTGCGGCGCGGCGAGCACGGCGGACTCGAGGTGACGCTCGGCAGCCGCGATGTCGCCGATGCGGAACGCGAGGAACGCGAGGCCCTTCCGCGCCCCAACATGCCCGTGGTCGCACTCGAGCGCCACGTTCCACGCGGAGGTGGCCGCCACGTCGTCGTGCTGATCGGCGCGAATGCGACCCAACAGATCATGGGCTGCGGCAAGATCCGGGTAATGGACGAGGCCGGCGGCGGTCACGGTGGCGGCGGCGTCGAGCTGACCACGCCGGCGGAGGCGTTCGCCAAGCTCGAGGAACGCGTGTCCCCGTGGTGGGGTAGAGGAACTCGGGGCTGGAAGGGTCACGGCTCTCGCAGGGCGTCGTCCATGGTGCGCGCCGCATGAATCAGCATCGACGCATCGTCGAGATGTGCAGGATCGATTCCTTGCCAGGCCGTCCAAGCGTCGATGGCGGCATCGAAGTGCCCAGCACCGGCCTCTGCCAGGCCGAGGGCTCGCCACGCGTCGGCATCATCCGGAACCACCGCCAGTCGATGTCGAAGCAAGGTGATCGCGCCAGGAAAGTTCTCCGCCTCAATCGCGCGGCGCGCCTGATCGATCAGCGGCGGACTGAGCACAAGTATAGCCGAAGTCACCAACACCTGAATTGCCCCGGCCACGTCCTCGATCGGTTCCCCGAGCAGCGCCGCCATCGTGGCAACATCGCGGATACCATCGACCGCGTCGAGAATGCGCCAGTCGAGTACGCCTGGGGTCCACGCCGGGCCACTCGCCATCGCCTCACTGGTCCCGAAGTCCGGCACCGACTGGAATCCCGCCATGTCCGCACCCAGCGTGGCCCGCCGATCTTCGGCGGCAACCATCGCCAGCACGAGCGCATCGGGCGACAACGTCAGCGGGCCCACCTCGCCAGTGCGCTCCTCGAAGTCGAAGCGTCCCCGATTCCAGTACATCATGCGAGACAGTGCCCGCGCCGCCAAGCGACGCCGGAGTGCCTCGCGCACGATCGGCGGAACGGGTTCCGATTCTCCGCTGGCGGATGCGAGCGAACGGGCCACCAACCCTGCGGTCACAGCATCATCGGTCGCGTCGGGATGGACCATCACGATACGTCCATCCTGCAGTCCAAGGGTCCGCGGCGTGGTCGGGTCAGGTCCGACAACGCGCAACGATCCCGAGCGGCGTCCACGCTCGAGCAGCTGCAACACGTCGGCGAGACCGATCTCGCTCAGCGGCCCGTGCATGGGTGGTCAGCCTGCGCCGATGAACAGGTCGGCGAGGCGGCGCGCCGACGTGGCGAGCCGCCGGCTCACGGCGGCGAGCGGGCTTTCCGGATCAGTGCGCTCGATCGCGTTCCAGTCATGCATGGCGTCGCGGTACCGGCGCATCTTGGCGAGTGCCACGCCCCTGTGAAAGAGAACCGTTGAGTCGGCCTGCTTTCCGTGGGCAAGTCCATCAAAGTATGCGAGGGAATCGGCGACACGGCCTGCATCAAGCAAAGCACGCCCCGGTGCGATCGTGCTCGCCGCCGCCGCGACGGGGGCAGCGGCGGGTCGCGTTACCGCGATTGGTACCGCACCCAGCCGTGTGGTGGAGGTCGGCAGGGCGAGGAGGAGTTGCTCCGGCGCACCGGCCGCAAGGACGGCCAGAGCGCGATGCGCGTCCGTGCTGGCACCGGGCAGCGTGGCGGCGAGCTCGGCACAGGCCCTCGCCGCGCCGAGGTCACCGCGACGTGCCGCGAACCAAGCCGCGTTGATGAGCGCGGCCGGATCGGTGTGGTCGATGCGGCGAACGAGGGCGGCGACCGTCGCCGGATGGCGGGGCGATGATCCGGCCATGTCAGTCGAGCCTTATGGCCTCGAGAATGGCCTTGATCGACGCCTGATCCGGCATCAACAGGAATGCGCCAGTGAGTGGCTGGTCGACGCTCTCCGCGCGAAACGCCGTGTCCACGCAAAAGACGAGGTCACTGGTTCCCTCGTTCGGGTCGACGGTGCTGGCCACCGCGTCGGGCATCGATCCGACGGTGAGCGAGGGGACCGATGGCAGCAGCATCATGCCCATGAAGTTGCTGAGTGCCGTGAGGTATGCAGAGCAGACGATATTCCCCACTTCCTTCAGGCCGGATTGCTCGAGTTCGCCAAGGGCCCGCGGAGGCCCGATCGGGCGGCGGAGGATCAGGTCGCAGAGTCGAGTGGCGTCTCGCTCATTGAAGACCAGCAGGGAGCGACCGGTGAGATCGCCGAGCATCCGCATCGACACCACCGCCACATGACCACCGAACGTGGCCAGCATGTCGGGGAGCTGGACGTACGCCACACGCCGCACTTGTGGCACGGAAATCATGATCCGTCGGTCGGTGAGCTGGGAGAGCGCCGTGGCGGCGTGTCCGGCGCCGATGGTGGCGACCTCGCGCAGGCCATCGCGTCGCAGCACTTCGAGTTCGTTGGTGGTCATCTGGACTCCTTGTCGTGAGTCGGCACCCTGCAATCCTGTCGTGTTGTCGCGTCGGCTCTCGGCAGCGTCACACGACGCTTGCGAGGTCAAGCAGTAATGCCGGACGCCCATCATCAAGCACCGTCGCTCCGGTGATCCATCGAGGCATCCCCGCGGGTCGATCGATCGGCTGGACCACTGCATCGAACTGTCCGTGGACCGCGTCAGCGAGCATCGCGATCCGCTGTCCGTTCGCCTCGATCACGATCGCCGGTCGATGCAGCGGTGGTGGCGGTCCGCGGTACAGCAGCAGGCGCCGGAGATCGACCACGGGCACCGGCTCACCATGCACATCGATGAGGATCCGGCCCTCGTCGTCCCGGTTGTTCGTGGCCTGATACGCGACCAGTTCGGCAACATGCGTGAGGGGCATCACGTACCGCTCGTCGCCGATGCCGGTCACCATTGCACGCATGATGCCGAGTCGCGTCGGCAATCGAATCGAAAAGACCGTGCCGTGCCCGGGCACGGTGGTGATGGCCATGGCCGCGCCCATCGCATGGAGCCGTGCGACCACGGCATCGAGGCCGACGCCCCGTCCTGAAACATCGGTTACCGACGTGGCGGTACTGAATCCGGGCCGCGAAAGGATCGCAAGGAGTCCGTCGTCGGTGAGCGTCGACCCCGAATCGAGGATTCCTTGGTCCCGGGCGCTCGCCGCCACCCGGTCGCGATCGATCCCTCGACCATCGTCGATCAGCTCGAGGATCACGGCGTCGCGCTCGCGTCTGGCCTGCACAGCCACCTTGCCGCTTGCCCGCTTCCCCGACGAGCGGCGATCGGCGGGCAGCTCGATGCCGTGATCGACGGCGTTGCGGAGGAGATGAATCATCGGCTCGGCCAACTGATCCAGGATAGCCCGATCGACCTCGATGTCGCCGCCCGTCAGCTCGACGGTCACATCTTTCCCGAGCTGCCGGGCGAGGTCGCGCACAATCGGGGGGATGCGCTCGAACACCTCGGTCAGCGGGGCGAGGCGGACGTGCAGGATACGGTCCTGCAGCGCATCCAGCCGGCGTGCCATCGTCGTCGCCGCCCGGGCGACGGGAGAGAGGGTGTCGTGCTCGGCCTGACGCTCCAGCTCCTGCCTCGCAGTCACGAGCCCGCCAAGGTCCTCGATCAGGGCGTCGAGACGGTCAAGGTCCACCCGCACGATGCGCGGTGGACGCACCACCTTGAAGGTTGACGTGTGGTCCGGCTCGATAGTCTCGGCCTCAACCGCCGCGTCGCACGCGACCGCCACGTCGTCGAGGCGCCGCTCGAGTTGGGCAATCCACGCTCGGTCAGCGGTGCGCTCGCCGCCGCGCACTTCAGCAAGTTCGGTCTCGGTAGCGTGCGTCAGTTCGGTGAGCGCGTCGAAACCGAGCGAGCCCGCCATCCCCTTTATCGTGTGGAGTGTTCGGAAAAGTTCTTCGGCCGGGCCGCTTTCGGATGGTGCGTCGAGCCAGTCGGCGAGGGCGCGTCGTGCGCCCGACAGCAGGCTCTGCGACTCCGCGACGAACAGCGCGACATATCGCGCCCGCCGCGGGTCAGTCATCCCGCCAGGACGCGCTGGACCGCCTCGAGCACGCGGGCAGGCTGAAACGGTTTCACCACAAAATCCTTTGCACCCGCCTGAACCGCCTCGACAACCAGCGCCTGCTGGCCCATCGCGCTGCACATCAGGATCTTCGCGTCGGGATGCGCTCCAACAATCGCCTTGACGGCATCGATCCCACCCATGTCGGGCATTACGATATCCATTGTCACGAGGTCGGGCTTGAGCGTCTTGTACCGCTCCACCGCCTGGAGCCCCGACTCGGCCTCGCCAACAACTTCGTAGCCCGCACCCGTGAGGATGTCGGCGATCATTGTCCGCATAAAGATCGCGTCGTCACAGATCAGGATCCGCTGGGCCATGCCACCCTCCGTTCTGGTTCAGGCAAAGATCGCGGCTGCGACCTGGTCGAGATCGATCCTTGCAAGCCCCGTGCGCGTCTCAGCGGACAGCTCGAGAACGGCGTCAACCGCAAGCGCAAAGCGTCGGCCCGCGTTCTCGACGACGACCACCTCCCCCGGACCCGGATCAACCGGAATACCGAGGACCTCGCCCATGTGTGCAACGGTCAACACCTTGCCGCGGTGGTTGACGAGGCCGCCCACAGCGCTCGCCGTCCCCGGTACCCGGGTGACGGCAACGCTGCGCATCACATGAACGACGGATTCGACGGGGAGGTAAAATCGCTGGGCTCCCAGTCGGAAAATCAGGCACGATGTGCCGCCGGCAGGATCACTCATCGCGATCGAAGAAACGGAGATCGGCGAGCGCGGTCTCGCACCGCGGCGGGGCATCGGGGCCAAGTGCGCCAGTCATCAACGGCCACAGGTCCTCTGGCCACGGTGACGTCACACGAACATCTGCGCCGGTGATGGGGTGGCGGAATGCGAGCAGCGCGGCGTGGAGAGCCTGGCGTGGCGTCTGCTCTTCCAGGCGGCGGGCAGCGAGGTGGTCGGAGCCGGAAATGCGTTTCGCGCCGCCGCCTGCATAGATCGGGTCACCCACTATGGGGTGACCGATCGATTCGAGGTGAACCCGGATCTGGTGGGTGCGCCCACTGTGCAGCTCGAGGCGGAGGAGGGAGACCGAGCCACACCGCGCGATCTGGAAGGCGTCGGTGCGTGCCGTGCGCCCGTCGGCCACGACTGCCATTCGCTTTCGGTCGCGTGGGTGGCGAGCGAGCGGCGCGTCGATGGTGACGGCGTCGTGGTCGAGGTGACCCCAGACCATGGCGGCATATACCCGTGAGATGCGTCGCGCCGCGATGAGTGCGCCAAGGCGACGATGCGTCAGGTCATCCTTGGCGACGATGATCAACCCCGATGTATCGCGGTCGAGGCGGTGTACGATCCCGGGGCGACCCGCTGCCCCGCCGGAAAGCGTCGTGCCACGCGCGACAAGCGCATTGACCAGGGTGTCGTCCCAGTGGCCGGGTGCCGGGTGCACCACCAGGCCCGCCGGCTTGTTGATCACCGCGAGGTGTTCGTCTTCATAGACGACGTCGAGATGGATGTCGCGGGGCGCGAGTTGACGCGCCGGCACGTGCTCGGGATACGTGACCTCGATCAGGTCGCCATGGACCATGGTGCGCGATGCGCGCGCCACGGCGCCACCCACAGTGACAGCTTTCTCCCCGATCAGGCGCGCCGCGTGGGTGCGGGACAGCTGCAACTGGTCCGCCAGGAACCGATCGAGCCGTTCCGTTTCCGGCACTGCCACGCAAAAGTTCACGCGATCATCCCGTGTCGGGCTGGACCGCACGCCGGCGCTCGGCATCCTCGCGCCACAGCGAGAGGGCCAGCGCCACCGCGCCGCACGTCACGGCGATATCGGCCACGTTGAAGGTTGGCCAGCGAAGGCTCGCCGGTTGGAGCCCAACGTCGATAAAGTCGATCACGCCGCGCGACGAGAGCACCCGGTCGATCATGTTGCCGGCAGCGCCACCGGCGACGATCGCCACCGCCCAACGACGCAGGGTGTCGGCCGGCGCCGCCTCGAACCACATCCTCTGAAGCAGCCCCACGGCGATTATGGCAATACCCAGAAAGAACCATCGCGAGTATGCGCCCACATGAATGCCGAAGGCGGCGCCGGGATTGTAGACCAACCGGAGGCGCACCACGTCGCCCACCACGCCAATCATACGGTCGCCGGCAAGCGCCGATTCCGCGACAATCTTGGTGACTCGATCGAGGGCCACGACCGCCACCAGCACGACCCAGAACCGGCCGCGCTCAGCGGCGCTTGGCATCCTCTTCCTTCTCCTTGCACGAAATGCAGAGGCGCGCGTGCGGCAGCGCGTCCAGCCGGTCGAAGTCGATCTGGACCCCGCACTGGTGGCAGCGGCCGAACTTGTCGGGCTGGTTGTACAGCCGCCGAAGCGCCTCGTTGATGTGCCAGAGGTAGCGGCCCTCCTGCGACGCGAAAAGGAACTGTTTCTCGCGCTCCATCGCATCGGTCCCCTGATCGGCCATGTGGAACGAGTACGATGAGAGATCACCGTCGGCGTTTTGCAGCGACGCGCTGAACGATTCATCGTAGTACCCGAGCTCCTTCATGACGCGCGCGCGCTCCTCCAAGAGACGGCCTTCGAGATGCTTCAACTGGGTCTTCGTCACGGTTGCTCCGCAAGTGCCGGTTCGGACAGGGGGGACCGGCCGTCCCCGAACCGGCGCACCGCGAGTGCGCCAGCGTGGTCATCAATGGTGATCGACTCGCGTCGATCGTGGGCGCCGGCCAGCGGGCCGACATCAAACTCGACCATCAACGTTTCCCCCGCGATGTATTCGCGGTGGGCAATTGCTGCGTCCCGCAGCACGGGATCGCCATCGAACGCCCCGGAGATTCTGGTGCTGACATCATAGCCCGCATCCTTGCGGAGGCGCTGAATCCGGTTCACCAACTCTCGGGCAAGACCCTCTTGAGCCAGCTCCTTCGTGACCACGGGGTCCAGCGCCACCACGTACCGCCCCTCGCTCGCGACTGGCCAGTCGGTCACGACTTCGCGCTCGATCGCAATCTCATCAGCCAGCACCTCAGCCGTCGAGCCATCGGGCATGGCAACGTGCACGGTTCCACCGCCCTCCAGTATGCGCAACGCATCGGGGTCAAGGGTCAGGATCGCCGACGCGACCACTGGAGTCTGCTTCCCGAACCGCTTGCCGAGCGCCCGGAAATTCCCCTTGGCGCGGAGTCGAACCAGCGATGCATCCGACGCCACAACCTCGATCGTCCGCACATTCGTCTCGGCTCGAAGCAGCGGCTCGAGCAGCGCGAAGTGTGCCGCCGAAATGTCGCGTGGCATCGCCACCTGCATTGTTGCCAGCGGCTGGCGCACCCGGATCGTGGCCGTCTCGCGTGCCGCCCGACCCAGGGAGGCCAGGCGGCGAACCGCATCCATGGCACGATCAAGCTCGATGTCGAGCCGACCCGCATCGATCGGAAACGACGCGAGGTGGACCGAGCTCCCCTCGAGGGTGCGATGAATCCAATCGCTCACGAACGGCGCCGCGGGCGCGAGCAGGCGGCTCGTCGTGACCAGCACCTCGCGCAGGGTGCGAACGGCAGCCACATCGGTAGTACCGGCCGCGGCCCAGAAGCGGGCACGATTGAGGCGCACATACCAGTTGGACACGTCATCGATGACGAAATCGGCGATCGCGCGCACACCGGTGGTGGCGTCGTATCCATCGAAGGCATTGCGCACCAACCGCACCGTGTCGTCGAGGCGGCCCAGAATCCATCGATCGGCAAGGGTGAGGGACGCTTCAGCATCCTCCAGCACCGGCTCGGCGTAGAGCGCGAAAAACTGCCAGGTATTGCGCAACGTATTGAGGAAGCCGCCAGCTGTCTCGGCGATCTGCGCCTCGTCGAACCGCTTCGGTTGCCACACCTGACTCGACATCAGCATGTAAAGGCGCGCGGTGTCGGCACCGTGTCGCGCCACCAGCGCCCACGGATCCACGACGTTGCCCCGGCTCTTCGACATCTTTTGGCCACTCGCATCGAGCACCAGCTCGTTGACGATCACATTCCGGTAGGGCTGTGCGTCAAATGCGGTGGTCGCAATCGCCAGCAACGAGTAGAACCAACCTCGCGTCTGGTCGATCCCCTCGCAGATGAAGTCGGCCGGAAAATGTGCCTCGAACTTCTCGCGATTCTCGAAGGGGTAGTGCCACTGTGCCCAGGGCATCGCTCCGGAATCGAACCAGGTGTCGATCACCTGCGGCACTCGGCGCATCGTGCCGCCGCCGGGCGCCGGCCACGTCACCTCGTCGATCCAAGGCTTGTGGACCGAGAGATCGTCGCCAGCCACGAACCCGGCTTTTTCCTGCAGTTCCGCCAGCGATCCAATGACCTCGATGTGCGACGGGTCGCGATCGCTCACCCAGATTGGCAGCGGCGTGCCCCAATAACGGTCACGCGAGAGCGCCCAGTCGATGTTATTGGCGAGCCACTCGCCGAAGCGTCCGACACCCACTTCGGGTGGATGCCACGCAACGTTCGCGTTGTGCGCCAGCATCCGGTGCTTCACCGAAGATGTCCGCACAAACCACGAATCCCGGGCATAGTAGATCAACTTGCTGCGGCATCGCCAGCAGTGCGGGTAACTGTGCACGTACTGTTCGGTGCGAAGGTGGCGCCCGAGCTCCTTGAGGCGGCGGATGATCAGTTCGTTGGTCTCGTCGGCGGTGACCAGCCGACCCTCAATGGCCTCCCACGTAGTGCCGCGGAACGTCCCGTCGGCCGCCACCGGACGGAGCAGCGCGAGGTCGTGAGCCTGGCCCGCCGCGTAGTCGTCCGCCCCGAACGCCGGCGCCATGTGCACCAGCCCCGAGCCATCGTCGGCGGTCACGAATTCGCCGGGAACAACGACGGAATGCCGGCCCTCACCCTCGATCGCCACGACATCGAGCACTCGCTCGTAGCCGAGGCCCACCAGCGCGGTGCCACGGACCACGGCACCGGTGACGAGCCCCTCGCCGAGGATCTCCTCCATCTTGGCTGCCCGAGCGACCGCGGCCACGAAGGTGCGCCCCGGATGACCGGGATGGCTGAACTCCGCGTACTCCAAATCGGGGTGCACCGCCACGGCGACATTGCTCGGCAGTGTCCACGGCGTGGTGGTCCAGACCACGAGCTCACGGCTGGTGCCGTCCGTCAGCCGGAAGGCGACGTAGATCGAGCGGTCGCGCACCTCGGCGTAGCCCTGCGCCAGTTCATGGCTCGACAGGCCGGTGCCGCAGCGGGGGCAATACGGCAACACCCGGTGTCCCCGATAGAGCATGTCGCGCTGGTGGAGCCTTTGCAGCAACCACCACACGGACTCCACGTACTCCTTCGTGCAGGTGACGTACGCCCGATCGTAATCGAGCCAATACCCAACCCGGTTCGAGAGTTCGACCCACTCGTCGCGGTAGGTGAACACACTCTCGAGGCACCGACGGGAGAACTCCGCGACACCGTACGCCTCGATGTCCTCCTTGCCGGTGAAGCCGAGCTGTTTCTCGACTTCCAGCTCAACCGGCAACCCGTGCGTGTCCCAACCCGCGATCCGCGTCACCCGCTTGCCGTCCATCACGTGGTAGCGGCACACCAGATCCTTGATCGTGCGAGCAAAGACGTGATGAATCCCCGGTCGCCCATTCGCGGTGGGCGGGCCCTCATAAAACACGTACCCAGGGGCATCGGCGGTGCGCGCCTGCACGGTGGTGAACAGCGCCTCCGCCTTCCACATCGCGAGCAGCTCTCGCTCGAGCGCGTCCGCGCCACCCGCCGGCCAGACAGGCCAGCGAGCTGCGGTTGTGTTCAAGGAAGCGGAGGCGTCGGTCACGGTTCAGGTATTTCCTGTCATGGGCGCCCGCCGAATAGTGCGGTGCCAAGTCGGAGCATGGTCGCGCCTTCCTGCACGGCGGCGATGTAATCATCGGACATGCCCATCGAGAGCTCGGGCAGTTCGTAGCCCTCTGCCTGGGCGGTGTCACGCAACGTGCGAAGCTGGGCAAAGGTCCTGCGCTGCTCGGCCTCACTGGCGCCGAATGCCGCCATCGTCATCAATCCGCGAATCGCGATGCCGCGTAGCGCTCTCATACCCTCGAGCAGTGCGTGCAACCCTGCAGGTTCGACCCCGCCCTTTTGCGATTCCGCCGAACAATTGACCTGCACCAGCACGTCCTGCGTGGCCCCGACTTCAGCGCGGCGTGCCAGCTCAGCGGCGAGGTCAAGACGATCGACCGAGTGAATGAGCGCGAACCGTCCGACCACGTGGCGGACCTTGTTGCGCTGCAGGCCACCGATCAGGTGCCACGCCACGGCGACATCGGCGCATGCGTCCTGCTTCGACAGTGCCTCCTGGACGCGGTTCTCACCGACCGCATCCAGCCCCGCGCTGCGCGCTGCGCGCACCGCCTCGGCGCCATGCGTCTTGGTGACCGCCACAATCCGCACCGGGTGCGTCCAGTTCCCCGCCCGCGCGTCGGCGATCTCGTGCCGTATCCGGTCCAATAACTCTGGCAGGGCCGCTTCAGGCATAACCGCCAAATCTAGTGGGATTCTGGAGAATTCTATGGGCGAGGGCGGTCGGCGTGACCCTGAAGCTGCTGGATGAGGGCTTCGAGTTGGGGCTGATCGGAGACTGCTGTGGCTTGGCGCAGGACTCCCACCGCCCCGGCGGTATCGCCCCGTTGAAGCAGACCGAGACCGGTCTGGGCGTAGGGAACCGCCAGGGTGCCCGCCATCGCGGCGGTATTGGGGTCGAGGTCGGCGATCCCCTGGGCGAACAGCTTTCCAAAGTGCCAGGCCTCGGCGATGAGCTGCTGCGTGGTCCTGAGGTCAAACGCCGCCCCATCCGGACCGAGCGCATCGCCGCCGATGAGATCGTTGGTTGGGGGCGGTTTGGTGGGCAGTACCAGCACCAAGCCCTGTTGCACCAGTTCAGGGCCGAGGCCGAACAAGCGCTGCGATGCGGTGATCGACCACGCCACCGGACGCCGACCGGCATTCTGGCGCAGAATCTGGAGCGCGGTGAGGTCTTTGGCGTACACTGGCGTGCCGCGGGAGAGGCGGATTACCTGACCATTCGCCAGCGGTACCTCAAGGTCCTGGTCGATGATTACCGGACGGAACGCGGCGATCGCCGAGTCATCGAGGGTATGAATCGGACCGTCGAATGCAGGAGCCGGGACGTCGCGCCAAGCTGTCGCCAGCGCCGCTCGGTCAACCGGGTCAGGCAGATGCTCCCGGATCTGCCGGATGTACCACCGGGTCTCGGCGAGTGCCAGGCACACGATGGTCACATCCCGTCGCACCCGTTCCACCTCCTGCGCATACCAGAGGGGGAAGGTGTCGTTGTCCCCGTACGTGAACAGAATGCCACCCGGAGGAACGGACTGTAGCAACGCTCGGGCGAAGTCACGAGCAAGCGTGGCGTCGGCGTTGTGTCGCCGGGTTGCAACCGGCGCATTGAACAGGACGGGGAGCGCCGCAGCGCCGAAGAGCAGCATCGCCGCCGGTCGCCACCGTGGATGCAGGCGCTCCCGGGCCGCGCGAACCAGGTCGGCGAGCCCGATCGCGGCCCATGTGCCCCAGGCCAGGAAGCTGGCCACGAAGAAGTAGTCGCGTTCGCGCACTTCGTGCTGCGCGGAGGTGGTCCAGCGTTCCCAGCCGATCGACGGGCCGGGCCGGAAGTTCATATAGATCACCAGGCCAATTCCGGTGACGACGAAGAGCCCGGTCATGAGGGCAAACCCCGAGCGGTCGGCCCTCCGTTGCGCCATCGCACCACGCAGGCCGAGCGACGCCATCGCGAGGGTCACCACGAGTCGCGACGGCGACATGTAGATGCTGCGCGCCAGGCCGCGACCCCACTGCCAGTCGAAATACTGCACGTAGTTGAAGAGCTGGTACCCCAACAGTTCGATGGTGCGCCCAGGATTGGGATTGCTGAACGCTGGCACGGTCGGGTCGTCGAGCGGGGTGCGGGGTGGATACTGCGCACGACGGATGACGTCGACCAGCGCGTTCCAGGTCGACGGATCGGCCTCATTGAGGAACGGACCCTGCCTCGCCCGCAAATAGAGGAAGAGATACGGCGTGACACCGACCACCGCGATCAGGATGGCTGTTGCGGCGAATGACACCTGCCGCTGACGAACAGCCCAGCCGGCCGCAACGATGGTCATGAGGCCGGCGACGATGGTGAGGTTCCTGCTGCCCAGTCCCAGGGCGATCAGGAGCATCCACACGGCCGCGACAACGCCGATCCGGGCCCACTCATCGCGAACGGTCGACGCGTTCGCGAGCGGGCGTCCCCGCGCTTCCGCCACCAGCGCCAGGACGACCGCGGGCCCGACCAGCAGCGCGAGCAGGTGATTACCGATCGAGATCCCACCCAGGTACAGCACCACCAGCAGGAGGCGGGCACCGCGGCTGGTGTCGCGCGCCTCCCGCCAGCGGATGGTGAGCCATGCTGCGAACGCGATCGTGAGTGTCGCAATGGCGTACACCTCCGTTTCGATCGCGTTCTGCCACATCGTGTACCCAAACGCGGTGAACGCCGCTGCCGCTGCCCCCGCTCCCAGCGGAAGGACTCGATCAATCGGATTGCCCAGCGACGCGACGCGGTTTTCCATCACCGAATGGGCCACGAGGAACCAGCAGCTTGCTGCGATGGCGCCGCACACCGCACTCAATAGGTTGAGGCGAAAGGCATACTCGCCAACGGGGATCAGCAACCCCCACACATGCGCGAGCAGCACGAAGAGCGGCGTGCCGGGAGGATGTGGGATTCCCAAGCCGTGCACCGCGGCAATGAACTCGCCCGCGTCCCAGAACGTCACCGTGGGCGCGAGCGTAGCGAGGTAGATCGCGAGCACCACCGCACCCGCCACCGCGGCGGCCCGGTATGGTGGTGCTCGGCCGGTCATGCCCTACTCCGATTGACCGCTGCCGCCACGGCCACCGCATCGCGCACCCCGGCAGGGTCGTGCACCCGCAACAGCAACGCGCCACGATCAACGGCGAGCGCGCACGCTGCCGCCGTAGCGCGGTCGCGATCATCGACGTCCCGAGAGGTGGCCACGCCGAGAAACCGCTTGCGGGATACGGCCGCGAGCACCGGGAAGCCCGTTGCGACGAATGCATCGAGGTCGTCAAGCAGCCTGAAATTCTGTTCCGGCAGCTTGCCGAATCCGAAACCTGGGTCGATCACAATACGCGGGGCGGCGACGCCCGCGGCAATCGCCGTTGCAATGGCGAGTTGAAGCTCGCGCAGGACCGTCCCGGTCACGTCACCGTCGTAGTCGGCGCCATCATATTCGGCGATGCGCGACAGCGCTCCACGGGAATGGGAGAGCACCAATCCTGCGCCAGTGCCCGCGGCGACCACAAGGAGACTGGGGTCGTGACGGCCGGCCGTGACATCATTGACGATCGACGCGCCCGCCTCCAGCGCGCGGCGCGCGGTGGGGCCCCGCACGGTGTCGACCGAGATCGGAAGGCGTGGGAACCTGCTGGAGAGAGCAGCGATGACTGGGATGATGCGTGCTGCTTCGGTCGCCTCATCGATCTCGGTGGCGCCCGGCCGCGTCGATTCCCCACCGACATCGATGATGCCCGCCCCGCCCTTGAGCAACACCTCCGCGTGCCGCAATGCGCTGTCTACCGTGTCGTGGGCCGCGCCGTCGCTGAACGAGTCGGGCGTCACGTTGATGACACCGATCATCACGGGTTCGGCAAGCGCGATGGCGCCGTTCGCGTGCAGCCACTCCCGGGCGGGTTCCGGCGGCATTGCCATCCCGATCGCGATCGCGAGCGCCTGTACCGCCTCTGGTTGGACCCATGGACGTGCGAAGGCGCCGAGTCGCGACCGAGCCCCAGCGAGGATCAACCAGTTGGGGCCAGTGACCAGCTCAAGGCCCAGGCGGCCCGCGATGGGCAGCATCGCCTCGATGGCGGCGTCGTCGATACCAGCGACGTGATACGCCACGGCACCGATGCCGATTGCAGCGTCCCGACACACCTCGCCCTCCCATCCATGGGATAGGAGGGCGTCACGGATCGCAGTGGTGCTGCGAGCCGCGATTGGTGTGACGATCACGCGCCGAAGGGCTCTGCCGGTGGTGCGCCGAGGATCGGCTTGATGACGGGGGCCTCGCTGCGGGCCGGTGCCGCAGCGGCGATACCCTGAACCGGCGGGGGGGTTGATCGCGGCGGCAACGGTTGATCGCGCGCGAGCAAGTCGAGATCCTCGCGATCGATTGTCTCGCGATCGAGCAGTGCCGAGGCGATACGCTCAAGGAGATCGCGATTTGCGCTGAGCAGCGCGAGCGCGGTGGCATACGCTTCGTCGAGCAACCGCTTGACCTCGCCGTCGACCATCTGGGCGGTTTGTTCGGACGTTTCCCGCCGCGAGCCGAACTCCCTCCCCAGGAATACTTCCTGTTCGCGCTCGCCCACGGACATGAGTCCGATCACCTCGCTCATCCCAAATTGCGTCACCATGCGACGGGCAAGCATGGTGGCGCGCTCGATGTCGTTCCCCGCCCCGGTGGTGACGGCGCCCTTGCCAAAGACGATTTCTTCGGCAGCACGCCCGCCAAAGAACATTGCCAACGAGCCAATCAACCAATCACGGGTGTAATTGTGACGGTCGACCTCGGGCAGCGACGCGGTGAGGCCGAGGGCACGCCCACGCGGGATGATGGTGACCTTGTGCACCGGGTCGCTGCCGGGCGTCTTGATGGCGACCACGGCATGACCGGCCTCGTGATAGGCGGTGAGCTTCTTGTCCTCCTCGGTGAGCACGAGCGAGCGACGCTCGACGCCCAGCATCACCTTGTCCTTCGCCTCCTCCAGGTCGTGCATGTCGACGGAGTTCTTGTTGTTGCGGGCCGCGAGCAGCGCCGCCTCGTTGACGAGGTTGGCGAGATCGGCCCCCGCCATGCCCGGCGTCCCCTTGGCGATCACCGCGAGATCCACATCGGGCGACAGCGGGATCTTCCGCACGTGCACGCGCAGGATGCCTTCACGACCTTTCATGTCGGGTGCATCAACGACGATCTGCCGGTCGAACCGTCCCGGGCGCAGCAGCGCCGGGTCAAGCACGTCGGGCCGGTTCGTGGCCGCGATCAGGATCACGCCCTCGTTTGACTCAAAGCCATCCATCTCGACGAGCAGCTGATTGAGCGTCTGCTCGCGTTCGTCATGCCCGCCGCCGAGCCCGGCGCCGCGATGGCGACCGACGGCGTCGATCTCGTCGATGAAGATGATGCACGGCGCGTGCGCCTTGCCCTGCTCGAAGAGGTCGCGCACTCGGGATGCACCGACACCGACGAACATCTCGACGAAGTCGGAACCCGACATCGAGAAGAACGGGCGCGCTGCCTCACCCGCCACGGCGCGTGCGAGTAGCGTCTTACCGGTGCCCGGCGGACCCACGAGTAGCGCGCCCTTCGGCAGCCGACCGCCCAGCCGGGTGAACTTCTGCGGGTCCTTGAGGAACTCGATCACTTCCTGCAACTCGACCTTCGCCTCATCGGCGCCAGCAACGTCGGCAAACGTGACCTTCGGCGTGTCGCCGGTCAGCAACTTGGCCTTCGATTTTCCGAACGCGAACGCGCGGTTGCCACCGGCCTGCATCTGCCGGAAGATGAACCACCAAAGCGCGATGATCACGATCCATGGCAGCGCCTGCAGCAGGAACAGCGCGATGCCACCCTTTGGCTCACGGGCCGTGATCTGCACCCCAGACTGCTCCAGCCGAGTGATGAACTCCTCCGAGTTCGCCACGGGCAACAGCACCGCGAAGACCTTCACCGGACGGGCATCCTGCATCACGGCCGTGCGAAACTCGCCCTTCATCATTTTCCCACTCTCAATCTCAACAGCGGCAACGTTGCCGCCGGCGAGCTGCTGGGCAAACTCGGTGTACGTGAACTCGGTGGGTGCGCTCTTCTTCCCCATGAACTGGACGAGCGCCACCACGATGAGGAAACAGAGAGCCCAGAGGGCGAGCGTCTTGCTGCGCCCGGCCCAGTTGGACGGTGGATTGGGTGGTGTGCGTTCAGCCATCAGATCAGGTCACCAATGAACGGGAGGTGGCGATGGTCTTCCGCGTGATCGAGGCCGTAGCCGACCAAGAACGCGGGCGGAGCCGTGAACCCTGTCCACCGCATTTCGGGCAGGGCTTCGGGCAGCAGGTGTTTGTCGAGCAGCGCACAGATTGCGAGTGACGCTGGTCGGCGCTCTCTTAGGAGCTCAGTGAGACGCACCATGGTGCGACCACTGTCGATGATGTCTTCCACCAGGAGAATGTGTTTTCCCTCCAGCGGAGTTTCCGGATCGTACAACAGTCGCACATTGCCGCTTGACACTTTTTCGGCACCGTACGACGAAGCGACGAGGAAGTCGACGTGCAGCGGACGGTTGATCTCGCGGACCAAGTCGCTCAGGAAGATGAAGCTTCCCTTGAGGAGGCCGAGGACCAGCAAATCGCCGTCGGGATACGCAACAGTGATCTCCCGGCCCAGCTCGCGAACTCGCGACGCAATCGTCGGTTCGTCGAACACGACTCGCAGGTTGCACCCGGCGGCGCGACGGTGCATTTCAGGCGTCAGTGCAGTCGACATGCAAACCCTCGGTGCCGCGTTGGGGAACCATGAACTCCGAACGGCAGATGCCCGGAACCCATACGATCGTCGCGTCCACATCGGACACCACAACCGGCCAATGCCTGCGGCGGCGAGGTGGAACGAGTGCCTCACGGAAGACCGTTGAAACCGCTCTCGTTCCGGTGCCGCCCAGTGGCCGGATCCTGTCCCCGGGTGCCCATGGCCTGACGGTATACGACCCAGGCACCAACATTGTAGCCCGATCGCATCGCAAGACCGCCGATTCCACCGGGGCTCGGCGTACAGCAATGCGCCACGGCCCGACGGGCAGACTCCCCGACTCGGGCAGTGGCGACGCCCCGAACGATGACGGTACCGCCTGATGAAACGTCAGGCGACCGAAGGCGAGTTCCACCACGAGAGATCCGGAGAGGTCGACCCGCCCGCTCGCCATCCCGGGGCGCAACAGCCCGGCCACTGCGGCGAGGCGGCCCCTGCCGGCGGTCACGCCCAACCGCCGCGCGATCGCCGCCACCAGGGCGTCACGAACGGGGGAACGATACCCCCTGAGCGGTGCCGCGGCAACGGAAATCGTGCGATCCGCAGCCTCCCACGCGAGCACCTCGATGAGTTCCGGCATCGCGTCGGACGCAACACGGGCATGGCGCGCTTGGGCGCACGCCTCGCCCAGCCGTTCGACCAGATCGGGGAGGCGCTCAGTCAACAGTGGCACGACGGCGTGCCGGAGCCACGAGCGCAGGTGGCGCGGGTCGGCGTTGGCGGGGTCGGTCCACGTGGCGAGCCCTTCGGCCGCGACATGGCCGGCGAGTTCAGCTCGTCGGATCCCGAGTACCGGACGGACCCACGGCCCGCGCCGCGGCGCCATCGCGGCGAGACCCGCCGGCCCACTCCCGCGGAGCAACCTGAGGAGCGCGGTTTCTGCCTGGTCGTCGGCGTGGTGCGCAAGCACGATTGCCGTCGCGCCACACTGCTGGCCGAGCTCGCGCAGCGCCGCTCGGCGCGCGGTGCGGGCGCGCGTCTCGGAGGCGCCCCACCCCAGCGCGCAGGTCGCGATCACGAACGGCAGTCCGTGCGACGCAGCGGCCTCCCGCACCAAGTCGGCCGCCAGGCGGCTCGACGGATCGATGCCGTGATCGACGTGGCCGACCACCAACGCGCGGCCGTGCACGGCCGCGCCACGACCGAGGAGATCGAGGAGTGCGATCGAGTCGCTGCCGCCCGACACGGCGACCATACAGGTACGATCGTGCGAGGCAAGGCGCAGCAGCGTCTGTGAAACGACAATGTCGAGGGTCACAACGCTCCGCGCGGTCCCGAGACCGGCTCATAGGGCTCCAGGTGCACCAGTACGTGACAGGCCGACGGAAGCGCCTCCCGGATGGCGGTCTTCACGCAACCACCGAGCACGTGCGCATCGTGGAGCGGCATGGTGGGATCCGCCTGCACATGGAGGTCCACATCGAACTGGGCACCAACGCGTCGGGCGCGAACCTTCTCGATGTGTCGCACTCCCGGCACCGACAGCGCCGCCGACGAGACCGCCCGAAAGAATCCCTCATCGGGCGCGCCGTCCATCAGTTCATGCAGCGCCGGACGGAGGATCCGGGCCGCGTTCGCCACGATGATCACCGCAGCAATGATCGCGGCGACGTCGTCACACCATTCGTAGCCAACGCCGCCGATGAGAGCCGCCGCGATACCGAGGAACACCGCACCCGACGTGATCGCATCAGAGCGGTGGTGCCAGGCATCAGCGCCGATCGCGTTGCTCCCGGTGGCTTCTGCCGCGCGCAGCACACGCCGGAAGAGGGTTTCCTTGACCACGACCACGAGCACCAGGACCACGAGCGTGAACGGCGCGGGCGCGTGTTGTGGGGCGACGATCTCGCCGGCAGCCTGGATTGCGATGCCGATCGCTGCGCCGACCAGCATGACCCCGACGGCCGCCGCCGCGAGCGGTTCAGCCTTGCCGTGTCCGTAGGGATGATCATCGTCGGGGTCGCGGCTCGATAGCCTCAGTCCGCCCCACACAACAAGTGATCCCGCGATGTCGGTCACTGACTCCACCGCGTCCGCGATGAGCGCGTAAGAATTGCCGAGCACGCCGGCGGTACCCTTGACGAGCGCCAACAACGCGTTGACCGCCAGGCCCATGCCCGCGAGCCGGCGACCATCGGCAAGGTTCGCCGCCGGGTCACTCACGCGGGGTCGCACCCTCCGCACCCGCCGGGAGCCATCGGTCGAAGAGTTCCAGAATACGGCGGTACTCATCGGTCCATGAATCGGGTCTGACGAAGCCGTGGTCCTCCACGGGATACACAGCCAGCTCCCACCGTGTCTTGCCGAGCTCGATAAGCCGCTGCGACAAACGCACCACGTCCTGGAAGTGCACATTCGTGTCGATCATGCCATGCGCAATTAGCAGCGGGTCTTCCAGCCCTTCCGCGAAGAAAATCGGTGACGACCGGTGGTACGCCACGGTATCGGACTGCGGTTCATTGAGAATGTTCGCGGTGTAACCGTGGTTGTAGTGCGCCCAATCGGTCACCGACCGGAGCGCTGCGCCGGCACCGAAATACTGCGGCCGGGTGAACAGCGCCATGAGCGTGATGAACCCGCCATACGAGCCGCCGTAGATCCCGATCCGGTCGGGACTGATTCCCCGCGAGGCCGTGAGCCACTTCGAGGCATCAACGAAATCTTCCAGATCGCGTCCGCCCATGTGGCGGTAGACGGCAGTGCGCCAGTCGCGCCCGTAACCAGAAGAGGCACGGTAATCAACGTCGACGACGACATAACCCTTCGACGCCAGCAGGTGATGGAACTGATACTCGCGAAAATACGTGGACCATCCGTGATGTACGTTCTGCAGATACCCCGCCCCGTGGACAAACAGGACGGCAGCGCCGTTGGATTTCACACCGAGATCCTCGGGGCGGTAGATCCTCGCGGGCACCTTCACCCCGTCGCTCGCCGAAATCTCGATGATCTCGGGATCCATCCATCGCTGCGCACTCCACGCGGCGCTCGGCGTGGTGGTCACCCGTCGCGCAAAGGCGTTGGCGCGGTTGCGCTGCACATACAGTTCCGGTGGCTGGTTGCCTCTGGAACGCACGTCGGCGATCCACGAGCCGTCAGGCGACACCGATACCTGGTGCAGCCCCGGCTCAGCGGTCATGAGCGTGCGCGCCCCGCCATTCAGCGACATCACGAAGAACTGATTGTCGTACGGCGAGGTTTCGCTGGTCTGCAGCTCGAACTGGTCCCGATCTGCTGAAAGGCGCGCTCCGCGCACCTCGAACGCGCCTCGAGTGAGCTGCCGAAGGTTGTGACCGTCCCCATCCATCATGTACAGGTGCGCGTAGCCGTCGGCCTCACTCACCGCCCAGATCCCTCGGTTGCCGGGGAGCCATCCGGCACATCCGCCGCATGGCCCGCCCACCCACGCCGAATCCACCGACTGCAGCAGGGGTGTCACGACGCCCGTTGCAACGTCCAGTCGCGCCAGCACACGAGTGGTATTGTCGCTCGACCCGACATTCAGCAAGGCCGCGTTGCCGGCATCGTTCCATCCGATCACGCTGGCGCCGATGCCGGTGCCTGAACTGTCGGCGAGCGGCAAGTGCAGCCAAGTCAGCTTGCCGGTGGCGAGCTCCACCAGCCCTAGGCGGAGGCGCCCCTGGCCGTCGCCGACCTTGGTCCGCGAGGGGATATCCTCGGTGTATCCCGACGCAGTGACGTACGACGGTACCTGCGTCGCGCGGGCCTGCGCATCGTTCGCGGCCTGGAGGAGCAGGTGCGTTCCGGTGGGAGCCACCCACATCCCGCGCTGCCGGATATCGCGGCCGAGGTAGATCGGTCGGAGCGCCTGGGAGTCTCGCGCTGCCCGGTCCGTGGTGGCGGCAGAATCAGCAGCGGCCCGATCACGAATGGCTTGTAGCAGCGCGAGTTGGTCGCGCTCGAGTGCGGTGCGCTGGGCCGGCTTGCGCGCACTGTCCGGTGCCGAGCCGGTGCGCAGATCGGAAAGCTGCTCGACGTACCCATCGCGAATGCGCAACGCGAAGGCGTTGTCGGCGGTCCGATAGAACAGCCGCGATTCGTCGGCGGACCATCCGATGAGCTGCTCGGTCTGCGTCGTGCGGGAAAGACGACGCGTGTCACCTGACGGCAGGTCAACCACCCAGAGGTCTCCCCGCACCGCCACCGCACGGCGCCGCCCATCACGCGTCGTCACCCCGCCCGCGAGCATGGGTGCCATCGAATCGACGTGAGCCTGGGTGACGCGCTCCGGGCTGCTTCCGCGATCAGGCCTCACCCGATACGACTCCATTGAGGCGTTCCACGGCCGTCCTGCCGGGAGCCACGAGAAATACATCCAGCGGGAATCGGGCGTCCACTGCACACCCGTCGGCTCCCGGCCCACCGTTTCGTAACCGCGCATGATCTCGGCGAGCTGGTAGGACGGAGCTCGCTGACCCGCAACCGGTCCAGCCGATCCAAGCGCCAGAGCGGCGAAGGCGATCAGGGTGACAGGCGAACGCGATGCCATGCAGACTCCGGCGTACGGGTGTAGAGAAGACGGTCATGGAGACGGCTCAACCGACCCTGCCAGAACTCGATCTCGTCTGGAACCACGCGAAAGCCGCCCCAGTGATCCGGAAGCGGCACCTCGCCTCCCGCGAACTGGTTCTCGCGCTCTGCCCAGCGTGCCTCGAGTTCGGCGCGGTCGGTGAGCACTGCACTCTGGGTCGATGCCCAAGCGCCCAGCCTCGATCCGACCGGCCGAGTCCGAAAATATGCCGCAGCCTCGTCGCGATCGATGAGCGACACTGAACCTCGCACCCGCACCTGGCGCTCAAGCTCGACCCAATGGAATACCAGCGCGGCCCGCGGGTTCGCGGCGAGATCTGCACCCTTGCGTGATCGCATGTCGGTAAAGAACGCGAAACCAGCACTGTTGTAACCCTTCAGCAGCACGATTCGGGCGCTCGGCGCGCCGTCGAGCGTGCTGGTCGCGAGCGTCATCGCATTTGGCTCAGGCACGCCCGCTGCCTGCGCTTCGGAGAACCACCGCGCGAACTGCTCGTGCGGATCGTCGGCGCTCCCCGATTCGTCGAGCGCTGCACTCGCATACTCCCGGCGGAGGTCAGCGAGGTTCATCGGGCAGTTCCCGGCGTTGGTGCACGATCCTGACGAGCTCGAATCCGCGGGAGCGGTAGTTGGGTAGCGCTGCCGCGCCGTCGAGTGAGCACGTATTGAGGGTCACCCGGGCGGCGCCCTGCTCCCACGCCCGCTCGACGGCTTTGGTAAGCAGCCAGCCGCCCAGGCCCCGGCCAATGAACCCCGCGAGTAGACCGAAATAACGGATGTCGACGTCGCCGTCGCTACGCTCCAACTCATAGTAGCCGACCTGCGCGACGTCCCTGTCGCGCAGTGCCACCCAGATCTCCACGCCTTCCTTGCGGATCGCGTCGGCCCATTCCTGGTCGGACCACTTGGCTCGATCCTGCCAGTGCCACGCGGCACCAACGTCGAGATAGAGCTGTCGCACGATCGTGGGCGTGCCCTCGCTGGATGAGTCGAGTTGCACCACCCGAAACTCCTCGTGCGGCACCGCGCCCGGACGCAGCTGCGCGGGCGAGGTCATCGCGAGATAGCTCACGACCACGTCGACCGTTCTGCTCACGCCGGAATCACCGTCCCGGAGCAGACGCCGAGGCCGATCGACACCGCCCCGTCGCGCACGCATCGGCCAGTCAACGTCACCGTATCGCCGTCCTCGAGGAATCGACGAGTGGTGCCGTCAGGAAGCGACAGCGGCTCCGCCCCGCGCCAGGTTCGCTCGAGCAGGCATCCGCGCGCGTCGGGTTCCGCTCCCGAGATCGTGCCCGTTCCCAGCAGGTCGCCTGACGACAGGTTGCAGCCGTTGCTGCCGTGGTGGGTCACGAGCTGCGCCGGACTCCAGTACATCGCCTGCTCGAACTGTGCGCGGCTCACCCGGAATGGAGCATCGCCACGTCCGCGCATCGCGGCCGTCGAGAGCAACACGTCGAGTTCAATCGCCCAGGTGTGATCACCCGGCACCTGCAGGTATGGCAGCGGTGCAGGATCGCCCTCGGCGCGCGGCGGCATCGGGACGCGAAACGGCTTCAGTGCGTCGGTGGTGACGATCCATGGCGCGAGCGACGTGGCAAAGTTCTTCGCGAGGAAAGGCCCCAATGGCTGGTACTCCCATGCCTGGAGGTCGCGCGCAGACCAGTCGTTGAGGAGCGACACGCCGAAGATCCGCGAGCGCGCCTCGTCCGCCGTCACGGCGGTCCCGAGCGCATTGCTCCCGCCAATGATCAGTCCGAGCTCCAACTCGTAGTCGAGTGATCGACTCGGACCGAAGGCCGGCTCGGTGGCTTCAGGCCCTCGGGTCTGGCCGTGGGGCCGACGAACCGCGGTCCCGCCGACGACAATGGATGACGCCCGACCGTGATAGCCGATCGGCACCCATTTGTAGTTCGGCAAGAGGGGATTGTCGGGGCGGAACATTGAGCCGACGTTGGTCGCGTGATGGATCGAGGCATAGAAATCGGTGTAGTCGACCGACTGCACCGGCAGGACGTGGCGCATACCTGCGCGCGGCATGAGCGCCGACTCGAGGCGCGGTGCCCAAGCGGGATCGCTGAGCGCGTCGCTCAGCTCGAGGCGAAGCGCGGTCCAGGTTTCCGGCGACTCTTCCATGAGCTGTTCCAGGAGGAACGGGGCCATCGCCGGATCGATCGGCAGTCCCGCGCCGAGACCGGCGTCGAAGGCGGCAGCGAGGCGGAGCACCGAATCGCCGATGGCGACGACCACCTCGGGCAGGTCATCATCAGACTCCGCAACCGCGCCAAATGGAAGGTTCTGCAACGGGAAATCGGGATGCCCGTTTGCAGACTCCACCCAGCTATGGCGTGCCGGGTCATGCGAGTGATCGAGGTCATTCATCGAGGACGGTCCTGTTGTAATTCATCGACCGGCTCACGGAACGAGCACGACCCGAAGGAGAGAAAACCACGATCGCGCGTAGCGGCGAGCGTCGCGGCGTCATAAGAGTGGCCCCGCCACGTCAATTCGTCATCGCATCTCACGAACGCCGCCGCATCCTCCTCCTCGAGAATTTGCAGCGCCCTCTCGACGTCTCCACTCCTCATCAACTCGGCCGTCGCGGCCAGCAGGTTTACGAACCCGAACATTGTCGCCCGCTCGGCCTGGTCATCGTAAGTGAGGGGATACAGGCCCCCGAAGGGGTGATGAAGTCCGGCCGTCGCCTTGAACGGAACAGCGTGCTTGATAGCCGCCTGCAGGAACGCCAGCACGTCGCCGGATGACGGAATGAGGTCGGGGGTGGTGCCGCCGGTGCGAATCTTTGCGAATGCGCCCACCCTCCCGATCGCCTCGACCACGGAATCGAAAGGACCGTGCGGGGGCACTTCGAGGAAACGGGTGAGTCGCGCCGGCAGCTCGGACGCGGTGGCGAGCGCGTGGCCCGCCGAGCCCACCTTGTATTCCAGCGCGTCGACGACGAATCCCTGGTTGCCCCAGGTTTCCTCGAACGCCATGATGAGCGCCAGCTCCGCAGGCATGTTCACACCCATCACCACTGACAGCGGCCAAGGGTCCGTCGGCGTTCCGAAGCCAGCCTGATCGACCACGTGACCCAATTCGTCGAGCCGGGACGCTGCCACGATGAAGCGGCCGAGCATCCACCGGTCCGGTGAACCTCGGTAGCTGTCGTAGGATGATACCGCGCGGGTCATGGTGCAACTTGCCGGGGGGAACAGTCCGGCATAGTCGATGATTCCCGCGAGTGCGGTGCGCATCAAGCCCTCCATGGGACGGGGGGAACGACGCGGGAATCTAGCGAGAAAGGATCAACAGCGGTTCAACACCATGCAGTGTCGGGGCTTCAACTGCTACTCGTTGGCGTAGGCTAGTTCAGGGACCCGGCGCATCCTGGCAAGGGCCTGGGTTCGGAGCTGACAGACCCGGGACTCCGTCACGCCGAGTTCGCCTGCGATCTCACGCAGCGTCTTCTCCTCCAGGTAGGACCGCAGCAGCACGAGCCGCTCCCGGTGTGGAAGCTTATCCATGGCGAACCGGATGGTGTCTCGCCGCTCGGCGCGTTCCACGGTGCCGTGGATCTCGTCGCCGCCATCACCACCGATGCGATCGGACAGCTGCCCGCCGAGGCGCTCACTTTCCAGCGACACAGAATCAACGGTGGCGGCGCGTTCCCGCCAGCGGTGCATGGTGTCGTCATCAACGCCGAGGTGGCGGGCCACCTCTCCCTGGGTGGGCTGCCGACGCAGCTTCTGTTCGAGTTCCTGCATCGCGGCGTCGTGTCGCCGGGTGTGGGCGCGGTCCGACCGGGAGAGCGGATCCCTCGACCTGAGCTCGTCGAGGATCGCGCCCCGGATCCGGCGCATCGCGAAGGTGCTGAATGCGAGACCGCGTTCGGGGTCGAATCCTTCCATCGACTGGAGGAGCCCGAGCGACCCAGCTGACACGAGTTCATCGAGGCTCACCGCATCCCGCACCCTGGGTGCCACCTCGCGGGCGGCATGATGCACCAGCCCGAGGTATCGACCCAAGAGGTCGCGCCGGGCCTCGATGCACCCGGTGGAGCGGTACCGTCGCCAAAGGACGTCGGTTGAGGTTTGCGTGGTCTGCATGGACTCGCCAGGGAAGTCGGGAGCCGCTAACCATGCAACATCCGGTCCATGTCCACTCTGGGAAAAACTGTACAGTTTTGCTACGGTCTTGGTTCTCGCAGACACTCACCAACCCGGTCCTATCGAGGCGAAAGGCTCATGTTCAGGCTGTCCCGGTCCGGCTCCAGCCGTAGCAGTGCGATAATATGGTCGTCGAGTTCATGGACATCAGCACAGGGCATTGAGGGCTGCACGCGGAGTGCTTCTGTTTCGCGCAGAAGATCACCACGTTGTGCGGCGAATGATCGCCCGAATCCGCTCGGACCTAGGCGACCAGGGTGTCGGCGAGCTGCCCGATCGCTCGCACGGCGGGCGAATCCGGCGCAAAGTCGATGGGCGTCTGGCCTGCCCGTTCGGCTTCGACCACAGACGGGTCGTACGGGATCTCGCACACGAGCCGAATCCCGTGCGCGGAGCAGAAGTCGGCAATCGCTTTGCGATCGCCCGCATCCCGCACCTTGTTCGACACTGCCAGCACGTCGGTGATGCCGAGTTCGGATGCCAGGTTGGACACCCGGCGCGCCACTTCCATCGACCGGTAGTACGGCTCGATGGTCGCGACGAATCGCGACAGGTGGCGGCCAGTCCCCCGCGAGAGGTGCTCCAATCCCGCTTCCATGTCGACGATCACGTCGCGATCGGGATCGTCCTTGCGCACCAGCTCACCCAGCAGGCCGCGAACCGCCGCGTGCGCACCGCACAGGCAGCCCGCGCCAGCGTGGTTGACCTTGCCCATCACCAGCAGCCGTACTCCGTCGGGGCCGGCGGTGGCGTAATCGTCGATGATCGCGTCCGAATCGGCCGTGAAAATCGATGTCACGGTGCCATCCGGTTGCGTCTGCCGTTCCATCATATTGCGCGGCAGGTCTCGCGTCCCCTGGGCCCCTTCCGGCGACAGGCCCAGAATCACGCCGAGGTTCGGTGTGGTGTCCGCGTCGACGGCCAGGACGTTCCGCCCCCGTCGCGCGAGCACCCGGGCCAGCGTGCCTGAAATCGTCGTCTTGCCGGTCCCGCCCTTTCCTGCAATGGCTATCCGCATCAGTGCTTGTGGCCTCCTGAGGCGCGTTCGGCATGACACGCCGCCGCACCGGCTGGGTTGTCGTGACAATCACAATCAGGATCGCTGCACTCGCCATGTCCCTGGCTCAGCAGCTCGGAGAATTCATCAGCAAAACGTCGCGCTGCCTGCACCCGACCGATCGGGGTCAGACGATACTCGCCTGACTTGTCCGGTTGGACGATGTACGCCCGTTGCATCAAGTCTTCGATCGTGTTTTTCACTACCTCTTCGGGCTGGGCGAGGAAGCGGGTCATCCCGGCGATCGTCGCACTCGCGCCTAACCCCTCGCCTTCGAACCAGAACAGCAGCTCGAGCATTTCGTCCTGGCGCGCAATCTCGCCCCCGGCACCATCATGGGGATCAGGAGACATCATGCCGCCCCGGACACGGGGGTCGCGGACCCTGTCACGCCGGTCGTCGACACGGCTGACTGGCCAGGCCGCGCGCTGATGAGGTCGCGGATGTGCGCCACGGCTACGTCCACGCTGGCCAGAACCACGGGCGACATCTCAAGCACGAGTTCGTCGACCATCGCGGGTTCACAACCGATGAGCACCACTCGGCGCGGCAACACACCTAACGCCTGCGCCACTGAGAGCGCGTGCGACGGTATCGCCACGTGCATGTCCACTTCGTGTACTTGTTCCACCGAGTCGACCTCCAGCACGTATGTGTCCCCCGGTGCCCCGCCCCGGGTCATGGCGTCGGCAATGATGAGAAAATCACATGGGGAGAGCAACTCCTGGGCGAGGCGGATCCCGCCCGTTCCCACTTCCATGAGCTGAACGTCGGGCCCGG